>UQVK01000075.1 GCA_900544445.1 uncultured Lachnospiraceae bacterium
CGCTCATCATGGCCGCAGTCATATCATAGGCCACATCGGAGATATCCGAGCCCACTGCCAGAATGCCGTCGTCTCCGATTCCCATGTAATCGCCCTGGCGGATCTGTTTATCGTCAATGACCGTATCGCGCACCGCATAGGTCACCTCTCCGGTTCTCACATGGGAGATCTCCTCCGTCATGGAAGCCTCGTTCTCCTCTGCTCCCATATCCGGCACGTAATTGATCACCGCCGTAATGCCCTGCGGAATCGTCTTTGTGGGTACCACAACCACATTCTTATCCTCTACCAGATACTTCGCCTGATTGGCCGCAAGAATGATGTTCTTATTGTTGGGAAGCACATAGACCGTATCCGCGTTGACCTTCTGAATCGCGTTAACCACGTCCTCCGTGCTGGGATTCATGGTCTGTCCGCCCTCGATGATGGAATCCACGCCGAGCCCGCGGAAAATCTCTGCCAGACCGTCTCCGGCAGAGACTGCGATGAAGCCGACCTCCTTATGCTCTCCCACCGCTTCCGTTTCTCCTGCGGGAGTCTCTCCGGCCGCTTCCTGCTCTTTTTCCTTTTCCGACAGCTTGAACAGCTTTTCCTGATGCTCAAGCCGCATGTTATCGATCTTCATATTGGAAAGCGCACCATACTTCAATGCCTTCTGGATTGCGAGTCCGGGGTCATTGGTATGTACGTGCACCTTCACCACGTCATCATCCGCAACCACCACGATGGAATCTCCAATGGACTCCAGATAAGCCTTGAAATCCATCTCCTGCTTGATATTGAAGGTCTTGTTCAGCATAATGATAAATTCGGTGCAGTAGCCGAATTTGATCTCCATGCCTGCCTGCGCTTCCAGACTGCCCTTCGCAGATATTTCCGAAGCGGCAGGCTTTGCCGGTTCGGAAAAGTCATAGGAGTCTGCGGAAACCTTTCCTGTAAAGGCATCAAACGCACCGCGAAGCACCTCCACAAGTCCCTGTCCGCCGGAATCCACCACGCCCGCCTGCTTCAGTACCGGAAGCATCTCCGGCGTCTGGCTGAGCACATACTCCGCGTGATCGATGATTTCCTTTAAAAACTTCTCCATATCCTCCTCGCCCGCGTCGGCAAGCTCTCTCGCCTTCATGGACGCGCCCTTCGCCACGGTGAGGATTGTTCCTTCCTTCGGCTTCATAACAGCCTTATATGCCGTCTCCACCGCCTTTTCGCTGGCAGCGGCCATTACGGGGATCGTGATCACATCATAATCGCGGATTCCCTTGGTAAAACCTCTGAAAAGCTGTGAAAGAATAACGCCGGAGTTTCCCCTCGCTCCGCGCAGGGAACCGGAAGAAATCGCCTTGGAAAGTGCCGGCATATCAGGCTCCGCCATGGCGGCCACATCTTTTGCCGCCGACATGATGGTAAGCGTCATATTCGTTCCCGTATCCCCATCCGGAACCGGGAATACGTTCAGCTCATTAATCCATTCTTTCTTACTCTCAAGCCTCTTGGCTCCGGCCAGGAACATTTTTGCCAGGCAGCCAGCGTCAATTGTCTGCAAACTCACAACTACTGTCCTCCTTAATCAATCACTCGTACACCTTCGACGAAGATGTTGATTTTCTCAATTTCCATACCGGTGAATTCTTCCACTTTATACTTCACATTATCGATCAGATTATTGGATACTGCCAGAATACTCACGCCGTAGGAAACGATCACATGGAAGTCCAGTGTCAGTTTATTGTTATTGACCGTAACGGTGATTCCCTTCGTCACGTTGTCCCTCTTCAAGAGCTTCACCACGTCCTTCACCGTAATGCCCATCCCCACAATGCCGAAGCATTCCATGGCGACGATGCCCGCATACTGTGCAATAACTTCTTTGTCAATCGTTATATTGCCCATATGGGTGTTCAGATATGAACCCTTCATGTAGTACCTCCTTCTCTGCCGCCGCAGATGACTTTTCCGAAATACAGAACGGCTTCAGCCGCTCTCCGTCACGAGCCGACGGCCATGCCACTCTCCGAAACGGCACAAATATAAGCATATTATAACCGCTTTCTGAAAAAAATGGAAGACATATTTATTTTTCCTCTATTAAATTATGCAGATTTCGCTTGCAAATTCTTTTTCTTTCTGTTATCATACACATGTTGCGGTTTGAAAAATATATTGGTTTAGGAGGTGCGAAGATGGCAAAATGTGATATTTGCGGCAAGGGCGTTCATTTTGGTAACAACGTAAGCCATTCCCATAGAAGATCCAATCGTATCTGGAACTCGAATGTGAAAAGCGTCAAGTGTCTGGTAAACGGAGCTTCCAAAAAGATGCATGTTTGTACCAGCTGCCTCAGATCCGGCAAAGTGGAGAGAGCATAAGGAATGATGCTCACAGAGAAACACGGCACAAATTAAGGCTGTCTGAAACCGATTCAGGTTTTAGGCAGCCTTTTCTTACCTGTTTACCGTTCTTTCTCACAATGCTACTTGTCACAGAACAGCATGTTGTAACCGGCCAGCATGAGAAGCGCGGCCACAATCAGGCCGGCCAGCCGGTTCGCAATCAGCAGCGTCAAAAACATGCCGATGGCAATGCTGAATACAATAATTCCGATCAGTTTCCAAAGCTGCCGCATCCCGACCGCACCTGTTCCTTACCGTCTTACTGCTATTCTATGCATCCGCCGCCGGCATGATTCCTGCTCAGATTTCCTCGTTCGGGAAAGCCGCCTTCTGTGCTTCCTCATCGCTCATCATCGTCTCCGGTTTCGCAGTGAACCGGTCCACCAGATCCGGAATCATATCCAGGATCTTGGTCACGCTGTCCTGATTCTTAATATTAACCAGCTTTGTCTGGCCATTCTTGATCAGAAGCACAGCGCTCGGCGTCATCTTTCCGGAAAGCCCTCCTGCTCCGCCATCCTTCTTATCGCTCCTGCTGGCCCCTGCTCCCACGCCAAAGGTTACGTCCACCAGCGGGATGATGATGGTATCGTCAATTTTCGTCGCCTCTCCCACCACGGTTTTCGTGGACATCAGCGTGTTAGCGCCCTTCAGCAGGGATTCCATTACGGAATTGATGTTATTATGATTTTCAGCCATTGGTCAGCTCCTCCTTTTTCAGCCGTCTGATAAGAGTCCAGGTCTTTTTGTCCAGAACCACACACAAAATATGATAAAGCACCACACAGGAGCGGATTCTTCCCTCCGCATAAAATTTCCCGCACAGCCTTCTCTTTTCAAAATCCGGTTCGATGCGCACCTCATCCCCGATCCACGGATAAAGCATCCCATGTACGGCGAGCACTTTCCCCGTTACCGCCGGATCTTCCGATCCGATGGTAAGATCGGCCGAAAGCTTCCGCGGTTTTATATGGAAAACAAGTCCCTTCACATGCTCCCAGATCCGGCGGATGGTTTCCTGCACGGCATCTTCCGCCAGAAGATCCCTGTAATAAACCGCCGTTTCCCGGATACGTTCCAGCTTCTTCAAAATCCGTTCCCAGGACCGCTCTGCATTCTTCAGAGCCTTCGACAGCCTGCGCACAGCTTCCTTCCAGGCCGCGGCCCATTTTCGAAGCCTTTCTGTCAACCTGCTCTTTTGGGACGGAGGCGTTTTTTCCGAACGCTCTTCCTTTGCCGCAGTTCCTTCTTCCCAGGTCTGTTTTTTGGGTATCTGCGGACCGGGCGGCCTTTTTCCCGCTGCCCGGGAAGAGTTCCCGGTCTCTGGAGACCTCCTGGTCTCCAGAGGTTTCCCAATCTCCTGAGCTTTTTCGGTCTCCGGAGGCTTCCTCATTTCCGGAGGCGGTCCGTCACCGGCGCCCTTTTCTTCCATGCCCTGTTCCGTTTTCCTGGCTTTCGGCGTTTTTCCCCGCCGTTTCCACTGTTCCGGCCGGACACGGATGCCCGCCGCCCGCAGCGTCATCTTAAGCCCGTCGGCATATTCCACGCGAAAGCTTATGAGCTGCAGCAGCCATATAAACCGGATATATGCCTGCGGCTTTCCTTCCTCCGGCAGTCTCCCTTCCATCCGGTATCGCACCGGAACAAAAAGAAGGAGCGCCAGAGCAATCAGAAACAGGCAGAGTATGATGAGCAGCATAATGCCCACTGTTTTTAAAATTAAAAAAACGATTTCCATATTCCCCCTGCGCGCCTTAAGGCGTCCGCCCGGAACGCTGTCCGGCGCCTTCTGAAGCACACGAATTCAGAATATATTCCCTGATATCGGCGTCTCCGGTTTCCCGGACCACCTTCTGAGCAAGCCGGGTCACGATTTCCAGCGCTTCCTGCCTGCTGGATGCGAGGCCGACCACAAGCATATGCTCCGTATCGAAGCAGCGCTGCTTCAGATATCCGCAGTGAATGATTTCAAGCTGGTCATCTGAAGACGCGGCCAGCGCGATCACATATACCGAAAACTGTCCCGCATTATGCTTCAGCTTCCACTTCACCTTTTCCGGATCCCTGATGCCTTCGCCCACATAAAGATTGCTGCTAAACTTCATGCCATGCCAAGTCTCCTTTTCCTGACCCTTCCCTTAAACCATTGCCGTTTTCAGGAGGTTTCATACCTTTTCTTTCCATTTCCGCGCCGCCAGAAGCCGGATTTTCTTCCTGCGGCACACGGGGATGAAAAAAGAGGCGGGAATCCGTTCTGTCCGTTCCCGCCTCTCCTTCCGTTCCCGCTTCTGTGATGCCGGAATCCTTCAGAAATATTTCCTGCTTCCCCAGAGGTTTCTCTTTTTCAGATCCAGATACTCATGATAGGCTTTTTCAAGAATCTGCTTCTCGTTGGCGAACTTCAGCAGATGATAGGCCTCATGGTACTTGTAAAATCCGGAGTCCACAAAATATTCCTCACGCTGTGGTTTACTGTAATAACTGTCAGCCATCATCAGATACCAGTGTACCTCCTTGTCCACGGTATCCTCCGGTACGTTAAAGGTATACTCGCTTCTGCCGATATACTTGATGATGGAAGCTCTTGCTCCGCTTTCCTCAAGCACCTCCCGAAGTGCCGTATCCTTATACTCCTCTCCTGCCTCTACCGTTCCCTTGGGCAGAACCCAGCCCTCGTACCTGTTCTTGAAATTCTTGTACAAAAGCAGTATCTTCCCGCGGAAAATAACCACACCGCCACAGCTTGTTGCTTCTATCATTGCAATTCCTCCTGTAAGGTGTGCACTTCGGTCCATGCGAAGGAGCATGTCCCTTCCGCTAAACTAGTTCAAGTATATCCCAAATATACGCCGTAGGCAAGAAATTTTTCTTTTGAAAAAACGCTTTCCTAGCCTACTGTGCCAAAATAAGCGTCAAACACCCGCTTTGCGATGGGAACCGCATAATCTCCACCGGAGCCGATTCCTTCAATGATCACGGTAACTGCGATCTGCGGATCCTCCGCCGGAGCGAAACCCGTAAACCATGCATGGGAATCGCTGGTGCTGTCATTGTACTCGGCGGAGCCTGTTTTGCCCGCAGCAGTATAAGACAGGCCGGAAAGCTTTGTCGCCGTTCCTTCCTCCACCACATCCGTCATCAGCTTCGTCAGTATCTCCGCTTCCTCCGAAGTCATCAGCCGCCCGTATTCTTCCGGCTCATATTGCTTCAGCACCGTGCCGTCCGGCTTTTCGATCCGGTCCATCTCATAAGGTTTCATCAACACTCCGTCGTTCGCGATTGCGGAGGTGATCATGCAAAGATGAAGCGGGGTCATCTGGGTTTTCCCCTGACCGATCACGGTCTGAATCATATCCGCGTCGCCGCTGTCTTCCGTCAGAGCGACGCTGCTTCTGGAATAAGAGATGTCCACCGGAAGCTCCTGATTGAACAGAAGGCCATCCAGAGTGGAAAGAAAGCTGCTCCTCTCCAGGCTCATTCCGATGTTGGCGAAGGAAGAATTGCAGGACTCCGCAAAGGAATGCATGAAATCCAGACTCCCGTGGCTGCTTCCATGGTAACAGCGGATGGTGGTGTCCCCATGGGTGTAGCTTCCACTGCACTGCCAGGTATAATTTTCCCAGTCATCCGGATGCTCCCTGATATATTCCAGAGCCGTTATCATCTTAAAGGTGGATCCGGGCGGATAAAGCCCCTGCGAGGCCCGGTTTAGCAGGACAGAGCTTCCCTCCTGATTCAGGCTCTCCCATTCCTGCGCGATCTCATTGGGATCAAAATCCGGTTTGGATACCATGGCAAGGATCTTTCCCGTGGAAGGCTCCATGACCACAATCGCTCCTTCATATAGCCCCATGGCGTTATAAGCCGCCTCCTGAAGCGTCACATCCAGCGTGGTGACCAGATTGTTGCCCGGATTTTTCACACCGGCCGCGGCATTCTGCGCCTGTTCGGACGCGGAGGCGGAGGTATTGATCAGATCGTAATTGGCCAGGCTTTCCAAGCCGGTTTTGCCCCGGGTGGAATAGCCGACGATATGAGAAAACATATTTTCATAAGGGTACTGCCGCACCTCTTCCCCATCCACATTCACCGTCTCCGCCAGCACTTCTCCATCAGCAGAATAGATGGTTCCCCTCGTGTTCTGCTGCGCCAGGACACTCTGTCTGCTGTTATAACTGTTGTTGAACAGCTCCTCCGAATGGGAAGGAATATAGATACACAGATAGGCTGCCATGGCGGCGAACAGGGCGCAGAAAAACACCGCGCAGCCGATCATCTGCAGCCGCGCTGTTTTTTCGTCCGGGAACCCGTCGTTTCTGCGGCTCCGGCCGGATGCACCATGCCCATGCGGATTGTATCTTCTTCCAGCCCTTCTCCCCTCTGCTCCCTTCCGTCTTCTTTCTGCCATTTTGAATTCCTACCATCCTTTCCGTCCCGAGCGTCCGTTTCCTCCATGGCTCTGTCCGCGGTACGACGCCTCATCTTCCGCTTCCCATTCGTTCACATCTTCTTCCTCTTCCCGCCATTCATCGTCGTCCTCCTGCCACTCGTCCTCCTCATCCCAGTCCTCCTCATCCCAGTCCTCTCCATCATCCTCAGGAAACGGAGCGCGCCGTTTCAGACCGGTGCCCTGAACCGCCGCGAACAGAAAGAGCGTGGTCATCACACTGCTGCCTCCATAACTGACCAGAGGGAGAGTCACGCCGGTAAGGGGAATAAAGCGGATTCCGCCGCCCACGGTCAGAAACACCTGAAAAATATACATCACACCGAACCCGGATGCCAGCAGGCGGTAAAAGCGATCCTGCTGTACAGAAACATGGTTCCGGGCCATGCTCCTGGTATTGCCAAGAGCAATGCGCATCATCTGCAGAAAGCAGCAGATGCAGACCACGAGCAGACTCACGGAAAACAGAAGCCCCAGTTCCTCCGTGACCGCCGCAAAAATAAAGTCCGTTTCCACATAGGGAATGTCCTCCGGCGTACCCTGTCCGATTCCCAGCCCGAACCAGCCTCCTCTGGACAGAGCAAAAAGCGACTGGGTGATCTGATAGCCCTGGCTGTCGATCACGCTCCAGGGATCACGCCATGCCTGTACCCGCACCTGAACATGGGAAAACAGGCGGTACGCCACGCAGGCCGCCGCGCACCCGCCGGCAGCACCCAGCGCAAGATAACGGTATTTTCCAGTCGCGAAGAAAACAAGGAAGACAAAAACCAGGAAAAAAATAAGTGCGCTTCCCAGATCCCTGGAAAGAACCAGCACCAGCACATGACCGCCTGCCACAGCCGCCGCAATCGCCAGATTTTTCAGAGAAGTATCTTCCCACAAAAGCGCTGCGAGAAAAAAAACGAACAGAAGCTTGACAAACTCAGAAGGCTGAAAGGTGATCCCCGCCACCGTATAGCTGATTCTGGAGCCGTGGGTCACCTGTCCCAGAATCAGCACAGCGGTCAGGGCCAGAAAACCTGTACCGGCATACAGAAGAGTCAGCTCCTTAAGCAGCTGCTCCCATTTTCTTACCACATATGGAATCGCCATAGAAATGATCATGCCGGCGGCCGCAATGATGAGCTGGCGGATCGCCTGCTGCAGATCCAGCCTGCCGAGAATCAGCAGACCGGTCCCAAGGAGGAAGCACATATGATTGAGAAGCGGCCGGTTCATTCCCGGATAGATCATGAGAAACAGCATCATGGAAGCGAACAGGGTAATCTGGGAAAACGCATAAAAAAACAGGGCGTCCAGCTCTCCCGTTTCCAGACAAAGCGTCAGAAAAGCGACAAACTGCCAGATAAAAATGCAGACGGTCTGCGCCGTATCCACCGGCCGTCCCTTCCTGGAAGAAAGGAAAACGCGTACCAGGGACAGAACTGCGTACAGGACCGCCAGAAGCGCTATCACATATCTGGAATAAATCACGATGAACTGCTCCATGCTCGTTACTGTGCTCCTTTCCTGAAATGTCCCGTGGTAAAGGCATACTCCGGCTGTACCTGTTTTCCCGAAAGTCCGTTTTCAAAGAGCCGCAGGATTTCCTCCGTCTCCTTTCCGTTCTCTTCCAGAAAATCCAGCCTGAGAAAAGCGGCTCCGCTCTCCGCCAATTCTCCCAGATATCCATGAAGGGAGAGTGGAACGGAATTGTAGATGACGTTTACGCAGAAACGGCAGTCGGTCACAACAGGAAACTCCGCCTGATACCGGTCGATCAGCAGCAGTTTCTTACCCGTCCGGCCGTTCCCTGCTTCCGCTTTTGCCCCCCTTTCGGAGCAAACATCCTTCGGGCATTCTCCCGCCGTTTTCCGGATGCAGTTTGCCGTCACCATCATGGGAATTCTGCCGTAAACCAGAATCTCCTCCCGTCCCCGCTTCCCTTCTTCCGGGGAAGGCAGGGCGAGGACATCCCTTCCGTTCAGTTCCAGAGGCGCACAGTAGGTATCCATGTCTGCGCTCCAGTATTCCCAGGTCTGCCTGTTCCAGATATAGATTCTGTGGTCAAAGGCAATCTTTCCCTTCCAGCCGTTTTCCTTCAGCCACATAAGGCCGGAAGGGGAAGGGGTCTGCGCCCCCTCAAAAAGTCCGGTATCAAGAAGCGCTTTCACCCGCTTCATCTGTTTTCTGGTTTCCGCACGGAGAATGACCGGAAGGGACAGGAAAATTTCTGAAGAAATCCCCTCCGCCTTCGCCGCTTTCAGTCCGTCTTCCATTTCACCATTCATGGCCGCGTAAGACACATAGATTCTGGAAACTCCCGCATTCAGACAGGCCAGGAACTGGGGAAGCGTGGTCACAGAAGCCGACAGACTGCAGGGTGCAGGCCGCTTTTCCGACAGCTCAGGCTGCGTCAGGGAGGGCGCCGGTTCCGGCCGCGCCGATGAAACGGCTGCCAGCCCGGACGGCGCGTCTTTCTCTGTCTCCGCATCCGTTCCGCTCTGACGGCGGCAGTCTGCAATCCTTCCGGCGCGCAGTTTTTCCAGTGCGCTTCTTCTCAGCTCATTAATAGCTTTTACCGGAAGAAACACTTCTCCCTCCATGCGGACGGTGATTTTTTCCGCCCGAAAACCGCTTCCGCCCGTTTTCGCGAGCTGCCGTCTTACTTCCTCTTCTCCAAGCGGACGCTTCTGCGCCCGCTGTACCGTCTCTCCTTCCAGGCAGACCATTTCCTTCCCTGCCATGGCCGTCAGGCGGAACGGTTTTCCCGCCTCCAGCTCCGCCGTCAGGGAAACCGGAAGCTCCATCGTCCGCTCCAGAATCCGGCTGCGGATCTCCGTAAGCTCCCCCTCCTCACAGCCCGCATAGCCAGGCTGATCCAGCGTGATCATGTCCCGGCCGTTGTGCTTCTTTAAGTATCCGTTTCCCAGCCCGCTCCGCACGTACAGGGTGGAAAGAAGCTTTCTGTCCTGCGGCGGCACTTCTCTTTTTTTCTGCGGGTTTTCCAGATACTCGTCAATTCTCCGCCGGTAAACATCCGTCACGCCTGCCACATATTCCGCCCGCTTCATCCGTCCTTCGATTTTAAAGGAATCGATTTCCGCATCCATCAGCTCCGGGATCAGATCGATGGTACACATATCCTTCAGGCTCAGCGGATAACAGGCCTTTCCTGTTTTCTGCGACCGGATGCGGTAAGGCTGCCGGCAGGGCTGGGCGCATCTTCCCCGGTTCCCGCTGCGTCCGCCCAGCATGCTGCTGAACAGGCACTGGCCCGAATAGCAGTAGCACATGGCTCCATGGATAAACACCTCCACCTCAAGACCGCTTTCCTTTTTCAGAAGCGCCGCTTCCTCCAGAGAAAGCTCCCTCGCCGGAACCACCCGGACGATACCAAGCCGCTTCAGGGCCTCCGCTCCCGCCGCATCCGTGATGGTCATCTGGGTGCTCGCGTGCAGCGGAAGATCGGGAAAGTTCTTTCCAAGAACGCAGAGCGCTCCCACATCCTGCACGATCACAGCGTCCAGTCCCGCCTCATAAAACGGGGCGATGAAATCCGCAAGCCGGTCCAGCTCCTCCTGCTTCATGAGCGTGTTGACCGTCAGATAAATCTTTTTCCCATAAAAATGGGCCTCATCCAGCGCGAAAAGCACTTCGTCCCGGCTGAAATTTCCGGCATACGCCCTCGCTCCATACTCCTGGCCCCCTATGTACACTGCATCCGCCCCCGCCTTCAGCGCCGCCTGAAAGCAGCCATAATCCCCGGCGGGTGCAAGAAGTTCCGGTTTCTTCATTCCGCATTTCCTTTCATTTCCTGTTGAATAAAAAAGGCTGTCCCTGAAAAGACAGCCCTCAATCCGCTATGCTTTTTTGTTTCTGTCATTTTTATCCGCCAGCTCGGTTTCCAGCCTGACGATCCTTTTGGAGCTTTCGTTCAGCTCCTTCTGGACGCTCTTCAGGGATTTTTCCGTATTTTCCAGCTTAATCTGGGACGCGACCAGTTCATGCTTCAGATCATAGAGTTCCTTCTCCTTGCCCTGAAGCTCCTCCTCCAGAAGACCGATCTGTTTTCTCGCCTTGAAATAATCATCCGCAATATTCAGCTGCATCAGAATATTCTGACGATCAGGCGGCTGCCGTGTAAAACCGTCAAGTTTGCTGTATTCCGTCAGCTTATTGTTGATATAGGAGGCTACTCGCTGCAGATATTCCTCGCTTTCATATCCGCTCAGCGTTAGAACCTTTCCTCCGATAATGACTTCTGTATCTGTCTTAACAGCCATGCTGCTCTCCTTCGTCCCGTTTCCCGGCGTCCCGTTATACGGAATTTATTATACACCAGAAGACTGCGGGAATTCAAGTCCCAAATGACGGTAGGCCGCCTCTGTCACCACTCTTCCTCTGGGCGTGCGGTTGATGAAGCCGTTCTGGAGCAGATAGGGTTCGTAAACGTCCTCGATGGTTCCGGCATCCTCGCCAATGGCTGCAGCCAGCGTGTCCAGTCCCACCGGGCCTCCGTTGAACTTGTAAATCATGGTATCCAGCATGTTCCGGTCCACATGATCCAGCCCCATCCGGTCCACATCCAGGAGATCAAGCGCCTTTTTTGCCACCTCCAGGGTGATCGCGCCGTCAAAACGCACCTGGGCAAAATCGCGCACCCGCTTCAGCAGGCGGTTTGCGATTCTTGGCGTGCCGCGGCTTCTTCTCGCCAGTTCACCTGCTCCGCCCACATCGATCTGAACGTCCAGGACGGCGGCAGAATGGACGATGATCTGCGTCAGCTCCTCCACCGTATAAAATTCCAGCCTGTGGATCACGCCGAAACGATCCCGCAGCGGCGCAGTCAGAAGCCCTGCCCGGGTGGTCGCACCCACCAGGGTGAAATGCGGAAGTTCCAGCCGGATGGATCGGGCCGAGGAGCCCTTTCCGATCATGATATCGATGGCATAATCCTCCATGGCCGGATAAAGCACCTCCTCCACCTGACGGTTCAGCCTGTGGATCTCATCCACAAAAAGCAGATCCCCTTCCTGCAGGTTGTTGAGAATGGCCGCCATCTCTCCCGGCTTCTCGATGGCCGGCCCGCTGGTAACCCTCATGTGAACGCCCATCTCATTTGCAATGATGCCCGCCAGCGTGGTTTTTCCAAGTCCGGGCGGCCCGTACAGAAGCACATGGTCCAGGGCGTCTCCGCGCCGTTTGGCCGCCTCGATGTATACCTTCAGATTCTCCTTCGCCTTTTTCTGCCCGATATAATCGTCCAGCGTCTGCGGCCGCAGCGTACTCTCTATTCTGATGTCCTCTTCCGTTACATTCGTCTCGATGACTCTTGCCATATTTCCTCCGTGCTTATCCCGGTACCGATCAGAACAGATGCTTCAGGGCGGCCTTCAGAAGCTCCTCCACATCCATCTCGTCCGCATTTTCCACCTTCCGTACTGCCTGCGCCGCCTCCGAAGCGGAATAGCCCAGTGCTGCCAGAGCCTCTGCGGCTTCCCGTCTCGCGTCGCTCAAGCCCGCCGCCTGTGCCGCGTAGGCCGCGCTTTCTCTGGATACGAACGTTTCCTCCATGGAAACCTTATCCTTCAGATCCAGAATCAAACGCTGCGCGGTCTTTGCCCCCACGCCGGGCGCTTTGGAAAGCGCCTTAACATCCTGGGTGAGCACCGCAAGTCGCACATCATCCGCGCTCATCGCGGAAAGAATGGCAAGACCGCCCTTGGGACCGATGCCGTTCACCGTGATCAGCAGCCGGAACATATCCAGATCATCCTGGCTGAGAAAACCGTACAGCAAAAAGGCATCCTCCCGCACGCAGGTATAGGTATAAATTTTCACTTCTTCTCCAATGGGCGGCAAAAGAGAAGGCAGGCTCGACGGGATTTTGATATTAAACCCGATCTGTCCCACCTCCAGCACCAGATTGTCCTCCGTCACTCCGGCGACGCGTCCGACCAGATATGCAAACATAATTATTGTCCTCCGTTTTTCATTGTCCGGCCCGGCAGATGGGCCAAAACGGCCCGGCAGACGAGCCCCAAGCAGAAGCCGGTGAGGCAGCCGCAGATCAGAAGCGGCGGAATGTAATAAAGGATCTGAACCGTTTCCGTAATCAGCACAGCAACACAAAGCTGCGCCGCGTTATGCGCGATTCCGCCGGCACAGCTCACACCCGTTACGGAAAAGGCAGGATTTTTCTTCAGAAGCGCCATGACGAGAAAGCTGAAAAGCGCCCCCGCAAGGCTGTACAGAAGCGAAGAAAGGCTGCCGAACAGAAAGGCGGACAGGCAGACCCTGCACACATTGACCAGAAGCGCTTCTCTGGCTCCGTACAGATACAATACAAGAAGGATCGCCAGGTTGGGAAGCCCGAGCTTCATTCCCGGCACTCCGAAGGGGAACGCAACCACTGTTTCCACATATCCAAGAATCAGTCCGAAGGCCAGAAGCAGACCGAGCGTTGCCGTCCTCGCCGTACCTTTTTTGTTCATACCATTCTCCCTGTGTATCGTTCCGCCGGCATGACAGCCTGCTCCGGTTTTTATCCGGCCACACCATCCAGGCCGTCGTCCGTTTCTTCTCCTTCCACGGTGACCACCAGTTCATGGGGCAGGCAGATGATGCTTTCTCCCACCCGGCTGACGGCCCCCTGTCGGACGCAGAGCCTGTCCGGACAGTCCGCTTCTTCCATCCAGACCTGCCCGTCCCGGATGATCAGAAGGTTTGTACCGTTTTCCAGCGCAACCGTAATCTCTCTGTCCTCCTGAAGGGAATATTCCCCCCAAAGGCTTCCGCCGCAGACCACCCGCACCGTACTCCCCTCTCTGCCCGCGAAAAAAAGATACAGGACAAAAAGAAGCGCCGCGCACAGGGCTGCGGCCAGCAGAAGCAGATCCGCCTTCGTCATTATAGCACGATCGAACATACGTTTCAAGAAGCATTTCCTCCCGCATCGGCCGGAGCGCCGTCCGCCAGCGCCCGGTAATGGGCCTCCTTTTCCGGATCCTTCAGGGCAGCGCAGGCGGCGGCACAATTTTTCCAGAACAGCTTCGTTCCTTCCGATGCTCCCGAAAGGGTAAAGCTTTTTCCGGCGGCCTTCTCATAGCAGGAAAGCGCCTCCTTATAGTCTTCCCTTTTCCACGCCGCCTCACCAAGTCCGGAAAGCGCCGTCAGATAATAAACCGATGCCTGCGCGTCCGCAGTGTCCTCCTCCGTCCCGGGGGATGCTCCTTCCTTTTCCGCCTTTTCAAACAGCTCTCTGGCCCGGCGCAGAAGCGTCTCCGCCCGGCTTCCCTCCTCACGGGAAAGCACCAGAATCCCCTGTCTGGTCAGCGCCTCGGCCAGAAGCTTCTCTGCCCCCTTTTTCCCATCCAGGATGCGGACAGCGCGTTCATAACACCGTTCTGCCTCGTGCGGCTGCACAGCGCCTTCATAAGCAGCGCCCGTGCTCATCAGCACCAGCGCAAAATGCTCCGTATCTTCCAGATTCAGCTCCTCCATCAGAAGCAGGATGTCTTCTGACACCGCAAACGCCTTTTCATACTGTCCGCTCTGCCTGTAAAAGGAAAGCAGCTCGTTTCCGGCAGCCACATAGACGCCGTTTTCTTCTTTTTCCTTCGCCTCATCCATACAGGTCTGCAGAAAGGATTCAATTTCCTCCCACCTGCACTCCCGGATCAGGCCGCTTAATTCCTCATAAATTTCTTCCATGGATTTCACAGGTTCACCTCAAAATTTTTATCCTTATGTTTTACGAACCGCAATTATTCTTCCGTTTCTTCCTCCGGCGTGTAAAGCGTCCATCCAAGACCGGCATCATAAGCCAGACACTCCCAGATGATCTGCCCGTCCTCATCCAGTTCCGGATCGCCGCCCGGCCGCTGCACCGGAACCTCAAAAAGAATGTCGATGTATCTGCCCCTCTCCGTATCCTCCGCTCTGGCATAAAACAGATATTCCACACTCGGCTCATTTCCCAGATTCAGAGGCAGGAGCCACTCCTTATTGTCCGCCGACGGAAAGGAAAAATCGGCGGCGGCCAGCTCCGTTTCTTCCTCGTCAGCCTCTGTATCCGTTGCATCCGTTTCCTCTCCGTCGACCAGAGCGTCTGCCTCTTCCGCCAGAAGGGAAGCTTCCACAGCCTCCTCCGGAATCACTTCAGGCCGTCCGGACAGATCCTCCCGCATCTTCTGACAGAACTCGTTGTCCGCAAGGATGACAAAGTTTTCCCATTTATCCTGAAACTCCTGCAGCTCTTCCACCTGTGCTGTCAGGCTGTGGTTCTGTGCGCTCAGATCATTGATGGTTTCCTGGGCGGAAGCCACCTGCGCTTCCAGCTCTGTCTGTTCCCGCCGCTCCCGGTAGATCACAAACGCTTCCACCAGCATCGCACCCAGAAGCACAGCCACCGTAATATACGTAACAATTTTTGCAAATACATCTTCTCTGAAGCTCATTTCCGATTATAAACCTTTCTCTTCCTCTATCCGACCGGGAAAGTCTTCCTCGGCAAATACCGACTGCTTTTTTATTCTACACCATACCGGGCAAAAAGTCATGACCTATTTCCGCAGCGTTGACATTTCCCCTGTAAAAGCTTATAATCAGCTTGTTTTGAAACCCCCGTTTTTACGGGGAAACGGCGTTTTGAGCCGTCCATAAAAGCCAGTCCGATTATAAAAGAAGAGAGAGAAAAGTTATGGAGAACTATCGTATTACCATCGATTCCAATTCCGACCTGCCGTCTTTTCTTGCCGAAAAATATCAGACGGTGATCATTCCCCAGTATTATGCCTTCGGAGACGAGGTTTACGGGGATGAGAAGAACATGACGCCCGCCGAATTTTATCAGAAGATGCGGGAAGGCGCCCTGCCCTCCTCCATGGCGAACAATCCGGCCGTAATCCGGGAACGCTTTGAGGGCATCCTGAAGGAAGGCTTCGACATCCTGCATATCGCCTTCTCCTCCGCCTTGAGCGGCAGCTACAACAATGTCTGCGTCGCGGCGCAGGAGCTGATGGAGGAATATCCCGACAGAAAAATCGTTGTGGTGGATTCCCTGAATGTTTCCCTTGCGGAGACCATCCTGTTTCTCAAGGCGCACCAGCTTCAGGAGGAAGGCCGCAGCCTTTCCGAAAATGCGGCTTTTCTGGAGGAATACAGAAAACATATCAACGTCCAGTTCACCGTGGACGATCTGTTTCACTTAAAGCGCGGCGGAAGGATTTCCGGCGCAGTTGCTGCGGTAGGAACCGCGCTGAACTTAAAGCCCTTCCTTTCCATCACTGCGGAAGGAACCTTGGCTTCCAACGGAACGGTGCGCGGCCGTAAGAAGTCCATCCGTGTCCTGGCAGAACGGATGCGCGACACCCTGGGAGATAACCCGGACAAAACGGTCCCTGTCGGCATCGTGCACGGAAACTGCCCGGAGGATGCCAATCTGGCCGCTTCCTATGTGAAGGAGCTGACCGGAATCGACAACATTATCATCAATGACGTCAGCCCCAGCATCGGCACCCACGCAGGTCCCGGCGCGCTCGGTATCCTTTACTACGGAAAAGTACGCTGATCTATAACAAGATTGTAGCCTTTGCCAGTCTAAGACTGTTGGCGCTAAGAGAACAAATCAGCTTAATTAGGGGAGGTTCTAACAATGTTACAGATCACTCCAAATCTTCACTTTAATGGTCAGTGTAAACAAGCGATACAATTATACAAAGACGCATTTGGCGCACAGGTAAAAACCCTGTTGTGCGAATCTGATGCAAACCCGAAAGACTGGGTTGCCAAGGATGATACTAAGGATTTGGTATATCATTGCGAAATGTTTATTGGCAGTCAGCGGATTATGCTCAACGACAATACCGACTCGCAAGCCCAATCACTTAATCATGCAATGTCTTTAGTTATTACCTTCGATTCGGCTGATGAAGTTAAAAGCGCCTATTCGCTTCTGTCTGACGGCTGTACTATCATTCATCCAATGCAGAGCACTACATATAGCTCTTGCTTTGTATCATTGATCGACAGGTTCGGTATACGTTGGGAGCTCATGACTGAACAAACTGCAAAATAAGCTATTTTTCTATTGACTTTTTATGGCTGGTCTTTAGATAAAAAGCAGCCAAAGGCTATTTGAAAAAACGGATGTTCCTCTTTGGAGCGTCCGTTTTTGCTGTTCAGGAAATCAGGCCTGTCCGCCGTCTCTCCTGTCCTTTTCTGAAAGAACGGATACAAACCGCACCTTCCTATCCAGCCAGTCTCCCATGAGACCGATCACCTTTCCCATGGTGAAGGCGGCGAGAATGGTCCCTGCACCCAGCCCGTCAACATATCCCAGACAGAAGAATGTGAGCAGCGCGGTAATCGCAAGACAGCTTACATCAAAGACAATCTTAAAAACAGAATACCGGACGCCCAGTATCCCGGAGGCCTCTCTGGGAAACAGGTCCGTGGGAACAATCGGCATCCTGCACCGGTTTGACAGGGCAATTCCGAAGCAGATACACAGATAACTGACAAGAAAGTACAGCACACGGAGCGGTAAAGTCTGCGGCAGCAGGCTGACCCAGACTTCATGAATATCCACGAAGACGCCAAACACAAAGCCCACCACAAAGCTGAACAGGTACTGCGGCACAAATCTGCGGCACATGACAAACAGGCTCAGGACCAGCAGTCCCTGAAAGAGATAGGTCCAGGTTCCCAGGGAAAGAACGGGAAAGGCCTCTGAAAACCCATAGGGCACGCTGGAAATGGCGGAAATGCCGGAACCGGAATGCAGCATCAGTACCACGCCGAAGCTGTTCATGACCACCACCAGCAGAAGCGCCGCTTCTCCTCTGAGGGTGACAAGTGGGGCCGCCGGGCCGCTCCTCCCCTTTCTGTCCATACCTTCTTCCACTCTTTCTCTCAGCCCTGCGGCTGCAGTTTCCGTCATATCTGATCCTTCCTTTCTCTTTCATCCCTTTCTTCATACTTCGGATATGGTCCTCTCCCGCTGCATTTTTCCGGCTGGCAGGAGCTGCTGAATGAAACGGGCAGAAAGGGAACTCCAAAACTCTCAAAAGACAGTATAGAACCGAAGGAAAGCGGAATCAAATCAATTATTTACATAAAATAATAGATTCTATCTATGAATCATGCTATCATTGGTTCAACTGAAGAAAAACCGCCGTACGGCGGTATTGTCGAAAGGATCCCCCTTCTATGAATCTGATTCATCTCCGATATTTTGTCGAGCTTGCCAAAACAGGCCATTATACGCGGGCTGCACAGCGGCTCTGCATCACCCAGCCTTCTCTGAGCCATGCCATCGATCAGCTGGAAAAGGAACTCGGCGTTCCCCTCTTTGAAAAACGGGGGCGAAACACCACTCTGACCCGCTTCGGGGAGCAGTTTCTGCATACCGCCCAGAACACCCTGAAAACGCTGGACGAGGGAGCAGACGCCCTCCGGCTTGCCGCCCGCGGGGAGGGGCTGATCCGCCTCGGCCTGTTAAGAAGCCTGGGCGTAAGGTTCCTCCCGGAACTGGCCGAGCGGTTTCTTGCCGCGTATCCGGAGAAACACATCCGCTTCTCTTTTCACTCGGGAATGAGCCATGCTCTTTTGGAAGGCCTGACCGCAGGCCATTTCGATATGGTTTTCTGCTCGGCTCCCAGGCATCAGCCGGAAAATGCCAGTCTGATTTCCCTTCCCGTCACCCGACAGAGGCTTGTGCTCATCGTCCCGCAGGACCATCCCCTCGCCGCTCTGGACAGCGTGGACCTGGAGCAGATGCTGGAATATCCTTATCTGTATTTTTCCGAAGGCTCCGGACTTCGAAGCGTGGTGGACGGCCTGTTCGACGCCATTGGAGCGAAGCCGCAAATCGCCTGCGAGGTGGATGAAGATCAGGTCATCGCAGGGCTGGTCTCCTGCCATTTCGGCGTTGCCATTGTGCCCGAAATGGAACTTCTCTCCCATCTGCCTGTAAAAAGCATCCGGATCAAAAGTCCATCGTGGGAGCGCAGCCTGTGCATGATCCGTGACAGCCGCTTCTACACGCCTCCTGCCGCCGCGCTTTTCTGGCAGTTCGTGCAGGAGCAGACACTTTCTCTGCCTTTTCTCAGCGAATATTGAAAGCCTGTGCGGAAACGCCGCCAGCGCAGCTTTCAGCATCAACTTTTTGTTTATACCATCTGAAATATACGGCGATTCCCTGGTCGGAGGAGACGGCCTACAATAAAAAAAGAAGGTTTGTTTCGCCATTTTGGCATCACAGAAATGGAGGATATTATGGAGCAGAAAGAATTAAGCGTATTTCCCATGGGAGAAAAGAACGACGCATTCGCGCAGTATTTTACAGGACAGAGCTATCTGAACATGCTTTCCACCACACAGGTGGGAATCGGGAACGTCACCTTTGAGCCCGGCTGCCGGAATAACTGGCACGTTCATCACGCCGCAAAGGGCGGCGGCCAGATCCTGCTGGTGACCGCAGGCAGAGGCTATTACCAGGAATGGGGCAGGGAAGCGCAGGAGCTGCATCCCGGCGATGTGGTGAATATTCCTGTCGGAGTCAAGCACTGGCACGGCGCCGCGCCGGATTCCTGGTTCGCCCATCTTGCCGTGGAGGTTCCCGGCGAGGAGACCTCCAACGAATGGCTGGAGCCGGTATCCGATGAGGAGTATGGGAAGCTGAAATAATCGTATGACAAAAGGGGCATCCGGTTTGAAAGAGGCTGTAAAATATTCTGTGTCTATGGGAATGAAACCTTCCAGATAAGAATTCG
>UQVK01000076.1 GCA_900544445.1 uncultured Lachnospiraceae bacterium
TGGCCTCCCGGCTGCGGCTTTGCGGGCTTTGCCCGCTTGCCGCAGGGGTTTTTGCTGGCGGGGGATGGGAAGAAGCGGAGGGCCGCCGTGCCGCTCGAGGGCGGTGCCCTCTCGCTGTGGGGCATTCGCCCCATATCAGAAAAGGAGCAAAGCCTGCCTGGTAAGCGGGCCTGCGGCCCGTTTCCCATTCACGCTTCACTCCTTTTCTGATGCACGGCTCATTGGGAAAACAAAAAGACAAGCCCCCCGCGTGTGTTGGTCTTGCCTTTTCCGTTTAAGTATTCAACTGTGGTGCTTCAAACCTGAAGCGGGTGGATTAAACCATGTAAGGCTTAAGAACTTCCAGAACCTCATCCACATTGTCTTCAGCATGGATGTTCAGGTCGATCGGCTTGGACAGGTCAAGGCTGAAGATGCCCATAATGGACTTTGCGTCGATAACATATCTTCCGGATACCAGATCGAAGTCATAATCGAACTTCGTAATATCATTTACGAAAGATTTTACCTTATCGATGGAATTCAATGAAATCTTAACGGTTTTCATTTTGTTTTACCTCCTTAATTGACTGACAGCCTGACGATATGGCCGGGCTGTCTGATACCTTCTGTTTACATATTAAAGGGAGAGGGGGTAAAAGTCAAGCATCAAACATGACAAAAATAGCGGAGATTACTATGAAAAGTGTAGCATTACATAATCTGGGCTGTAAAGTGAATGCGTATGAACTTGAGGCAATCGGACAAAAGTTACAAGAAAAAGGATACCAGATTGTACCATTCGATGATATAGCGGATGTTTATATCGTAAATACGTGTACAGTGACAAATATTGCCGACAGGAAGAGCCGTCAGATGCTTCACCGGGCCAAGCGGAGGAACCCTGACGCGGTTGTTGTGGCACTGGGCTGTTATGTACAGACGGGCAGGGAAGAGGCGCTGCTGGACGGAAGCATTGACCTTGCGGTGGGAAACAACCGGAAGAAAGAGCTTCCGGAGCTGCTGGAGGAGTTCCTTCGTAAGAGGGACGCGCTTCGGGAACGGGAAGCGAACGGCTCCAAAAGGGAGACGCTTCTTGCGCAAAAAACGCTGAACCACAGAAGCGTGGCGGACATGGACCGGGAACAGGAATATGAAGAAATGCTGTCGGAGGACGGAGTGGACAGGAAGCTGTCCGGGGAGCATACACGCGCTTATATCAAGATTCAGGATGGCTGCAATCAGTTCTGCTCCTACTGTATCATTCCCTTCGCGCGTGGAAGAGTGCGCAGCAGAAGGCCGGAGGATGTGCTGCGGGAGGTACGCCGGCTGGCGGCCGGTGGCTGCCGTGAGGTGGTTCTTACGGGAATTCATATCAGTTCCTATGGAATGGATTTTATTGAAAAGACGGATGGGGACTATCTGGAGAGCGGAAGCGATCTGAGACAGACGGCGCAAAAACGGCAGTATCTTCTGAATCTGGTTCGTGAAATCGCGGGCACAGAAGGGATTGAGAGAGTGCGTCTTGGTTCCCTGGAGCCGCGGATTATCACCAGGGAGTTTGCCGAAGGGCTGGCAGCGCTTCCGCAGGTGTGCCCGCATTTCCATCTCTCTCTGCAGAGCGGCTGCGACGCCACGCTGAAAAGAATGAATAGGCACTATACGGCGGAGGAATACTATGAAAAGGTAAGGCTTCTGCGGGAGGTGTTCGACAATCCGGCGATCACGACGGACGTGATTGTGGGATTCCCGGGAGAGACGGAAGAGGAATTTGAAACCACGGCGGCTTTTCTGGAAAAGGTGCATTTTTTTGAAATGCATGTGTTCAAGTATTCCGTCAGAAAGGGGACTGTGGCTGCATCCATGAAGGACCAGGTACCCGAGCAGGTGAAAAATGAACGAAGCGCCAGGCTGATTGAAATGGAGAAGAGACTGAGCGGGGAGTACCGTGCGCAGTACATAGGGAAAGAGATCACGGTGCTGACGGAGGACTGCGCGCAGCTGTCAGGTGAAAGCTGGCGGCTGGGACATACGCAGACTTATGTGAAGGCGGCCGTTCCGGTTTCACATGCGGGCAGGAACGAGTTGATTACAGGCCGCGTGACGGGTTTCCTGACGGATGAGGTCCTGCGGCTGGAACCGGTCCGTTGAGCCGGCCTGTCGGACAGGCTTGCCGGGCTGGCCTGGCAGGCCACAAATAAATAGGATTTGAAATTTCTGACAAAGTAGGGTATGATAGGATAGAACAGGTATCCTGAAATGGAAGGCAGAATGGAGTAGGAAATGCAGAACCAGGATTTTGGCAGCACACAGTATTTTAAAGTGGAGAAGGAACCGGAGAACGGGGTCAAGGTAATTCTGGCCGCGGTCTACGAAGCGCTGACGGAAAAAGGCTATAATCCGGTTGATCAGATCGTCGGTTATATCATGTCCGGAGATCCCACCTACATCACCAGCCACAAGAACGCACGGGGCATGATTATGCGCGCGGAGCGGGATGAGATTGTGGAGGAGATGTTGAAGGAATACATTAAGAATAATCATTGGGGTTGAAAATCGGCCAAAGGCTGATTTTCAGGGAGATGAAGAATAAAGAGGCTTGGATACAATGCGCATTATGGGACTGGATTTCGGGTCAAAGACAGTTGGAGTCGCCGTCAGTGACCCTTTGCTTTTGACTGCTCAGGGAATTGAAATTATCAGGAGAAAAGAAGAGAATAAGCTGCGCCGCACGCTTGCCAGGATCGAAGAGCTGATTCTGGAATACGAGGTGGAAGAGATCGTGCTGGGGCTTCCGAAGAACATGAACGATTCGGAGGGGGACCGGGTGCGGGCGACCAGGGAATTTGCAGAGAAGCTGGAGAGAAGAACGGCGCTTCCGGTCATTTTCCGGGATGAGCGCCTGACCACTGTCGCGGCGGACCGGGCGATGATGGAGGCCGGAATCCGGCGTGAACACAGGAAGGAACATGTGGACCGCATCGCAGCGGTTCTTATTTTGCAGGGTTATCTGGATTATCGGAAAAATACACAGTCCGATGCCAAAGGGACCGTCCCTTCGGCGGAAAAACAGTCGGATTAACAGGAGGGCATGCCGGCCTCAGAGCTGTCTGAGCGGCCGCGGCGCCCGATCAGGAAAGTGGGAATACATTTTGGAAAAGATTGCATTTTGTCCGGACGGCGGAGAAGCCGTGGAATTTTATGTGCTGGAACAGACCAGACTTGCGGGCCGGGATTATATCCTGGTGACGGAAAGCCTGGATGAGGAGGAAGGAGAGGCGCTGATCTTAAAGGATGTTTCCTCTCCGGAGGATCAGGAAGCGGTTTATGAAACCGTGGACGATGAGCAGGAGCTGGACGCTGTTGCTTCGGTTTTTGCGGATATGCTGGAGGACGTGGACCTGGAGAGGTAATGCGGCGGACCGGCTGAAGATTTTGGTAAAAAGCGGACCATTCCGGGTATGGCGAATTGTCTGCTGTTTATAAAAATATATGGCGACGGACGATGGCTGTGGAGATCTTCCATATGATCAGCCGTCTGGATGGTCAGGCGTAACAGCGGCTGACTGTGGGACGGCTTCTGGATACAGTTGAGACGGGGATCAGGATGGATTAGGACTGACGTGCGCAGGGCGGTTTGGGGACGAAAGAACGACCGCCGGCAGCATCCGCCTGATCAGACGTTTCAGGCGCAGCCGCTGTCCCTGCCGTAGGAAATACGGAGGTAATTTTGATTGAAGAAAACAAAACAAGTGAATAATGGCGGCTCGCGGCTGAAGATCATCCCCCTGGGAGGCCTGGAGCAGATTGGTATGAACATTACTGCCTTCGAATACGAGGACAGTATTGTTGTGGTGGATTGCGGGCTTTCCTTCCCCGATGACGATATGCTGGGCATCGACATGGTGATTCCGGATATCACCTATCTGAAGGACAACATTGAGAAGGTGAAGGGCTTTGTGATCACGCACGGACACGAGGACCATATCGGCGCGCTGCCCTACATCCTGAAACAGATGAACATCCCTGTGTACGCCACCAGGCTGACCATGGGCATCATTGAGAATAAGCTGAAGGAGCACAACCTTCTGAAAAGCACGAAGAGAAAGGTGATCAAGTTCGGACAGTCCATCAATCTGGGACAGTTCCGCATTGAATTTATCAAAACGAACCACAGCATCGTGGATGCGGCAGCTCTCGCGATTTATTCCCCTGCCGGAACAGTGGTTCATACGGGCGACTTCAAGGTGGATTATACGCCGGTGTTCGGAGATGCCATCGACCTGCAGCGCTTCGCGGAGATTGGCAAAAAGGGCGTGCTCGCGCTCCTGTGTGAATCCACGAATGCCGAGCGGCCGGGCTTTACGCCTTCTGAGAGGACGCTGAGCAGAACCTTTGATACGATTTTCCATGAACATCCCAACAAGAGGATCATCATAGCGACCTTTGCCTCCAATGTGGACAGGGTACAGCAGATCATCAATTCGGCTTATAAATATAACAGAAAAGTGGTTGTGGAAGGCCGCAGCATGGTGAACATCATTGATACCGCCATGAACCTGGGCTGCCTGAATATTCCGGAAAATACGCTGATCAATATCGAACAGCTCAAAAATTATCCGGACGAGCGCACCGTTATCATCACGACGGGAAGCCAGGGAGAGAGCATGGCGGCACTCAGCCGTATGGCGGCGAGCGTGCACAGAAAGATATCCATCACGCCGAACGATGTGATCATTTTCTCATCCAACCCGATCCCGGGAAATGAGAAGGCGGTAACGAAGGTGATCAACGAGCTGCTCACCAAGGGCGCGGAGGTGATTTTCCAGGACGCACACGTTTCCGGACATGCCTGCCAGGAGGAAATCAAGCTGATTTACACTCTGGTGCATCCCAGGTACGCGGTGCCGATCCATGGAGAATTCAAGCACCGCCAGGCGCAGCAGAGGATTGCCGTGGACCTGGGGCTGCCCAAGGAGAATGTTTTCATGCTCAGTTCCGGAGACGTGCTGGAGCTTGACAGCGAGAAGGCGCAGGTGACAGGCAGGGTTCCGGTGGGAGCGATTCTGGTGGACGGCCTGGGCGTCGGAGACGTGGGAAATGTGGTGCTCAGAGACCGTCAGCATCTGGCGGAGGACGGCATCATGATCGTGGCGCTGGCACTGGATTCCGCCAGCGGACAGCTTGTGGGCGGACCGGATCTGGTTTCCCGCGGCTTTGTATATGTGAAGGAATCGGACGAGCTGATGGACGAGGCCCAGGAGCTGATGCGGGATGTTCTGGACCGCTGCATCGGAAAGGGCTGCACCGACTGGGGCAGAATCAAATCGGCGGTCAAGGATTCCCTTGGCGACTATATCTGGAAAAAGACCAAACGCCGTCCCATGATCCTTCCCATCATTATGGATGTGTGAGAAAGATAAGGCACACGCCGTATGGGCAGCAACAGCCTGTGCGGCGGGCCAAAAACCATCTTCAGCAGATGCAGAAACGGAGTGAAGAGAGTGGAAGTACAGGAGGCACTTGGGCAGCTGGCGCAGGCCATCCGGGATTCCGAAATCTACCGGGAATACCGAAGACAGAGCGAGAGAGTGGACAACGCCGGAAACATGCGGGAGAAGATTGACGAGTACCGCATCCGGAACTTTGAACTGCAGAATTCCGCTTATACGGAAGATTTACTTGACAAGATGGAAGCTTTTGAGAGAGAATATGAGAAATTCAGAGAGGATCCGCTTGTGGAGGAATTTCTGGATGCGGAACTGGCGTTTTGCCGTATGATGCAGGAAATTGACGTAAAGTTGGCAGAGGCGGTGGATTTTGAGTAGTAGCAGAAGCAGAAAACACGCGAAGAAGAAACAAGAGGCTGCCGGAAATGCAGTATATACCGTAGTCAAGATTGTGGTTGTGGTCCTGATCGTCATGGTGATCTACCGGCTTGGGAGCATGGCATATACCTATGGCGAGCGGATATTCGGGGAACCCGCCATGGCGGAGGCGCCCGGAACGGATATCTCGATCACGGTTGAGGAGACGGACAGCGTGCGGGACGTGGCTGAGAAGCTGGAGCAGGCCGGGCTGATCCGGGATGCGGGGCTGTTTGTGATTCAGGAACGGCTGGTAGGTTTCAAGAGCGGACTTCAGCCCGGAACCTATACGCTGAACACTTCACAGACGCCTGAGGAAATGATTGAAATTTTGTCGGCATCGCAGACAGAGGAAGAGTAAGGCTTTGACGGAGAGAAAACAATGATTCTGGAAGAACGTCTGACGGCCTTCATCAATTCTCTGGATTCGGGGAATCCGGCTTATCTGAATGAACTGGAAAAAGAGGCGAGAGAAACCAATGTGCCGGTGATCCGCACGGAAACCCAGAGCCTGCTGAGAACGCTGCTTGCGATGAAGCGGCCCCTTGAGATTCTGGAGATCGGGACGGCGATTGGTTTTTCTGCGCTTTGTATGAGCGAATACGCCCCCAAAGGCTGTCACATCACCACGATTGAAAAATATGAAAAGAGGATTCCCGTCGCCAGGGAGAATTTCCGGCGTTTCGGGAAAGAAAAGCAGATTACCCTTCTGGAGGGCGATGCGGCCCAGATTCTTGCAGGCCTGGAGGGCCCGCATGGCAGGCCGGGCCGGTATGATTTTATTTTCATGGATGCGGCGAAGGGCCAGTATCCGGTCCTGCTGGGCCATGTTCTGCGCCTTCTCGGCGACGGCGGCCTGCTGGTATCGGACAACGTGCTTCAGGACGGGGATATTCTGGAGTCCCGCTATGCGGTGACGAGAAGAAACCGGACCATCCATGCCAGGATGCGGGAATACCTTTATGAGATCAAACACCATCCCTGCCTCGTGACATCCATCCTGCCGGTGGGGGACGGCGTGGCGGTCAGCGTAAAGCGTGAAACGGCGGAATGAAAAGAATGGAAAGAGCGATGAGAGACGGAAAGAAAAGGCCGGAGCTTCTGATTCCGGCGGGCAGCCTGGAGGTGCTGAAAACGGCGGTGACCTTCGGGGCGGATGCGGTATATATCGGCGGAGAAGCGTTCGGACTTCGGGCGAAGGCGAAGAATTTTTCCGCAGAGGACATGGCGGAGGGAATCCGCTTCGCGCACGAGCGGGGCGTGAAGGTATATGTGACCGCCAATATTTTTGCGCACAACCGGGATCTGGAAGGAGCGAAGGTTTATTTTGAAGAGCTGAAGGCAATCGGGCCGGATGCGCTGATCATTTCAGATCCGGGCATGTTTACCCTGGCAAAACAGGTATGGCCGGAAGCGGAGATTCATATTTCCACCCAGGCCAACAATACCAATTACATGACCTACCGTTTCTGGTGGGAACTGGGAGCGAAGCGGGTGGTGTCCGCCAGGGAGCTGACGCTCGCGGAGCTTGCGGAAATCCGGGCCAACATTCCGGACGAGATGGAGATCGAAAGCTTTGTGCACGGCGCCATGTGCATCTCCTATTCCGGACGCTGCCTTCTGAGCAATTATTTTACCGGGCGGGATGCCAACCAGGGCGCGTGTACCCATCCCTGCCGCTGGAAATATGCGGTGATGGAGGAGAGCAGGCCGGGAGAATATTTTCCGGTCTATGAAAATGAGCGGGGAACCTATATTTTTAATTCCGGCGATCTCTGCATGATCGGGTACATTCCGGAACTGGTTGACGCCGGAATCGACAGCTTCAAGGTGGAGGGCCGGATGAAGACGGCGCTTTATGTGGCGACGGTGGCGAGAACCTACCGGAAGGCGATCGACGATTATTTCGCCGGAGAAGAAAATTATCGCGGAAACATGGACTGGTACCTGCATGAAATCGGAAAATGCACCTACCGGAAGTTCAATACCGGATTTTTCTTTGGAAGGCCCACGGAAGAATCCCAGATCTATGATAACAGCACCTACATCAGCGAGGCGGTTTATCTCGGCATTGTGGATGCGGCGGAGGATGGCGGTCTGATTTCCATTGAACAGCGCAATAAGTTCTGTGTCGGAGATGAAATCGAGATCATGAAGCCGGACGGCCGTGATGTGGCGGCCCGCGTGGAACGCATCCTGGATGAAGACGGACAGGATATGGAGAGCGCGCCCCATGCGAAGCAGAAGCTGCAGGTGCAGCTGTCCGAGCCGGCGGAAAAGTATGACCTGCTTCGAATGAGAAAATAAAGCGGGAAAGATTCGGTATAATTTGTGAAACCTGGCAGTTGCCGCGGCGGGGCGGATATGATAAGATGTAGCAGAAAAACCGGACCGCCGCCTTCTGATAAATTGACTTGATAAAAGCAGAAATCCGCACATGTTTTTGTGGAAGTGACTAAATTTTATTTTTCCACTTGCTTTTTTGCCTGAATTGGAGTATGGTAAATAAAGTGAAAGCGGATTTCTGAATAAGGTATCATGAACAAGGGTGTTCCAAAAGGTTTTTTGGAGCATTTTTTTTGTTTTAAGAAATGCGCGGTCATGTGATGAAAGCGGAAACAGCCGTCCCCAGGCGGCGGAATGGAGGAGTTTATGAGCGAGCTTTTGAATGTCGAAGAACTTTTCGGCGAAAACGTGTTCAATCTTGGCACAATGAGAGAGCGGCTGCCGAAAAATGTTTTCAAAGAAGTCAAGAAGGTCATGGATCAGGGCGGAGAGCTGTCCCTGGCTACCGCCGATATCGTTGCAAAGGCGATGAAGGACTGGGCGGTGGAGCATGGCGCCACCCATTATACCCACTGGTTCCAGCCGCTGACCGGTATCACGGCGGAGAAGCATGATTCTTTTGTCAGCCATCCGGATGAAAACGGAAAGATGCTGATGGAGTTTTCCGGAAAAGAGCTGATCAAGGGTGAGCCTGACGCATCCAGCTTTCCTTCAGGCGGTCTGCGTGCAACCTTCGAGGCGAGAGGCTATACCGCCTGGGATATCACATCTCCGGCATTTCTGAAGGAGGATGCGACGGGCGTGATCCTCTGTATCCCTACGGCATTCTGCTCCTATACGGGAGAGGCGCTGGATAAGAAGACGCCGCTGCTTCGTTCCATGGAGGCGGTGAGCGAGCAGGCGCTCCGTATTGTAAGGCTGTTCGGCAATACGAAGGCGACCAAGGTGACGGCCTCCGTCGGACCGGAGCAGGAGTATTTCCTGATTGACCGTCAGAAATATCTGAAGAGACCCGACCTGATCTTCGCCGGCCGTACGCTGTTCGGCGCGCCCGCCCCCAAGGGACAGGAGCTGGAGGATCATTACTTCGGCGTGATCAGAGAGCGCATCGGCGCTTTCATGAAGGATCTGAACATAGAGCTGTGGAAGCTGGGCGTGACCGCAAAGACCCAGCACAACGAGGTGGCTCCCGCGCAGCATGAGCTGGCTCCCATCTATGAGACGGCGAACATCGCTGTGGATCATAACCAGATCGTAATGGAGACCATGAAAAAGGTGGCGGAGCGCCATGGACTGAGATGCCTGCTGAATGAAAAGCCCTTTGCCGGCGTGAACGGCTCCGGCAAGCACAACAACTGGTCCATCACCACGGACGACGGCATGAACCTGCTGGATCCCGGCGAAACGCCCAACGAGAACATCCAGTTCCTGCTGGTGCTTGCCTGCATTCTGAAGGCGGTTGACACTCATGCGGATCTTCTGCGTCAGAGCGCGGCGGATGTGGGAAATGACCACAGACTGGGAGCCAACGAGGCGCCTCCTGCCATTATTTCCGTATTCCTTGGCGACCAGCTCGAGGATGTGGTAAAACAGCTGATCGAGACGGGAGAGGCCCGTTCCTGCCTGCTTGGCGGAAAGCTGATGACGGGCGTTTCCACCCTGCCTGATCTGCCGAAGGATGCCACGGACCGTAACAGAACCTCACCTTTTGCATTCACCGGAAACAAGTTTGAGTTCCGTATGGTCGGTTCCGCCGATTCCATCGCAAGCCCCAATACGGTGTTGAACGCCATCGTGGCGGAGGCCTTTTGCGAGGCGGCCGATATTCTGGAAAAGGCGGAAGATTTTGAAATGGCTGTTCATGATCTGATCAAGGAGTACATGACCGACCATCACCGTATCATTTTCAACGGAAACGGCTATTCTGACGAATGGGTGCAGGAGGCGGAGCGCAGAGGACTGCCCAATATCCGCTCCATGGTGGAATCCGCCAGCGCGCTCACCACGGATAAGGCTGTGAAGCTGTTTGAGAAGTTTCACATTTTCACAAAGGCGGAGCTGGAATCCAGAGAAGAGGTTCAGTATGAGACCTATGCGAAGAGCATCAACATCGAGGCTCTGACCATGATTGACATGGCTTCTAGGCAGATCATTCCCGCCGTTGTGGGATATACGCAGAAGCTGGCGAAGACCGTTCTGGATGTGAAGGCGGCCGGCGTGGAGCCTTCCGTGCAGATCGAGCTGCTCGCTCAGGTGAATGAGAAGCTGACCGAGATGAAGGGAGCGCTTGCCGATCTGCAGAAGATTGAGGCAGAGGCTTCCGCCATGGAGGACGGAAAGGCGCAGGCATTCTTCTATAAGGATGCGGTTATGCCCGCTATGGCGGCTCTCAGAAAGCCTGCCGATGAGCTGGAGATGCTCGTTGACAAGGAAGACTGGCCGTTCCCGACTTATGGCGATCTGATGTTTGAGGTATAAGACAGCGCCTGGACTGAAACTGCGCTGTGCAGGGTGTTCCGTGTCCGCGGTCCGATTTATGGGACCGCAGGCACGGATCAAAGCGCCAGATGAAAAATCTGAAAAAAATTTTTCTTTTTTGAAAAAAGTGCTTGCCAAATCTCCTGTTATCGTATATAATTCATTCTTGCAGGTGACAAAGCGCCTGCGACAGATAAATATACAGGGCTATCGCCAAACGGTAAGGCAACGGACTCTGACTCCGTCATTTCAAGGTTCGAATCCTTGTAGCCCTGCTCCATGAACCCCGGCAGAGAGGAACTGCCGGGGTGTTTTTCTGTGAAAATTCCGGAAGCTCTGAGGCATTCCCGATTGATTTGCCATTGCCGGTGTCTGATGATACAATGATTGCGTAACGCGGGCTGAGCAATCCGGCCCGATACAATCGGGCCGCCCCGCTTCGCGGGGATGGTATCGGCAAGCCACGGCCTGATGAGAACATGCCGCCTGCGGCAGAAACAGAGGGAAAGATGAAATACGAAAATTTGGTTTTTGATCTGTATGGAACCCTGGTTGATATCCACACGGAGACGGATCTGGATATCATGTGGGAGAAAACGGCGCTCTACTATGGCTTCTATGGGGCGCATTATACCCCGCAGTCCTTCCGGGAGGCATATCTTGCGCTGACTGCGGCGGAGGAAGGCGCCGCCGGACAGGATTATGAGTGCTTTCCGGAGCTTCAGATCGAGCGGATTTTTGAGAAGCTTTTTGAAGAAAAGGGCGTGAGCGCGGACCGGGAGAGGCTTGCGTGGAATGCGGCCCAGCTCTTCCGCATTCTTTCCATCGATTATATCCGGCTGTATCCGGGGGTGAAGGAGACGCTGCAGGCGTTTCGGGAAGAAGGCCACAGGCTGTGGCTGCTGAGCAACGCCCAGCGGGTGTTCACCGCGTATGAGATGGAGGCGCTGGGGCTTACGGAGTGTTTTGACGGCATCTATATTTCTTCAGATCACGGGTACCGCAAGCCGGACCGGCGGTTCTTTGACGCGCTGCTCACAGAGCAGGGCATCCGGCCGGAAGAGGCGCTGATGATCGGAAACGATCTGCAGACGGACATTGCAGGCGGAAGAAATGCGGGGATGAAAACACTGTATATCCATTCCAACCTGAGCCCGGCGGAAGACGGGAAGGCTGCGGCGGAGAAGGCGGCGGCCGCGGACTACCGGGCGGAAGGCGCGGACTGGTTTGAGATTGGAAAGCGGATACGAAAGATCTGCCTGCGGGGATGAGGGGAGTATGTATCGGATATTAATTGTGGACGATGAGAAGATTGAGAGGAACGGAATCCGTCTACTGCTGGGACGGCAGGGGAGGGCGCTGGATATCGCCGAGGCGGTCAACGGCAGGGAAGCGCTGGAATGGCTGTCGGAGAACCGGGCGGATATTTTGCTTACGGATGTGAAAATGCCGCTGATGAACGGAATTGAGCTTCTGGAGCAGGTCTCCGGCCTGCATCCGGAGATGAAGAAGCTGATTTTTTCCGGCTATGGGGAGTTTGAATACGCCCAGCAGGCCATGCGCTACGGCGTGGAGGAATACATCCTGAAGCCCGTGGATCCGGAGGAATTCCGGAAGGCCATGGACAAGCTGTTCGATGCCCTGGACCGGGAACGGGAGGCAGAGGAGCGGAAGGCGGCGGAGGGAAACTTCTTTCGGAAGTATGTGCTGAACGCGGTCATAAACGGCACGGACATGGAAGGGCTGAAGCTGCGGACCGCAGGATTTTCTCTGGACTTCCTGGATGAGTACCGGAGAATGATGCTGCTGGAGACCGGCGGGAACTTTTTCGGAAGCGGGGACGGGGAGTTCCTGGAAGCGCTGGAAAGGGAAGCGCAGGGAGCGAGATTTGACTGCCTGAACTTGAATCCTCAGGAGTGCGTCCTGTTCTTTCTGGATGAAGCGGCGGACTGGAAGGCAGGATTTTCCCTGGACTTCCTGGATGAGTACCGGAGAATGATGCTGTTGGAGACCGGCGGGAACTTCTTCGGAAGCGGGGACGGGGAGTTTCTGGAAGCGCTGGAAAGGGAAGCGCAGGGAGCGAGATTTGACTGCCTGAACCTGAATCCTCAGGAGTGCGTCCTGTTCTTTCTGGATGAAGCGGCGGATTGGAAGGAGCTGGCGGGCAGGCTGAACGCTGTCCTGACGCAGCAGTGCGGCCCGGAGCAGAAGAGCTATATTTCGGTTTCCTCCGGCCTGAAGGACAGGTCACAGATCGCGGATCGCTATCAGGAGCTGGAACTTCTGATGGAAAACCGCTTTTATGATCTGGAGGGCCGGGTTTATATGGCGAAGAATGAGGCGGAAAGCGCGGAGGATGTGCGTCTGGACGACGATACGCTGATGAAGCAGATCCGACAGGATATCCGCGCGAAGGATATTCTGAGCCTGAAGGAGCACTGTAAGCGTCTGTTTCTCAACTATGGGAAAAATATGGGCTTTTCCCAGATTTATGTTAAATTCGTCTTTGCGAGCCTCCTGAAGCTTCTGTATGAGGCGATTCCGGAAAAGACGGAGCGGGAGCTTGACGAAGAGATGGACCGGCTATATCGGGCAGAAGATCTGGACCAGGTGCGCGAAATCACGGAAAAGAACGTCGACCTTCTGGAAGCGAAGTTGAAGAAGGACGCGGGAAGCGTGCACCGGGAGGTGGAGACGGTAAAGAGATATATTTTCAGCCATTACGGGGAGGAGCTGAGCATCGAGCAGCTTGCGGAGAAGGTTTATCTGGCGCCCAGCTATCTGAGCACCCTTTTCAAAAAGGAGACGGGGCAGAACCTGAGCAAGTTCATCAAGGCATGCCGGATGGAGAAGGCCAGGGACATGCTGGAAAATACTCATGAGAAAATCGGCGGGATCAGTGAAAAGGTGGGATATCCCAATGTGTCTTATTTCTGTCAGAGCTTTCGGGAGTATTACGGGGTAAGCCCACAGAAATACCGGGATCAGGGAGAAGGTGCGGGTGTGTATGAAGCGAATCAGACAAAGGCTTAATTCGGTGAAGCTGCGCTATAAGCTGGCGCTGTTCTATGTGGGATTCTGTTTTCTGCCCGTCATGATTCTGTTTCTGTTCAGTTTTGTGCAGATGCGCCGGATTATAAATGAGAGAGAAACGCTGAACCTGCAGTCCTATCTCTACCAGTCGGTGGCGACGATGGACGGGAAGCTGGAGGTATATGATAATCTGTCCGACTATATCGCTTTTGACCAGGATCTGGCAGACGTTTTTTCCAGAACCTATGAGAATGCGTACGAACAGTACGAACAGGTGACGGAAGTGGTTGATCCGGTGCTTCAGTCATTGAAATATTTTCATGATAAGATCAAAACCATCACGATTTACACGGATAACGGTATGGTCAAGCATGATACGACAGTTGGCACCGTTTCCGAGGTGGCGGATCAGGAATGGTATCAGAGGGCGCAGGAAACCACCAGGGCTGAATGGTATGTGGAAGAGGAAGAGAGACGTATTTTTTCAGCCAGACGCATGCCGACGGATTCCGGGGAGAGCAGAGGGGACGTGCTGCGCATTGAGGTGGATTATGAGGATCTGTTCGCGCCTTATGAACAGACGCTGACGACGGAATACGGCATTTTCATCACGAACGGGGAGGGAAATGTCATTTACCGGGGAGACCGTTTTTCGGAAGAAAACAACGGATACCGTCTGAGCTATCAGGATTTCATCCGGGAGCAGGAAAAGGGGAAGGCTTCCTCCTACTCGATGATATCGGAAACCTCCTCGGCCGCAGGCTGGGAAATCTGGCTGTATCAGCCGAAGGGAATCGCGGGGGAAGCAATGCGCCCGGTGAGCGTTATGATCGTGCTGACGGCGCTGCTGTGCGTGGTTGTGGCGGTCATCGCCTATTTTGTGACCTCCTCCCTGGTCAGCGGCAGGATCGAGAAGCTGACGGAACGGATGCGGGAGGTGGAGCAGGGAAATCTGGAGGTGACGGTGGAGAGCGAGGCGAAAGATGAGATCGGGCTTCTCTATCGGGGCTTTGGAAAGATGCTCAGACGCATCCGGACGCTGATTGACGAGGTCTATGTGGGGAAAATCACCCAGAAGGAAGCGGAAATGCGGGCGCTGCAGGCACAGATCAATCCCCATTTCCTGTATAACACCCTGTCTCTGATCAACTGGAAGGCGATTGAGGCGGGAGAGGATGACATCAGCCGCATGACCCTGGCCATGTCCACGTTTTACCGGACGGCGCTTAACCGGGGCAGAAATACGCTGCGCGTGGAGGATGAACTGAAAAATACAAGGGCCTATCTGGAAATCCAGAGCATGATGCATGACCATGATTTTGATTATGAGATCATCACGGAGCCGGAGATTTTGTCCTGTGAATCCCTGAACCTGATTCTGCAGCCTCTGGTGGAAAACGCCATCACCCACGGGATCGAGCCGAAGACCGGGGAGCGGGGACGGATTGTGGTGCGCGGCTGGATGGAAGAGGGCTGCGTCTGGTTTTCCGTGGAGGATAACGGCCTTGGCATGGATGCGGATACGGCGCAGAAGATACTGAGCATGGAATCCAGGGGCTACGGCGTGCGCAATGTGAATGAGAGGATCCGTCTGTGCTATGGGGAGGAGTACGGGATCACGGTGGAGAGCGAGGTGGGAAAGGGAACCATCATGCGCCTGCATTTTCCTGCGCGCTGAGGAAAACGATGGCTTCGGAAGGGCTTTTTTCGCCTGACGAATAAAAATATAAACATATTCACAAAAATCTGATATCTATCTAAAATAGTTGATATTTACGCTCTTTTTGGGGTCACTTATAATCAAGACATACCTGAAAACACCAAAAGGAGGGCAAATATGAAAAAGAAAGCTTTGGCAATTTTTATGGCAGGCGTACTGACCCTTGGTCTGGCAGCCTGTGGATCGAGCTCATCGACGGGAAGCAGCGCGGAAAGCGCGGCGCCTGCGGAGAGCACCGCGGCGGGAAGTGATGCAGCGGAAAGCACTGCGGCAGAGAGCAGCGCAGCGGATGCCGCTGCAGAGGATGTGGATTACGGATCAGGAAACATCACGATCTGGGTGGCGGAGGAAGTGACGTCCTTCACGCAGACCCAGGCGGAACAGTTCCTGCAGGATAATCCGGCATACTCCGGCTACACCGTAACGGTTGAAGCGGTGGGCGAAGGCGATGCGGCGAGCAACATGATCACGGACGTGGAAGGCGGCGCGGACATCTACGGCTTTGCACAGGATCAGCTTGCCAGACTGGTATCGGCAGGCGCGGTAATGGAAGTGATTGGAGATTATGCCGATTTCGTTTCCACCAGCAACGACTCCGGTGCGGTCAGCGCGGCAACCATGGGCGATTCCATCTATGCGTTCCCTGTGACTTCTGACAACGGCTACTTCCTGTATTATGACAGCAGCGTTGTGACGGACCCCACCTCTCTGGAGGCGATCGTCGCAGACTGTGAAGAGGCAGGAAAGGGCTTCTACATGGAAATTAACTCCGGCTGGTATCAGACCGCGTTCTTCTTCGCAACCGGCTGTGAGCTCACCTATGAAGCGGATTCCGCAGGAAACTTCACTTCGTCAAATGTGACCTATGCTTCTGAGGAAGGTCTTACCGCACTGAAGGCCCTGATCAATCTGGCTTCCTCTTCCGCTTTCTATAACGGTTCTTCCGTGAGCAACGCGACCAATGCGGCAGCGATCGTGGACGGAACCTGGGACTCCGGCGCTGCGAAGGAGCTGTTCGGCGACGATTATGCCTGCGCAAAGCTTCCCAGCTTTGAGGTAGACGGACAGGAGTATCAGATGAGCGGCTTCGGCGGATTCAAGCTGCTTGGCGTGAAGCCTCAGACCGATACCAATAAGGCGATCGTATGCATGGAACTGGCAAAATACCTGTCCAGCGCAGAAGTACAGCTTGCCCGTTATCAGGAAGTGGGCTGGGGTCCTTCCAACCTGGAAGCACAGGCTGACGAGGCCGTACAGGCGGACGAAGCGCTGACGGCACTGGCAGAACAGCTTGCCTACACGATCCCTCAGGGACAGTATCCGAATGAATACTGGGATCTTGCCACTTCCCTGGGTGACGATATCATTGCAGGAAATTACAACAACAGTTCTGATGAGGATCTGATGAGCGTTCTTGAAAACTTCCAGACCACCTGCGAATCCTATGCAACGGGAGCGGGAGCGACGGAATAAGGAAAAAGGTGACGCCGCAGGCCGACAGCTGCCGGACTGCGGCGTAAGCCGTCCGTAGAAGAAGATGCTGGATAACGGTTCAGGCCTGCCTGAACCGCAACGATTCTGGAGGCAGGTATGGCGAAAGAAAAGAAACGTTTGGAAAGCGTCAGGAACGCGGCTGCGGGGCTGGGCAGAAATATCGCAGACATCGGAAGGACTTTCGCGGAAGGAAGCTGGAGCACAAGAATATCCTTCCTCATCATGGGCTTTGGCCAGCTCGTACACAGACAGGTGCTGCGCGGCGTCCTGTTTCTGGCAACAGAGATTCTGTTTATTTATTTTATGGTTACCTTCGGGGCGCAGTATGTGATCAAGCTTCCGACCCTGGGTACCGTTGCGACGCACACGGATAAGACGGGAGTGGTTCCGGTCACCGTATACGGGGACAACAGCTTCCTGATCCTGCTGTACGGAATCCTTTCCGTTTTCGTGGTGATTGCATTTGTTTATCTGTGGCGGGTGAATATCCGTCAGAACAGGCAGATCCAGGAGCTTCGGAAGGAAGGAAAGCCCCTTCCGACCTCTATGCAGGATCTGAAGTCCCTGTTTAACAAAAATTTTGACAAGACCCTGCTGGCTCTGCCCAACATCGGCGTCTTCGTGTTCGTGATCGTGCCGATCATTTTCATGATCTGCATCGCATTCACCAATTATGACGCGGATCATCAGCCGCCCAGCAACCTGTTTACCTGGGTTGGCCTGACGAACTTCCGGAACCTGTTTTCGGTCGGTTCCGCGGGCTTTGGATCCACCTTTTTCACCGTGCTGGGATGGACCCTCGTGTGGGCGTTTTTTGCAACCTTCCTGAACTATTTCCTAGGAATGGGCGTTGCGATCCTGATCAATAAAAAGGGAATTAAATTCAAAAAGCTGTGGAGAACCATTCTGGTCATGACCATTGCGGTTCCCCAGTTTGTGTCCCTGCTGTATGTGTACAAAATGTTCGCGGATGACGGACTTGTCAATAACTACCTGATCAAGTGGGGCGTGATTGAAAATTATATCCCCTTCTGGTCCAATGCGACCTATGCGCGGATCCTGATCATCGTCATCAACGTATGGATCGGTATTCCGTACATGATGCTGATGGCGACCGGAATCCTCATGAACATTCCGGAGGATCTGTACGAGAGCGCGAGAATCGACGGGGCCAACGGCTTCCAGATGTTCCGCAAGATCACCCTGCCTTACATGCTGTTCGTGACGGGGCCGTATCTGCTCACCTCCTTTACGAACAACCTGAACAACTTCAACGTGATCTACCTTCTGACGCAGGGAAAGCCTACCTCCATGGAGCTTACGGGCGGTGCGGGCTATACGGACCTTCTGATCACCTGGCTGTATAAGCTGACCGTCAACGATACGAACTACCGCATGGCGGCCGTTCTGGGAATCATGGTATTCGCGGTTACGGCGGTGATCTCGCTGGTGGTATACCGGCTTCTGCCGTCGGTCAGAGATGAGGAGGGATTTCAATAATGGCAAAGACAAATGGAAAGAAACTGCAGTCCAGGAGCCGGCGCCGGAAAATCAGCAACGGAATCACTTACGCGGTGCTGATCCTCATCAGCGTCGTCTGGCTTTTCCCGTTCGTGGGACTGGTGTTCCAGAGCTTCCGCTCCTATGCGACGGAATATGGCGGAATGGTGAGCTATATCATTCCCAAGGCATTTTCTCTGGATAATTATGCCTATCTGTTCAGCGACGAGTGCTCCTTCGTGAGATGGTATCTGAATACTCTGGTGATCGCCTGCTTCGTGGCGGTGCTGAATACCTTCATGGTTCTGTGCGTCTCCTACGCCCTGTCCCGGATGCGTTTTAAGGGCAGAGAGGCCCTGATGCAGTTCTGGCTCATCCTCGGCATGTTCCCGGGATTTCTGACCATGATCTGCCTGTATTTCCTGCTCAAGCAGTTCGGGCTGACGCAGGAAGGAGCCATTCCCGGTCTGATCCTTGTGACCGTGGCCAGCTCCGGCATGGGCTATTATGTGTGCAAGGGCTATCTGGACACGATCCCGCGGGCGCTGGACGAATCGGCGCGCATTGACGGAGCAACCAACGCCAGGATCGCGGTCACGATCATCCTGCCGCTGGCAAAGCCGATCATCATCTATACGGCTCTGGTGGCGTTCATGGCGCCCTGGTGCGACTATGTGTTCGCTTCTTACGTGGCGTTCGGGTACAGCGACAGCTATAACGTGGCGGTGGCGCTGCAGCGCTGGGTATGGACCAATGACTATCAGGGATATTTCACCCGGTTCTGCGCAGGCGGCGTGCTGGTGGCCATCCCGGTGACGATATTGTTCCTGTGCCTCCAGAAGTATTATGTGGAAGGCGTGACGGGCGGCGCAGTGAAAGGATAGCGGATATGGAGAAGAGCGGAATGAAAAAACAGGTTCTCCGCCCTGGAATAAAGAAACCGGAATCCGGCAGAAGGATCGGCAGCGGGCCTGCGCGCCTGCTGCCGGTTTTCTGTATCATCCTGCTGCTTGCCGGCTGCGGATACGGGGCTGCGGACACGGCGG
>UQVK01000077.1 GCA_900544445.1 uncultured Lachnospiraceae bacterium
CCTCCATTGCCCGTTCACCCTATATTCGCCATGACTTTGTATGCGGTTCACTTTTAAAAATTTTTTTACAGATAAAATGCCGGGGCGAAGTAGTTGATTTTCGCTCCCGGCATTAAAAGATAAATCTCTTATAATGTTCAATCCGCTTTATTCATTGCTGTTAATTTCCATCTGGTCTGGTGGACTCGAAGATGGGATATTTTACAACTTAAAATTCCTGTTTCAAATTAAAAAGAACGCTTTCATAATCCTTTACGAAATACTTTTTATTTGTACGCCCTTTTTGAATAATTGTGTGCCCTTCCTTCTCCAGCTTTTCCTTTTGTGCTTCTATACCTCCGGGATATTTGGCGTTCAGTTCCCCATTCGCCTTTAAGGTCCGCCAATACGGAGTTTCATCTTCAGAACGCTGGTAACTCGCCCATGCTGCAATAGATACAAAAATTCCTGCTGTGATTGGCTCTGTGAAATCCGCCCCATTCAGTTCAGCAAAATATTCACGAATTTTTCCAACAGTGATTATTTTGCCATAAGGAATCCTTTTCATTACCTTATCATAGTCGATTGGCGGAGCAAAGTACATTCTGCTTCCACCATATTTTTCAATGCTTTTCTGATCGGTAATAGTCTGAAATTTAGGCATATCTTTGCTATCGTACAGCATAGCATTAAAATCCTTTTTATCTTCATTCGCCATCCCTCAACACCTCCTGGCTTAATTATTATAGGGAAGCAGACTATTCCATGCAATGAGACGGTTTGAAAATAATCTGGATAAGTATTTTCAGTCGTACTTTTCGATATTTACAGTAGCAATCGCAGATTGATTTGGTTCCCCGGTAACAAGATCCTGTGGCGCCGGTATCAGCATCATAAAACCGTCTTTCCCATATCTTTGCTCATAGCCCTGCGCATATTCTTCCTCAACAGAAATGTGCTGCACCTGGCCCGTAACCATAACTGTTATTCCTGCGCCGCTTAAATCCTGCATTTCCTTCAGGGTACATTCCATGTTGATAAATGCCTCCTGGATGACTGGCGCATGAATGGTTTTCGCATTGGAAAGAGTAAAATGACCCGCCGCAAATTCGTCTGTTTCCATATCGTTGTGTTTGATTGTGTCTACCAGCTTATCATAACAGCTTATCGGGAGAAAATTGATACAAAAACATTTTTCCCTTTTGATATTGGCGCAGGTGTGGGTGTGCTGGTACAGATTTCCCATCACGGCGAAGAAAGCCGTTTTATCCCCATGAAAACAACTCCATGAATGAAAACAGACATTCGGTTTCCCGTTTTCTTTCCATGTGGTAATTGCGTACAAAACTGTTGGAATTCCCGCTGTCACTTCAAAATGTGAAAATAATTCAAATTCTTCCGGATATGACGGCCTGAAATACTGCGGAAAATCTTCCCCGATCTCTATTTTCATTGCAATACCTCCATCAGATATGACCATTTTTCCGTGTCAAAAAGATTCCGACGATTGCCGCTGTAAGGACAAGCGGCGCTGTTCTGACGAACACCCACTCAAATGCGTGAAGGCCGACTCCAACAACGGCGGTTTCAGGGTCGCCATAATTCCAACCCAGATAGGGACTGTTCCATACCGCCAGGGCTGCGAAAATTATTACTATAACCGCACACAACGAGATCAGAAGCCATTGAAGCATTTTCCTGCTGGACGCTTTTCTCTGCGCAAGCTGCAGGTTTATAATCTCCAGTTTCTCAGAAATCGCCTTTAATTCATCGGCTTTCGGTTCAGTAACCGTTTCTCCCAGCAAAATGCTTACAGGTGTTTCAAGCGCTTCCGATATGGAGATCAGCATATCAGAATCCGGAACGGACAAACCCTGTTCCCATTTGGAGACAGTCTGCCGTACCACGTTCAATTTGACAGCAAGTTCCTGCTGCGACAGTCCTTTTGATTTTCTGATTGCCTTAATGTTTTCACTCAGCATTGAGAACGAACTCCTTTCCATTTATTGTTGCGGTTATTGTACGGGAAAGCAGCCGTTGCTGCAAGCAATGCGTATTAACATTCAGGTGTTTCATTACCATTGACTGTCATCCCACGCCACGGGATACAGGTGCAAGAAGGACTTTTCCGGTTCCGCGATATACGTTGACCAATCCTTCACCGGATGCAGCCGATCCGATCAGGGATTTGCCGGAACGTTCTACGGTGAAGTCCAGCGTGCCGCTCCAGGCGACAGCCATGTTTCCATCCACCTTCAGGACATCATTCTGAAGCGTAATCTCAATCAGTTCTTCGCGTGGAGAAGCGGATTCCAGGCACAGAACGCCATTGCCGGTAACGCCAAGATTAAACAGTCCTTCCCCTCCCGCAACGGCAGAGGAAAAATTCGAACGCATGACCGCCTTCTGCTTCAGCGTGGATTCACAGGCGAGGAATAGGCCGTCGTCAAGGACAATACTGCCGTTCCAGTCCTTTAAGTCCACAAGAAGGATGTGACGGTATGTGGGCTCCAGAACCATAATCCCATCTCCGGTATATTCCGGTTTAATGGCCGATTCTCCGGTCACCTTGCCGCGTACCGCCTTGCCAAACAGGTCGCCCACTCCCTTAATCCCTGTCGTAGCATTCACGTTTCCCACGGTCCACTGCATGGCCCCCGCCTGCACAGTGACATGGGATTTGGACAAGTCGCAGATCACCTGGCGTTTTCTTACATTCATGGCGTTGCAGAAATAAGCCTCCTGAGCGCTGGCAGGCGAAACACTCAGATCCCTCTCATATTCCACCACGGTAAACGCTCCAAGCGAAGCCAGTGTGCGGATGTCATCATTGTCGGTAAAATTGGAAATCTGATACATGAACAATACTCCCTTCTACTGATTTTTTGGCTTTCCGCCAATCTGAGGCCATTATATCAGATCACGGGGAAGGTGAAAAGAGCCGGGGAATCAGATCAAGACTTAAAAAAATGTAGTTGCCCATAATTATATGCGTGAACGAAAGGAGCAGACATCCCTTTTTTTGTGATATCTGCTCCCAAACTGCTCTTTCTTCCCATAGGTGGACAGCCGAAGCTGCCCGCTCCTTCTCAGTCCTTCTTCTCAATAAAAATCTTTCTGGTAATGAAATTATAGACCATCACCACTGCCGTGGCAAAAATCTTCACCAGCATGTATGAGCGTTCCATATATTGATCCAGGATACCGGTTCCCGCCCACATGATCAGGGTGTTGATTCCCAGGCCGATGACGCTCAGAATCAGAAAGACGGTAAACTGCTTCGCCTTATTGGCCTCTCTGTCCGCATCAAAAACAACCGTTACGCTCAGAATATAGTTGACAACCACCGATACGCAGAAGGAGATTCCGCTGGAAACGGTGGAATTGATTCCGGCAAGCTCCGTCAGAGCAACCATGATGCCATAATCAATGAAAAAGCAGAGAAAGCCCACCAGCCCGAATTTGATAATCTGCTCAAATAATTTTTTCATATTTTTCAATCTTCCTCCATGCCGAAGCGTTATGCTGAGGCACGCGCGCCGAACCTCAAGTTCGGCGCTGCGATAGCGGGATTTGCGTCGCTTCGGCGCAAATCCTAATTGAAAAAATGCGCTATCGAGCGCATTTTTTCAATCTTCCTCCATGCCGGGGTCTGCCAGCTTACAGACCCCTGATTTCCTGTGTGGGAGCCGCGGTTAAAGCAGCTCTTCCAGCCGGGTACGGATGGCACGGATGAAATCCTGACTGTTTAATGCGGTCACCTTTTCAAGAGTGGTGATCAGGGCGAGATCCTTCGTCATCACGCCGCTTTCAATGGTATCAATGGTGGCCTTCTCCAGCTTGTCCGCGAACTGGCAGAGCGCTTCAATGCCGTCCAGTTCACCGCGCTTTCTCAGGGCGCCGGTCCAGGCAAAGATGGTCGCCACGGGATTGGTGGAAGTCTCCTCTCCCTTGAGGTATTTATAATAGTGTCTCTGCACGGTTCCGTGAGCCGCCTCATATTCATATACGCCGTCAGGAGATACCAGAACGGAGGTCATCATGGCAAGGGAGCCAAAGGCGGACGAAACCATATCGCTCATCACGTCCCCGTCATAGTTCTTACAGGCCCAGATGAAGCCACCCTTCGCTTTCATGATGCGGGCGACGATGTCATCGATCAGGCTGTAGAAATAGGTCAGGCCCAATGCGTCGAACTGCTCCTTATATTCCTTTTCATAGGTCTCCTGGAAAATATCCTTGAAGGTATGGTCATATTTCTTGGAAATAGTGTCCTTGCTTCCGAACCAGAGATCCTGCTTCGTGCTCACCGCATACTGGAAGCAGGCGCGGGCAAAGCTGCGGATGGATGCCTCCGTGTTGTGCATCCCCTGCAGGACGCCGGGACCCTTAAAATCAAAAACGGTCTCCCGCTGTTCGTTTCCGTTCTCATCTGTGAAAACCAGCTCCGCCTTTCCGGGGCCAGGAATCTTCATTTCCACATTCTTATAGACATCGCCATAGGCGTGACGGGCAATGGTGATCGGCTTTTCCCAGTTGCGGACGCAGGGCTCGATTCCCTTCACCACAATGGGAGCGCGGAATACAGTGCCGTCCAGAATGGCGCGGATGGTTCCGTTGGGGCTCTTCCACATCTCCTTCAGATCATATTCCGTCATACGGGCGGCATTGGGCGTGATGGTAGCGCACTTTACGGCGACACCGTACTTCTTCGTGGCTTCCGCAGATTCCACGGTCACCTTATCGTCCGTTTCGTTGCGGTGCGCAAGGCCGAGATCATAGTATTCCGTGTTCAGCTCGATAAAGGGAGAAAGCAGCTCCTCCTTGATCATCTTCCACAGAATTCGGGTCATCTCGTCTCCGTCCATTTCCACCAGAGGCGTTGTCATTTTGATTTTTTCCATTCTTTCCTCCATTTCGAAGCGCTCTGCGCTCTTCAGGTATTTTCCGGTTCCTTGTAGGCTTCGTATAAGCCGCTTTTAACCATGTTGGAATAGGCGTTTTTGATATGGGCGTTTGCCAGCTGCTCCGCCAGATCCGCGTTCTTGTCACGGATGGCCTCCATGATCCTTCTGTGCTCTTCGTTGGACTGGATGCTTCTCGTGTCGTCGGAAAGGGTCTGCTTTCTCACCCGGAGCACATATTCATGAAATTCCCGAAGCACATGCTCCAGCATCTTGCTGCCAGAGGCCTCATACATGATTTCATGAAAACGATTGTCCAGCTCCGTGAGCTGCTGGGCATGTCCTTTTCCCGCATGAAAGGCGGACAGATAGACATTTTCTTCCATTTCTTCCATCTGTTCGGCGCTGATGTTCTCCGTCGCCCATCTCGCGCACAGCCCTTCCAGCAGAGAACGGATGGCATAAATATCCTTCACGTCCTTGACCGTGATGCCGGTCACATAGGCCCCTTTATTGGGGATGATCTGAACCAGTCCCTCCAGTTCAAGCTGCCTTAGCGCTTCCCGGACGGGGGTACGGCTGACGCCCATTTCTTCCGCGATGGCCGCTTCCCTGAGTTCTTCATATTCCCGGTATTTTCCGTTCAGGATATCGTCGCGCAGCCTGTGGAATACCCGGCCGCGGAGAGAATACTTATCCGCCGTCTCGGCAGCCTGGCTGAGTACGTCCTTTTTTTCGCTTTTGCCGCGAACCTTTTTTTCTGCATGCACGGTACTTTCTGCACTCTTCTCACGCATCGGCCTGTCCACCCGTTTCCTTCTTCCCGTTTTCCCGTGCTCCATTCCCGGATGCCGCCTTTCCGGAAAGGCTTATGGACAGCCTCCGGCATACATCATCGATCACAGCGGTCAGTTCCTCATCCGTGAGCACCGTCACACGGCCGTCCGCATACTCCTGATCTACCCATTTCTTCACCTCATGAACGAGCGGTGAATTCTTGTCCACCGCATTCTCATCCTTCAGCCCGTAATGCGCATTGATCCAGTGAGCGATTCCCGCAAGACCGGAGGTGTTTGACACGGCGCAGATCACCGGACGGTTCAAAAACTTCTCCGTATCAAATATATTATAAATTTCCTCATTTTTCAAGAGACCGTCCGCATGAATCCCCGCGCGGGTCACATTGAAGTTTTTCCCGACGAAAGGCGTCCGCTCCGGAATATGGTATCCGATCTCCTTCTCATAGTATTCGGCGAGTTCCGTAATGACGGTGGTATCCATGCCGTTTAAGTCGCCCTTCAGCTGGGCATATTCGAACACCATGGCCTCCAGAGGCGTGTTGCCGGTACGCTCTCCGATGCCAAACAGGGAGGCGTTTACGCCAGAACAGCCGTAAAGCCATGCGGTGGTGGAGTTGGTGACGGCCTTGTAAAAATCATTGTGACCGTGCCACTCCAGCAGCGCATGAGGAACGCCCGCATGGGTATGCAGGGCGTAGATGATGCCCGGCACACTTCTGGGAATTACCGCGCCGGGATAATTTACGCCGTAGCCCATGGTGTCACAGGCCCGGATCTTGATCGGAATCTTGTATTCCTCCATCAATTTCATCAGTTCCATACAGAAGGGAACCACATAGCCGTAAATATCCGCTCTTGTGATATCCTCCAGATGGCATCTGGGACTGATGCCTTCCTCCAGGCAGTCACGGATCACGCTCAGATAATGATCCATCGCCTGTCTTCTGGTCATCTTCAGTTTCATGAAAATATGATAATCGGAGCAGCTCACCAGAATACCGGTCTCCTTCATGCCGATCTCCTTCACCAGGCGGAAATCCTCCTTGCTCGCCCGGATCCAGCTCGTCACCTCCGGAAACTGATACCCTCTTTCCATACACTTGTAGACCGCGTCCCTGTCCTTTTTGCTGTAAAGAAAAAACTCACAGGCGCGCACCATTCCGTTGGGGCCGCCCAGCCTGTGCAGATAGTCATAGATGGTGACGATCTGCTCCGTGGTGTACGGCGCGCGGGACTGCTGCCCGTCGCGGAAGGTGGTGTCCGTGATCCAGATCTCCTTCGGCATGTTGTGCGGAACGATCCTGTCGTTGAACGGGATCTTCGGAATCTCCGAATAGGGGAACATGTTGCGGAACACGTTCGGCTTCTTGACATCATCCAGAATGTACATGTGCTCTTCGATCTCAAGAAGGTTGTTCTTCTCATTCATGGTGACAGGCCGGTTGGTAAAGGTATCATTCGTATTCATGGCTGCTCTCCTTCTGCAATTTTGAATCCGTAATATGTGAATGCTGTAATTCATGTATCATTGTATACAATTATCCAACGCATGTCAACAATCTTCTTTTGATTTATATAACTTTCTTTTTCGATATTACTCTCCGGCAACACATCTAAAATGGGAACGCCGCGTCATTTTGATCCAAGCATATGCGCCACGTTCAGCATTCCCCAGCCCTGAGTATTCCATGCCTCTCCCAGATCAGAGGCCGTCCACAGGATCCGGCGTTTGACCTGTTCGTTTGTATACCCGGGATATTTCTGAAAACACAGCGCTGCCGCTCCTGCCACTAACGGCGTGGACATGGATGTACCGCTCTTTTCCACATAGGCATCCCTGCATCCTCTTGCCGTCCGGCGGAACCAGGCGTTGCAGGATACGATTCCTGTTCCGGGCGCCACAATATCCGGTTTCTTGAGCACGGTGCCGGAAGGTCCCCTGCCCGAACAGGCTTCACAGGAATCCTGTCTTTCCCGGCTCTCCGTCCCGTCATGGCATCCCACTGTCACCACCCGTTTTCCCGTTCCAAGCCTTGAGAGGCTTCCTGCGGCGGGTCCCGCATTCCCTGCGGCAACCACAACAAACAAGCCCTCCTCCCATGCCTCTTCCAGTTTCGCGATCAGTTTATGAAAAAGCGTTTCCTTTTCTGCCATGCCCGAAGAGATATTTTTTCCTCCCGGATCTTTTCCCATGCTCACAGAAATATTCAAAATCTTCACCTGATACAGCTCCCGGTTTTTTAACACCCAGTCAATGCCCCTTATCATGCCGGAAATCGTACCGTCTCCTTTTTCATCCAGTACTTTTCCTGCAAGTACTCGGCAGCCCGCTGCGACCCCTGCAAATCTTCCCTGAGAGCAGGTGCCGTCTCCGCACAGGCATCCGGCAACATGTGTTCCATGGCCGCAGTCATCATAAGGCATACGGCTGTTTCCCACAAAATCCTTAAAGCCGATCACCCTGTCTTTGAGATCCGGATGCATGGCGATCCCCGTATCCAGAATCGCCGCCGTCACACCGGAGCCGTCATAAGGATAAATCTCACGCTCTCCGGCATGAATCAGTTTTCTTGCACGGTCCATGATGAATCTTCGCCCTTTTTTCTTATCATTATGAAAAAAATCCGAACCTGTGCAGGAATTGGCGGCCTGTACCGCTGAAAAAACATTTCAGATTTTCTTTCTCTGGAAACACGGACACGCCAGGGGCATAGTATAAACCATAAAAACCAACTTTGGAGGCAACAGATATGAGTGATTTAACGGCGAGCGGCTGCGGATGCGGCAGTTCCTCTAACAACAGCTGCGGCTGTGCGACGGCCAATAACGGATGCGGCAGCTGGATCTGGATCCTGATCCTGCTGTGCTGCTGCTGTGGAAACGGAAACGGCTTTGGCATGGGTAACGGATGCGGATGCGGCGATTCCGGAAACGGATGCGGAAACTGGATCTGGATCCTGATTCTGCTGTGCTGCTGCGGAAACGGAAACGGATTCTGCTGCTGATGACCAGATGACTGTTTTTGCAGGAAACGGTAAACATATCTGCCGTTTCCTGTAATGCCTTCTGACTCCTGATGGCTGCCGCGGCGCCTTCTGACGCCGCGGCACAGCCATGTAATGCAGGCATATGCCCGTTTCGGTTCTCGTACTCCCTTCCCCGACATAAAATTTCTGTAAAGGGAAAAGGATCGGGCAATGGAAAAACAGGAACAGGATTCCATACAGGCTTTTGACACCCTGTATACCACAAATCAAATACAGATTCTGAAGATCCTGCTGCCTTACTGCGCTCCGGACATCCAAAGAAATCTGGCTGTCATGATCCGTTTTCTGGAGCTTCAGTACACGATCTTCTTTGTCCGTTCCCATCCGGAAGCCTTCCGCAGCCCTCCGCTTCCTCTTTCTTTCGGAGAGCTCTGCGAAAAAATCAGGGGATACTGTCCTCCTGCACTCAGGGCCTTGCTGGACCAGTTTCAATCCATACAGAACGCCATGCAGATGTATGAAGAAATGAAGCAGATGATGGAGCTGTTTGGCGACATCGCCCCCGGTCCGGAAGGTCACAGCGAAGAATCCGGAACTTCCATGGATGATACTTCCATGGATGATACTTCCATGGATGGCTCTTTCAAGAACGGCACTCCCATGGGTGACAGCCCCATGGATCCTTTAAACATGCTGATGGGAATGCTTTCCCCTTCCCAGAAGGAAATGTTCCAGATGTTTCAGTCAGAATTTCAGACAGAGGCGGCGGAAAAAAAGCCGCCGGAAAAGGAGAATTGATTATGGCAGAATACGCGGAAAAGCCCCGCTGGATGGCGGAGCCTTCCCTTCAGGACATCCCGCAGGAAAAGCTGGACTTTCTGCAGAAAATGGTATTCGAAAGCAGAGAGCTCTCCCAGAAGGATCTGCTGCCATTTCTGATGGCACTCGCCCAGCGGAGTCGGTCTTCGAATATTACCTTCTCCACAGAAGAGATGAACACCATCATCGAGGCAATCAAAAAATACAGCACTCCGGAAGAGCTTTTAAAAATGAACCAGATTATGAAGCTGATGCAGCGCAGGAGATAGCGCTGCATCTCCCGAGATAGCGCTGCATCTCTTTATGTGGATCAGTTTTCTGTTGCGGTTTCCGTCTCTGCTTCCGTTTCCGTCTCTGTTTCTGTCTCCGTTTCTGTCTCTGTCTCCGTCTCCGTTTCCTCTTCCACAAAGTCCTCCGGCGTCTTTTCAAAGGTTGAGACGAGGGACGAGCTCACCGTATACACCGTATCATCCCCGCTCACCTGCAGATAGTAATCTCCCGTAATGGAATTGCTTTCGCCGATATGCAGGATTACGCTCGTTCCGTTCTCCAGTGTGGCCGTAATCGTCATGGACGGCTTATCCAGACCATACTGTGAGAGATCGTCAGGCTCCTCAATCGCCGTTTCCGAAGTAATATGCGTAATATAGGTCAGAAGATTCTCCACCATGGACTGCTGTATGGAAGCGCTTCTGTCCTCCGCATTGTACCAGGTCCCCTCCTCCTTCACAAAATTCAGAGGATACTCGCCGCCTGTCGACAGAGCCGTCACATCTTCCGCCTTAAAATCCGTCACAGTAACCTCCACAGTCTCCTCCTCTTCACTTTCCGGAAGATCCAGATATCTCACAAGAAACCAGGCCGCTGCGCACAGCATGCAGACGACGAGCAGAATTCCGAAATGCAGCTTTTGCTTTTTCATGCCTTCCTCCTTTCCGAAGCGTACGCTGAGGCCGCGAGGAGAAATCACGCAGGTGATTTCTCCTCTGCGATCATCGCTGTTTTGCGGAGCTTCGACGCAAAACAGCCGGTTGAGCAATGTGCCATCGGGCACACTGTTCAACCTTTCCTCCTTTCCAGCCATCTGATTAGACCGAACAGCAGCAAAGCGAGAGGCAGTATGACCATCAGCACGCTTCCCAGCAGAAATGCGGTTCCGTCATTTACCATGATATCCGAGGCCTGATAGGATTTCACCGGAACGGATACGCTGGTGCCGCCGTCCGTCATCGCCGCGATCGTATTGTTGAAGAGGGTCAGGTTGGCGTCCGCCACCATGGAATTGGCGCTGTCGGTAAACAGGTTTTCCGAGGTATACAGATACAGCTCCGCCGTATTTTCGTCATCAAGCGTTTTGGAAGCGTGCACGGCCACCGTGAACGGCCCTTCAATATCCCCTTCCTCCCATTCCCAGGTCTGCGCCTCGTCCAGATTCGTCTTGGAAACCGAGCTTTCCGACGTGGTCAGAAGGGATGTGACCGCAATATCGTCCGACTCCTCCCAGGTAATTCCCTGCGCATAGGGCATGAACACATACTGTCCGCCCGCGACGCCGTCCGTTACCGTATCATAGGCCACATCGGGCAGCAGATAGGAGGGCTGCTGATAGTACATGGAGGGATCGTTTTCCGCCACCAGACCTTCCGTGATGGAGATACCGAAATAGTCCAGCACGGTCTGCAGGTTTGGAAAGCTTTCGGCAAAATTATCGGTATAAGAGGTGGTCATCAAAATCCTTCCGCCCGCATCCAGATAATCGATCAGCTTCTGCGCGTCATCCGTTGAAATATCCGCCGTCGGAGCCAGGATCAGCACCCCTTCCGCCTCTTCCGGCACGCTGTCCGCAGTCAACAGGTTCAGCGACTCTGAGGTGACATTCTGCTTGGAGAGGCCATCCTGGAAGGTGGTGGAAAGAGTCAGCTCATCCTGCCCTTCCAGCACATACATGGTGGGAATATCATCGCTGGTCACATAGGCGATGGCGCTGGTGATCAGTCCCTCGCCGTCATAGCCGGTCAGCGTGCTGGTATAGGAACTGTAGTCATATTCGTATTCATAAATATCCGCATAATCAATGACCGTATACCGTCTGTCGCTCTCCACAATCATGGAATTCATGTTGATATTTTCGTCCGTATACTGCTGGTAAAAGTCTGGATTGGCGACCGGGTCCTGATATTCCACGTGGATGTGGGAGGACAGGCCCGCATATCTGTCCAGCGTCTGCTTCAGAACCGTATCCTGGTTTTCTTCGCTTTCCAGAATATAGATATTCACATCCTCTTCCAGCCCGGCCAGCAGCTCCTTCGTGGTATCCGTCAGGGAATAAAGCCGCTCGCTCGTCACGTCGAAGGAGGTATACCGGGAAGGGAGCTCTTCCACCGCCAGATTGAGAAACACCGCCGCTGCCAGAACCACAGCGATCATCCCCGTACTGTAGGCTCCCATTTTCAGGTGTCCGACAGAAACCTGATACCGTCTTTTCTGAATGGACTGAACGGTGAGGAAAAAGAACACCAGGATGAAGGACAGGAAATACAGAACGGATTTCACCTCCAGCGTTCCCTGCATCATATCCGTCAGCCGGGTCGTCATGTCGAGCACGTTCAGAATCCTTGTGAGAAAGTTTCCCGTGCTGGAAATCAACGCTGTGATACTGCTCATCATATACCCGAGAAACAGCGCGCCGAAGCTGAGCACCGCGGCGATCACCTGGCTCTCCGTCAGCGAGGAAACAAACATGCCGATGGCAATGCAGGCACAGCCGTACAGATAATAGGCCAGAATTGCCGTGTAGCTTTCTCCGAAGGGCACCGTTCCAAAGGCTGACAGAATCAGCGGATAGACACAGATCATCCCGGTGGAAATGGTAAAGACGGTGACCGCGGACAGGTACTTTCCCGCCACGATTTTTCCCACCGATACCGGAGCGGTCAGAATGAGCTGGTCCGTTTTCTGTCTGCGTTCCTCGCTCAGCATGCGCATGGTAAGGATCGGCACCGTGATCAGCAGAAGGAAAACGATGTTATACATGGTATTGGCAATGCTGGCGTAGCCGTAGCGGAGATTCAGCGCGAAGAAATACAGTCCCGACAGAAACAGATTCGCCGCAAGGAAAAGCCAGCCGGTCATGGAATGAAAATATGCCCTGAATTCTCTCTTATAAATCGCCAGCATGACCGTCCTCCTCTTCTGTCGTCTCTATTTCCTTTGCTTCCGTTTCTTCTGTTTTCATTTCCACGGTGTCCGTTCTTTCCGTCTCTTCAGATTCTGTCTCTTCTGCTTCTGTCTCATCCGTTTCCTCCTGCTCTTCGGAATTTTTTTCGGAAGCCGTCAGCTCCAGGAAGATATCCTCCAGAGATTTGGTTGTGACATGCAGCTCCAGAATGGGAAGCCTGTTCTGCGCCAGACGGTAAAACATCTCTTCCCTGATATCGCAGCCCTCCTCTACCCGGATCACCGCAGCAGCACAGGCGTTTTCCCCGTTTTCCGGCTCACCGGCATCAGCGGATTCCTGCCGCTGTTCCTCCGTTTCAGGCACCGGCTTTACTTCAAATCCTGAGATTCCGTCCAGTCCGCTTAAGACTTCCTCCAGCCGTCCGGCGCTTCCCTTTACCTGAAGCGTCAGCTCTTCCTCTCCGGTCATCAGCCGGGTCAGCCCCTCCGGCGTATCGCAGGCCACCAGTTTTCCCGTTGAAATAATAAGAATCTGGTCACAGACTGCGCTCACCTCGGAAAGGATGTGGGAGCTTAAAATAACCGTATGCTTTTCCCTGAGGCCGCGGATCAGGTCTCGCATCTCGATGATCTGCTTCGGGTCCAGGCCCACTGTGGGTTCGTCCAGAATGATGATCTCCGGGTCTCCCAGCAGAGCCTGCGCCAGGCCGACGCGCTGCTTATAGCCCTTTGAGAGATTACGGATCGGCCGGTCCTTCATCTCAGTGACACCGGTCCTTTCCATAACGTCCTGAATATCGTCCTTCCGCTGCTTTCTGGCAACCCGCTTCAGTTCCGACACAAAAACCAGATATTCCATGACCGTCATGTCCGCATAAAGCGGCGGCATCTCCGGAAGATATCCGATGCACCTCTTCGCCTCCTCCGGCTCCTGCTGAATATCATATCCATTGATCTTCACTTTCCCTGACGTGGGCGCGAGATATCCGGTGATGATGTTCATGGTTGTGGACTTCCCGGCCCCATTCGGCCCCAGGAAGCCGTAAATCTGCCCCCTGTCCACCCGGAAGGTCAGATCATTCACGGCGTAATGGCTGCCGTATTTCTTTACCAGATGACTGACTTCTATCATTATTTACCTCCAAAGCAAAGCCCTAAATGAAAAAAACTCTTTGCATCAATTTATTCCTTAAATGTGTAAAAATGTTGGCTGAAGTGTGATTTTTATGTGAATCGGGGCAAGCGATACGGCAGAGTGATGCGGATACCAGGATGAGGACGTCTGTAAAAACAATGCTCAGCACCATTCCCCAAAACATACTGTTCCAGAATAATTTCTGCGTTCACGAATAACCTCCCTCTGAAACGCCTCAACCGCTTCTGATAAGGTAGTCGTTTGAAATCAAAAAATCATTCGGGAAAAAAGCATAAAAGCAAGGAAGGCATATATGCCCGAACCGGCCACATACGCCTTCCCTTTACTTTCTGCTGTCGTTTTTTCTGTCTGCCATCCATCCTGTCATTCTGCTGGACGGACGCAATTTCTCCTGTCCCGCACTCAGCCTCTCTTCACATGAAAAGCATCGAATCCGGGATACACACTGCCCGCCCCGAGCTGTTCCTCGATGCGCAGGAGCTGGTTATACTTGGCGACGCGCTCCGAGCGGCTGGGCGCTCCGGTCTTGATCTGACAGGTATTGAGCGCAACCGCCAGATCCGCAATGGTGGTGTCCTCCGTTTCTCCGGAACGATGGGACGCGATGGCGGTATACCCGGCGCTGTGCGCCATCTTGATGGCTTCCAGCGTCTCGGACACGGAACCGATCTGATTGAGCTTGATCAGAATCGAATTGCCGCAGCCAAGCTCAATTCCCTTCTTCAGCCGCTCCGTATTGGTCACAAACAGATCGTCTCCCACCAGCTGCACTCTGTCTCCCAGCTCCGCAGTCAGCTTCTGCCAGCCTTCCCAGTCCTCTTCATCCAGCGCATCCTCGATGGAAATGATAGGATATTTATCCACAAGCTTCTTCCAGTGCCCGATCAGCTCCTCAGAAGTAAATCTGGTTCCCGCCTTTGGAAGCACATATTCGCCCTTCTTCTCACCCTTCCACTCGCTGGAAGCCGCGTCCATGGCGATCACAAAATCCTTTCCCGGCTCATACCCCGCCTTGCTTACCGCCTCCAGAATGTACTCAATGGCTTCCTCATCGCTGGCGAGATCCGGCGCAAAGCCTCCCTCGTCACCGACAGAGGTGGCAAGTCCTTTGGATTTTAACAGTGCGGCAAGCGCATGGAACACCTCCGCGCACCAGCGCAGGCCCTCTTTAAAGCTGGGAGCTCCGGCAGGCATGATCATGAATTCCTGCACATCCACCGTATTGGCCGCGTGGGCTCCGCCGTTTAAAATATTCATCATGGGAACGGGAAGACGATTTCCGTTTACTCCGCCCAGAAAACGGTACAGCGGGATATCCAGCGCGATGGACGCAGCACGCGCACAGGCGATGGAAACAGCCAGAATGGCGTTCGCCCCGAGCTTTGACTTGTCCTTCGTTCCGTCCGCTGCAATCATCGCCGCGTCAACCGCATAAATATCAGAGGCGTCCATTCCGGTGATCGCATCGCAGATCACGGTGTTGATATTTTCCACCGCCTTTGTAACGCCCTTTCCCAGATATCTTCCCTTATCGCCGTCTCTTAATTCCAGCGCTTCAAATTCTCCTGTGGACGCGCCGCTGGGAGCGGTTCCTCTGCCCACCGTTCCGTTTGCCAGCGTCACTTCCGCGTCAACGGTTGGATTTCCTCTTGAATCCAGGATTTCCCGTCCAACTACCTTTTCAATCTCCAGATAATCCATGTTTACCTCCATCTTTTCAGCAGCTTCTCCGCCGGAAGGGCTCTTCCGGAACCAGGCGTCCGGCGACAGTCCCTTCCGGTAAAACGCTCTCCGGCAAGAGCCGCATTCAAAAGGAGAAGTCCGCATGATCTATTTTTTGTAGTTAGTTTCAACTAACTATTTGTATGGTATCATGGTCATGACGTAATGTCAATAGGAAAAACAGCCTCCCCTGTTCCTCATCCCAGCGGCTGCGGGTCAGGATAGTCCGGTTTCGGATACCCCAGTGCCGCAATATTTTCTTCCGTCAGCTTCTGGAAAGAAATATCCATTTTCGCCGCCCCATCCAGCCAGGAGTTTCTCCATTCCTCATATTCCTCCCCGTCTACCGTCTGAATCCCTTCATATTGCCCGTCCCAGTCAGCCGGAAGAATAAAGTAAACCATACCGTCTCCGTCGGTATCTGTCTCTGCCGGAAAAGAGTTTCCACTGTAGTCCTCTTCCCTTACGCTCTTTTCCCAGGCATCTGCTCCGCCGACAGACCGATAGGTATCACTTCCGGTATCATAAGCATAAACGAAATAGGGCCATAAAGAGTTCGACAGTCCCTGGTTATGAGACCATCCAATTTCCACCGTTCCATTTTCATAAAAGGTCTGGTCTGGAAATCCCAACAGCTCCTCATGGAAATGCCCATCCTCATAACCATAAATGATCTGTACCATTCCTGACATGCTGGCGCCTGACCACAGAAGCAGCAGCTCCTCCCGCCCGTCTCCGTCTATATCCGTCACAGCAAAGCCGTTTCCTTCAGCCGACTCCCTGTCCACATACTCTACTGCTCCGCCATCCGGCAGAATCCCCTGAAAATATACGTCCCATAACGCCTTTCCAAAGGCCTGCCTTCCATCTTCCAAAAGTCCGCCATTTTCGTCCATTGTGGCAGATGACAGGCCGCCAGCCTCATCCACGGATTCTGATAAAGGAACGGTTTCGCCGGAAATCTCTGCGTTTCGGCCGCAGGAAGCCAGAACTGTCATCGCAGCCAGAACGGACAACAGGAATCTTTCTTTTTTCATCCGTTTCTCCTTTTTCTTGAAACAATTACGCATGTGTTATATCATAAGAAAAAAGCGCTGAGGTGAACCAATGAATCTGAAGGTCAAAAAAATATTATCCCTGTTTGCCAGTATTCTGATCCTCATCCCCCTGTACGTCGCTCTGCACGAAGGCGGGCATGCTCTGACAGCGGTTCTGTGCGGCGCACGGATTACACAGTTCCGCATTCTGGGCGCATACATGGCCTACGAGGGCGGCATATTCACTTCCCTCACGTTATCTCTGTTCCATATTTCGGGAATGCTGCTGCCCGTTCTTGTATCCATTCTTTACTCGCTGGCCTACCGAGGCAGAATAGAAAGTATCTTTTACCGGATTTTTTCCTTCCTCTTTATTCTCATTCCGACAGGCTCCATACTCGCATGGGTGATTGTGCCAATTCTGTATCTGCTTGGTCAGGCGCCTCAGACGGATGACGCGGCAAAATTTATCGACAGCTCCGGTTTAAGTCCATGGGTCGTTCTTTTGGGCGCAATCCTGCTTTTTGCCTGCTGTCTTTTTCTTGTCTGGAAGAAAAAAATCGTTCAGAATTACTGGGCCGCTGTTAAGCGCGACATATAAAAGGGCAAGATTCACAGCGTCCTGTTTCTCTTTTCCTAAGTTGTTCCACACCACAGAAGCGTCCTTCTCCAGTGTGTTCCCGGTATGCAGAGAGATTCCCGGCTCGATACAGTAGGCATTTTCTCCATCCGCATACTGCTCCACCTAGTTCGGCTTTTCCTCAGTCATGATCGACAGGATCACGTCCTCATTCAGCTTTCCTACCTTTGCAAACTTTCTCATTTGTTCTGCCTGGTCTTCCTTCCTGTCTTTTCATTGCGTCCAGTTTCATCTTATAGGCAAAGGCTTTTTCTGACGGTAAGATTTTCTCCCTTTGCAGGTTAGAGTCCACCATGATAATAATAGCTTCATCATCTGTCAGATTTCGCACAATGCATGGCATATCCATTTTTCCGGCAAGTTCACTTGCTAATTTTCTCCGGTGTCCTGCCACCATTTCATAACCGCCTTCCGGTTTCGGGCGCTTTGCTGGAAGATACTGGGCCTGCACTGGAACAATCACACTATCAGACGCCGCCAATGCATTGATCGTCAGCATATCCAAACCTAGCATACAGTCAATCAGCACATAGTCGTATCCGCTTTTCACTTCATTCAGACAATTTTTCAGCGTAAGTTCCCGGCTTGTGGCATTGACAAGCATAACTTCCAGTCCCGCCAGTTCGATATTGGACGGGGTCAGATCGACATCTTCCTCATGGTGTAAAATGATTATACTGGATCGCTTTGAGCCATCGGACCGGATTTTGAGAGCCACCATTCTGGAGAATGAGAGCCAGTCAAAATCTATGATTTTGTTTTCAACAGATTACTTGCTGGAACAATCAAGCAAAATCAAAGTGACTCTGTACCATTGGGACTATGGCTCTGATTTTGCCGGACAGATGGCTCTGCCACACCATAATAACCAGTGTAAAATACCGGCGTGGCTATCCATTTCCCTGTCATCCACAATCCCCTCCAACTGTGTGGCAAGTGTCACAGAAAGGTTATCCTGCTCCGGCCATCCCAGTGAGGTTGTCAGATCGCCCCGTGGATCAGCGTCCACTAAAAGAACCTTTTTCCCTTCTCTGGCAAGTCCGATTCCCAAGTTGACGGTTGTGGTGTTTTTTCCCGTTCCGCCTTTCTGATTGGCAATCGCAATTACTTTGCAATTTGCCATGTAGTTCCCTCCTTTCCTAAATTTAAGATAGTGTCAATAGTTTTTCGCAAAATCAAAACCTAGCCGTTTAGCAGCCGGTAGTCAGCCGGCTATGATATCAGACAGCAGATCCTCTTCTGATTTGAAAAGATGATCCATATTCATATAGCGTCTGGCTCCCCAACTGGTTGCTGCTACATGACGCAGTCTGGCACATACGAGCATCAAGGCACTCTGCCCGTCAGGAAAAGCACCGATCGCTTTTGTACGGCGTTTAATCTCACGGTTGAGGCGCTCAATAGCGTTATTGGTCCGGATCCGGGTCCAATGCTGCGTAGGAAAATCCATATAGGTCAAGGTTTCTTCGATTCCGTCCTCTACCTTCTTGGCAGCTTTAGCAAGCTTCATGGCCCGGAGTTTCTCCGCTACCTGGATTGCTTTTTCACGGGCGGCTTCCTTGCTTTCCTGCGCATGGATCGCCTTGAGCATAAGCGCTACCGTTTTCATCTTGTTACGGGGGGTAACAGAAAATATATTTCTGTAAAAATGAACCGTACAGCGCTGATATCTGGCATCCGGAAAGACTTCCGGAATGGTTTCAAGCATACCGAGATTCTTATCGCCGATGATCAAACGTACACCAGTAAGCCCGCGTTCTTTCAACCATACGAAGAAAGAACGCCAGCTTTCACGATCCTCTTTCATCCCTTCCGCAGCGCCAAGGATTTCCCGGCAGCCATCTTGTGAATATTCCGTTTACAAAGTGCACACTTTTCGCTGATCAGGTGCATCCCTTCCGGTAAGCCAGTGCAGG
>UQVK01000078.1 GCA_900544445.1 uncultured Lachnospiraceae bacterium
CCTTTACCGATATGTTCATTATACATCAAACGTTGCGGTATGTAATTATCAGGAGATTATCGGCTGCGATGTTTCATTTATGGTGGTGCTGATCAGCGAAAGGCATGGGGGTTTGTTTTCTCATCCGGTTTTCTTCTCATAAACGGCAGCAAAACCGGGTCTGAAGCGGCGCACTTTTCTTTTCGGTATACAAATCCGGCTGTTTTTGATATAATGAAAAAGAATCCCGCTTGCGGGATTCTCCCGGCAATCGAAGATTGCCTGCGCGGCGGGTCGCGTAAGCGACATCTTCCTTTCCGCCGCAATGCGATCCACCCGGAAACCGAAATCATACTTCTGTTAAAATCAATATAAAGCGAGGAAATGCATATGAGCACAAATACAGAAAGCAGAGACCAGCAGAAAAAAACTGCAAAGAAACGGGCCGTCGTCTCTCTGGGGCATCAGGCGCTGGGATATACAACCACGGAACAGAAGGACGCCGTCCGTGTGACCGCGAAGGCTCTTGCGGATCTGGTGGAAGCCGGCTATCAGCTCACCATCACCCACAGCAACGGGCCGCAGGTCAGCATGATTCACAAGGCCATGACGGAACTGCGCAGAGTTTATATTGATTATACGCCCGCTCCCATGTGCGTCTGCAGCGCCATGAGCCAGGGCTATGTGGGATACGATATCCAGAATTCCCTGCGCGCGGAGTTGTTAAGCCGCGGCATCACCAAACCGGTCAGCACGATTCTGACGCAGGTGACGGTGGATCCCTACGATGAGGCTTTCTATGAGCCTACCAAGATCATCGGCCGGTATATGTCCAGGGAAGACGCGGAGACGGAACAGAAAAAGGGAAATTACGTGGTGGAAGAGCCGGGGAAGGGCTTCCGCAGAATTGTGGCCGCGCCCAAGCCCATTGATATTCTGGAAATCGATTCCATCCGCACGCTGGCGGACGCGGATCAGGTGGTCATCGCCTGCGGAGGAGGCGGTATTCCGGTCATCCCCCAGGAACACGCTCTGAAGGGAGCCTCCGCCGTCATTGAAAAAGACTGCATTGCCGGAAAGCTGGCCTGCGACCTGAAGGCGGATCAGCTCATCATCCTGACCAGCGTGAAGCAGGTTTATAAGGATTACCAGAAGGAAACGGAATCCCCGATCCATTCCATGACCGCCTCGGAAGCAAAGGCCTACATTCAGGACGGACAGTTTGAAGCGGGAACCATGCTGCCCAAGATCGAAGCGGCCGTCAGCTATCTGGAGGCCGTGCCGGAAGGAAGCGTGCTGATCACCTCTCTGGATTTCGTGGCAGACGCGATTAAAGGAAAGGCCGGAACGGTGATTACGGCGTAAAACCAGAAGCACAGCCGCCGGCTGAGGCCCACGGAAGCAATCTGGCAAAACAGCCTGATGCGCATAGAAAACCGGAACAGCTGAATGAATAGGAAATACCGGAGCTGCTTTTTGAATGAGAGAGCTGCTCCGGTATTTTTTTCACAGACAGGGAATGAAACCATCTTCTGGAAAAATCCTGTCCTTCTGACCTATCTCTCGCCATCCTCCGGAAACGCAACGAGCACCGTAAAGCTGTCGCCAGCCGTCTCCACGTGGAAGTCTCCTCCGCAGGCTTCCGTAAAGCTTTTTGCAATGGAGAGGCCAAGCCCGCTGCCGCCGTCCGTCCGGCTTTCATCTCCGCGCACAAACCGTTCCGTGAAATCCTTTCCCTCCTTCAGTTCTTCCTTCGAGGTATTCTGGATTCTCACCTCCACCCTTCCATCTTCTTTTTTCAGAGTCAGGAAAATACGGGAGCCCTCCAGGGAATATTTCAGCGCGTTCTCGATCAGATTGGCAAATACCCGGTACATCCGCTGGCCGTCCGCAAGGACCATGACTTCCTCCTCCGGAAGATTGACCCGCAGCTGAAAGCTGGTCTCTTCTATGGTATCCTTCCGGTCCGCCAGCGTCTGGCGCAGAAGCTTTCCCAGATCCAGCCGTTCCATTTTCAGCGGAAGCTGCCCGGAAGCCGCCCTGCTGATTTCAAACACGTCCTGGACGATTTCCCGAAGGCGCTCCGATTTTGCGGACAGGACTTTCACATAATCCCGCAGTTCCTCCGGAAGATTCTCCGCCTGCTTCAAGAGATCCACATAGCTGATGATGGAGGTGAGGGGCGTTTTGATATCATGAGACACATTGGTGACCAGCTCCACCTTCATCCGCTCACTTTTCAGCCGTTCCTCCACCGCTGTTTCCAGTCCGTCTGAAAGCTCCGCCACTCTCTGCACCAGGTCGGCAAGCTCCGGATCGGCTGGCTGGCTGTCCGCATCGGGCTGGCCGCCTCCGCAGATCTGTCGGATGCAGTCGTCTGCCGCCCTGAGATTTGCCGCCATCCTTTTCTGGCTTTTGGCGGAGAAAAAGAGGATTCCGATCAGGGCTGCGGCGTCCGTGGCCAGAAGGAACATGAAAAGAACCGCCCACTGCTCTCTGTCCCTCAGGCAGCAGATGATACCCAAAAGCAGCACAGGTACCGCCAAAGAAAGAAGAAACGGTCTGTTAAGCTGCCGCTCCATCCTCTCCCCGATGCCAGGTCCCCCTTCTTTTATCTGAAGGAACCGGATCAGCTGGCAAAGGAAGCTGCTCTCAAACAGTTTTCTGCCAAAGCGCACGTCCGTTACAGCCAGCCAGAGCGCCCAGAGTGCAGCCAGAACAAAGACAGCATCTCCGATTCCATCCCCGCCTCCGCTTCTCCAGTACAGAGTCTCCAGCCAGATGAGGCAGCCCAAAGCGGCAAGGCGCAGTTCTCCTGGCACCTTTCCCAGAAAGGTGCCGATGGCCGTCCGGGCCTCCCTTCTGCTTTTTCTCCACACAAAGGCCGGTATCAGACAGAGCACCGCCGCGGCCAGCGCTGCGCAGTATCCAAGGATATAGCGCCTGTTCCACTGGAAATTCTGCCAGATATAATAGAGTGTGCCACTGTATGTTCCATCTTCTTCTATATACTGTACGGGTACCGCACGGACCGCCAGGGTGATCTCGCTCTTCTTCCAGTCATCCGGGAGCCGGTAATTTTCATAGCCCGGTATTCTCCAATGAGCTCCGTCGGCGGTATAAACTCCGTCCCCGTAAACGTCCTGCTCCACGCCGTCCATCAGGATGACGGCCTTTTCCCCGTCGAATTTCAACAGGAAATCATACTGCTGGGGCAGCTCGTTTCCGGATCCTCCAATCACCTGTCCGTCCAGATTATCATACAGAACCTCTCCGTCCTGCTTCAGTTCAAACAGGATATTTTTGTCGGACCGGTGCTGCTCCAGAAACAGCTCCGCGGAGGCAGCCCCCTGTGCCGCATCTTCCGTCACCGTCGTTTCCATGGCCGCTCCCGAATACAGGACGGGCTGCCCCGCGCCGATCCGGATCAGGCCGTCCAGCATTTCCTCCACCTCGCCGCGAAACCACGCGCTCTGTTCATAGGAGCCTTCCGGATCCGCAGCCGCAGCGGCTTCCTGCAGCCCGCCGCAGACCCGCACCGGATTTGCCACCGCGCAGACAGCCAGAGTGGAAACGCCCAGCGTCCAGCAAAGCATGCTTATTACTTTTTTACTTCTTTTCCATTTTGTATCCAATTCCCCACACCACCTTTATATATTCCGGTTCCCTGGAGTTGATCTCAATTTTTTCCCGGATGCGACGAATGTGCACCATCACCGTATTTTCCGGAGAAAAGGCCTCCTCTCCCCAGACGCGGCTGTAAATCTCTTCTGCGGGAAAGACCCGGCCCGGATTTTCCATGAACAGTTCCATGATTTTTGTTTCCGTGGCCGTCAGCTTCACCGGCTCACCATCCACATACAGAGTCTTTTCCTGCCTGCTGTAGGACAGCCTTCCGTTTTCCAGCCTGCCTTCCCGCGCCTGCTCGTGAATGCTTCCCAGGCTCATATACCTGCGCAGATGACTTCTGACCCGCGCCACCAGTTCCTGAGGCAGATAGGGCTTGGCAATATAGTCGTCCGCTCCCATGGACAGGCCGAGGATCTTATCCGTTTCCTCTCCCTTGGCGCTGAGAACAATCACGGGAAGGTTCTTCTGTTCCCTGATTTTCATCAGCGCGGAAAGCCCGTCCAGCTTCGGCATCATGATATCCATCAGGATCAGATGCACCTCGCGGCTCATTAAAACGTCCAGCGCCTGCAGCCCGTCATACGCCCTGCATACCTGATATCCCTCCTTTTCCAGCAAAATGGCGATCGCCTTCACAATCTCTCTGTCGTCATCCACGACAAGCACACATTCGTTCATATCATCCTCCAGTTTTCCGCTTTACGGGTACAGCTTACTCCCCTTCTCTTACAGATCGGCACATCAAATTCTTACGGTTTTCTTACAACTGCAGGAGGAAGCGTTCCTCCTCTGCTGTCATCCGCTTTCTGACGAACAGCAGCAACAACCTATTTTACCTCAGACGGCAGGATACGGGAAGCGTTGACGGCGAAATCGTACCGTGATATATTCTTTATATTTAGAATCCTGGGAGAACTCATGAACCCAGCGTAAACCGCTTCGGCATGGAAGGAAACATGGAACAGATATTAAGATTTGAAAAAGATTATTCACCCATGTTCCGCGATTCGGACGCGGAGGGTCTCATAGGCATGCGCGCCTATCTGTATTATTTTCAGGATATGTCAACCGGGCATCTCTATCATATGGGAAAGGGGAACGATTCTCTGCCGGAAAATTACGGGGCAGCATAGATCTATACCAAATATAAAATGCGGGTTTTCAGGCGGGTGGATTATTCCAGGCCGCTTCATCTGGAAACCTGGATCGAGTAACAGGATAAAATGAGAATCTGGCAGGATCTGAAAATTTCCGCCGGGCAGGAGGTCTGCGCTCTGGGAAGGCTGGAAAGCTTCGTCTTTCATCTGAAGGAAATCGAGCTGCATTTTCTGTCCCTGAGCTTTATCACGATGAAATCCGATTGTATCGGAAGGCGGACGGCAATTCCTGGCTGGCAGCCGGCGTAAAACCGGACGGCACCGCCGTCCTTTCCGGCCGGATGACTTTCTGACGACAGGAAAGCCGGCCGTATCTCATCTGATCCGGCCGATTTCTTCCAGCGGACCTTCAAACTCGGTCATGTCCGTTTCCATCTCATAATATTCTCCCGGAGGGGTCTCCCAGCCCATCCGCTCGGCGGCGATGGCGCACGCTCCGGCGAGGGCAAGCATGAGATAAACGGCAAGACAGACCGCCGCGGTTCTGTAGAACGACGCGTCAGGCCCTGCTGTTTCCGATGTCCGGTTTCCGATTTTTCCGCTGATCTGCTTCATAAAAACTCCCGTTTCCGTATCCCGGGGCCGAAGGCTGAAAATGCTTCCAGCCTTCCTTTCTGCCGCCTGCATGGCATACATAAGCAGTCGGCAGTCCCTTCCGGATATCCTTCTGCTTTTATTGTACCCATTTTCCCGGAAACGGATAGCAGTCCGGTGTAATTTTCATGTAAAATCTGGCGGCGGACCTTCGGGCAGACCGGAGCAGTCCGGTGGGCAGGCCTCCGAACCGGCCGGAACAGTCAGGCGGGAGGTCTTCGGGCAGACCGGAACAGTCCGCCGCCGGAACGAAAAAAGCTCAGTCCGCGATGCTGTCCCCCTGAAACGCCACGACCAGCGCGCCGATCAGGATACAGAAATCGGAAAGGTTAAAAATAATCTGCCGCAGGGGCTTCCATTTCACATTAAAGCTGAAATAATCCACCACATATTTCCTTTTCAGGCGGTCATAGGTGTTGCTCCATGCGCCGCCAAGCAGGAGGGAAAGCCCGGTTTTCAGGGCGGCGCAGCCTCGCTTTGTCAGGGTGAACAGGAACACCAGCGACAGCGCTGCCGTAAGAAGCAGGGAGACTGCGGCAACCGCCTTCGACTTCTTTTCTCCCAGATTCAGGCAGGCGCCCTCATTGTGGTATTTGCGAAGCAAAATGCGCCCTTTCAGGATTTCCCTGGTTTTTCCCGATTCCAGCTCTTTTTCCATCCGGTTTTTCAGGAAATATTCCCCTGTGAAAATGGCGGCGATCAGGCTCAGATATTTTAAATTTTTCACTCTTTTCTCCCTTCCGGAGCATCAGTCCCAGTTTTCAAAGAATTCCTTTACCGTATCATAGGCAAGCTTGGGCCTTCTGTATTCATCCAGCACGCCCTTGTTGTTGTGGCTGCGGGCGCGGGTGGCAAACCAGCCTCCCTCCTCCGTCACGCGGCAGTCCGCAAACTGCCAGATGAACGCGCCGGAAAGCCGGGAATCCTTCCGGTAAACCTCCAGATTCTCCCTGATGATGTCCGCCTGCCGTTCCTCGCTCCATTTGCAGCGGCCGCGGTCCCGGTAGCCGTACATGGCCGCCGCGCCGAATTCGCTGACGATAACGGGCTTTCCCGCCCCGCCTGCGGACGCGATCCACTCCATCTCCTGTTCATGGCGTTCTTTAACTTCCACATCCTGATACCAGCCGGAATACATGTTAAAGGAAACCACGTCCGGAAGATCCAGGCAGATGTTCGTGAAATGCCTGCAGGTGGCAGAGGTTGTTGGACGGCTCTGGTCCATTCTTCGGATCTGCGCGTACTGGGCGGCATATTTTTTCCTGCCCTCCTCCGTCTCGCTTGCGCATTCATTGAGGATTCCCCAGATCACGATGGAGGGATGGTTGTAATGATTTTCAATCATCTCCCGGATACAGTTCTCGCACTGAATGTCAAAATTGGGATTCATCATGTGCTCCAGATCCAGACCCCTGGCATGATTTTCCTCCCAGACCAGAACCCCTCTTTCGTCGCAGAGATCCAGAAACAGCTCGTCGTTGGGATAATGGCAGGTGCGCACCGCGTTCGCGCCCATATCGCGCATCAGATCCAGATCCTGAACCATGAGCTGCAAAGGGATCGCACAGCCGCACATACCGTGATCCTCATGCCGGTTGAAGCCCTTCATGAAAATCCGGCTGCCGTTGAGCAGAATACCTCCGTCCTGTACGGACACCGTGCGGAAGCCCACCCGCTCGATCAGATCATCGACCACCTCGCCGTCCACGGAAAGCCTTACCTTCAGAAGATACAGCGCCGGCTCCCCGGGCGTCCAGGGTGTTACGCCGTCAAAGCTCTGCCGTCCGGTCAGTATCGTCTCTCCGCCCGGCTCCACCTCTCCAGTCATCTCTGCCAGCGCATTTTCTCCCGGCAGACTGCAGTCTGTTCCGGTAAACGTTCCCCCCAGCGCTCCACTGATCCGGAAGGACGCTTTTCTGTCTCCCGCGTTCCGGATGACCACCTCCGTTTTTCCGTACCAGACGCCGTCCGCATATTCCGGCGTGAAATGAACCCTTTCGATATAAACGGGAGAAATCTCTTCCATGCCCACGCCGCGGGTAATCCCGCCATAGGTATAATAATCGTTGGGAATGTGCAGAGCCGAGTGTTCTCCGAAGCTGTTGTCCACCCATACGGTGATCTCATGCTCTCCCGCCTTCACGCCCGGAATGACCTCTGAAAAAGGCGTGAACGCATTGTAATGCTCCACCACCATCTTTCCGTCAAAAAAGACCCGCGCCGTGTGGCTGACCCCCTTAAATTCCAGCCGCAGGCAGGTATCCCGGTCCACCTTCACCTTCGTCCGGTAGGTTCCCTGTCCTCTGTAGGTGAGCATGTCCGGATGCTGCTCCCAGCAGCCCGGCACGGGAAGCCGGTACGCCTTCCCGTTATCCTCCCTGACAAAATCCCACATTCCGTTCAGTTCTTTTGTTTTCCTGATTTCATGCTGTTCAAATAAACGAAGCATTTCCCTGTCCTTCCCTTCTTTGTTTTATGAAAATTTCCGGGTTTCCCCCGCGCCGATGCGCACAGGCTTACCGTCCACGCTCACCCACACATCCAGAGAAGAACCGTTATGGATCATATCCATCCTTGCGCCGACAGTAAGGCTGTGAAGCGCGTCCAGATAGGCTTTGATCTCCCCGTTCGTCGCATACCAGATATCGGCATGTCCTCCCGCCTTCTCACAGAAGGCTTCCATCCGTTCCCAGCTGTGATCCAGATCGAATTCATAGCTGTGCCCCCAGATGTAAAAGAGCCGCATATCGTTCCTGTGCGCATCCTGAAAACGCTCCCAGAGCCGGTCCAGATCCCCGCTGTGATGTGTGGTGGGATCCCAGCGCATAAAATCCGCCGGAATATCGAAGCCCTGCGTACTGTGAACCGTCCTGCTGTAGACGATGCCGCAGGTGCGCGCCACACGGATCACATCGTCACTGCAGGAACCATAAGGCCAGGACATGCCCGTCACCGGATACCCCGTAAGCTGCTCCAGCGCAGCCCTGTCCTCCAGAATCTCCTGTACCTGCATCCGCTCCGGCAGCTGCCCCAGAAACGGATGGGTACAGGTGTGCGCGGCAACCTCATGCCCCTGATACAGATCTTTTACCTCCTGCGCCGAAATATAGTCCGGCGTGTCCAGCTTTCCGCTGTTCAGATGAAACGTTCCCCTGATTCCATGCGCGTTAAAGATGCCGACCAGCCTCCGGTCGGCTGTGCGTCCGTCATCATAGCTCATGGTGAGCGCCTTATCCCGTCCTTCGGGAAATAAGTTAAATCGGATGTCCATTCCCTTTCCTCTCCTTTCGCCGCCTTCCTTTTTCAAAAAGGCTTGCCATTTTCCCTGAGAAAAATTATACTTTTTGTAAGCACTTTCATTTCTTTATTTTATAACAAAATCGAGATGGATTCAAGATCTGGAGCGGACTCGCTCCACAGGGAGAAAACTATGACACAGACACCCTCTTTCCCTTTCCGCCCGGACGGTCCGGCGGATCTGTTCCTTTTCATGGGGCAGTCCAACATGGCCGGACGCGGCGTCATATGTCCGCGCTTTCCGCAGAGCGCTCCCGCCTGCCTTCCGGGCGCCGGATGGGAATTCCGCGCGGTCAGCGATCCGAACCGGCTGTATCCGGCGGCGGAGCCCTTCGGCGCGCTGGAAAACCGTCCCGGGGGCATCTTTGAGCCGGGCATGAAGACCGGTTCCATGGTTACCGCCTTCATCAACGCATATTTCGAAGAGACACACACACCCGTCATCGGCGTCTCCGCTTCCAAAGGGGGATCCGCCATCCGGGAATGGCAGCCCGGCTCCCCCTTCCTTGAGGATGCGCTCCTCCGCCTGCGGACGGCTGAGAAATATCTGGCGGACAACAGCATTCCCATACGGCGCCGCTTCGTCCTCTGGTGTCAGGGAGAAACCGACGGCGATCTGGGCACCGTCCCTTCGGTCTATGAGGAGGATTTTCTGCGGATGCTGGAAGCCCTTCTCTCCGAAGGCATCGAGCATCTTTTCCTGATCCGGATCGGTTCTTACAATGCGGCTGCCACCCCAGGCTTACCGGCTCCTGATTACGCTCCCATTCAGCGGGCGCAGGACTATCTCGCCGATACCTGTACGCAGGTCACCATGGTTTCCCGGCTTTTTTCCGGTATGCTTAAGCAAGGGCTCATGAAGGATGCGTTTCACTATTATCAGCATGCCTATAATCTGGTGGGAGAGGATGCCGGACATCGTGCCGGCAGGTATGCAGCGGGCCATCCCGCCTGACGGGATGGCCCATATCCGGAAGGCACGGAGATCTGCCTGAAATTCGTGCATGGATAAGGCGGCTGCTTTTTCGCTTCCATATCTCAGGAATCTCCCTCCTCATTCACATTTCCTTCTGCATCCACAACAAGACAGACATACTGCAGCCTATCATTCTTTTTTACCTGGCTCTGTGCTCTTGCAAGCTCCATCTTCAGCAAGCCTTCTGGATCCTGTGTCTTTCTCAGCAGACAGATTTTCCCGTTTTCCGCTGTGAATATCATTTCATATGCCGCATTCTCTCCAAGATAATAAAAGCGTACCAACTTTGTCATGCGATGTTCCCCGCCTCCGTAATAAAACAGGCACCGATTTTCTGTCCCCTCATTCTCAAAACCAATCCTGTCCAGATAATCTCTTCCCCTCCGGAAAAATGAGGCAAATTCTTCCCGCTGTTTTTCCTGTAAAACATCTTCCTTCAGTCCTGCTTCCTTCTCCACGCTCCCTTCTTTATCCACTGCTTCTATTACCAGCGGCTCCCCTGTTTCAGGATCAGCCTGCACCTGCCAGAACGGAAATCCTTCTGCATCGTCCATACTTCTTTCCAGATAATACAGATAATTGCCTTCTGCGGTAATTCCTTCCTCCTTCAGCTGGACGCTTTCCATTTCTTCCTGGAAAAATGCACTTAAGTATTCGGCCGTCTTCTCCTTTTCCTGAACCGGAATGTCTTCTTCTCCTTTCGATACAACTGGCTCATTCTTTATTTCTGCTGACCCAATTTGAACACTGTACCCGCTTTTAGCGAAGAAATCCAATATCTGAAGCATATCCTCATCGCTCATCTCATTCTCAGGCAGCCAAATTGTACCTGACGCCGCCTCATAACAGACCCTCTCTGGCTCTGCCTTTTCTCCGGTCTCCAGGAACCGGATAGTCTTTCGCGGATATTTTTCCCCATTGACATAGGCCTGTTTCAGAATTTCCCATCTGTCTTTTTCTCCTTCCGTCCATTCCCTGGAATAATGAAAGCTCTCCCCCTCACTTTCCTGTATCAGCGTCTCATAAAAATCAATTTCCTCCGGCTCCATCCGCGCCATCCTTTCTGTCACCGCAAGAAATGCCTTTGCAATGGAGGGCACAGCCGGGAGCAGCAGAAATGCAGCCAGCAGTAATACACTGATCCGAAGCTGTCTCCTGCGTTTTCTGTGTACTGCCATCTTTTTCCCGATTTGCTCCGTAATCCTCTCCCATGCCGCTTCATCCAGCTCAATACAATCCAGTTCCCGCTTCAGTTTTTCATTTTTCATAGCTATCCCCTTCCAAGCTTTCCTTCATGAGCATCCTGCCTCTCTGCAGCCTTTTTTTCACCGCATTGGCCGTGGTTCCGAGCATTCTGGCCATTTCCTCCACCCGGTATCCTGCATAATAATGCAGATAAATGACTTCCCTGTATTTTTCAGGCAATGATAATATAACTGAAATCAACCCCTGTCCCATATCGCCGTATTCGTCTTCGCTTTTTACCTCTTCCAGGCTTACCTCCTGATGCCGTTTCCTCTTTCGAATCAGATCCCGGCACCTGTTGGCGGTAACCCTGCAAAACCATGCCTTTTCCGCATTTTCCTCACGGAAACCGGGACGGGCTAACATATATTTATAAAAAACCTCCTGCACAATATCCTCCGCATCATATTGATTTCCCATCATCACATATGCCTGACAGTATACCATGTTGGCATATCGTTCCATAACCTGTTCCAGAAAATTATCCATCCCTGTTCCCTCATGTTGAATTCTTCTCTTTGCCGTACTGCCGTCTGCATATTCTGAAAACGGCTTTTCTTTTGATCCTGTTTATTATAATAACGTTTTTCATGTGGAAATGGTGACACGGAGATTGCAGAAATCTTCTCCGGATCATCCGGATTTGCTTGAGATCAGTTTTAGGATGTAGTATATTGAGATCAAGAAAGGGAAAAGCAGAGATACAGGGCCTGCATTCAGTGTCCTGTATTAAGTTTTTATTAAGACTCAGCCGTCACTGTGGCAGTAGCGACGGCTGCTTTTTGTCTCTGTTAACCTCTAAAATATATTGCCATTATTATATCAGGAGGCCTTCATAAAATGAACGGAGAAAAGACTGCGCAAAACACATTTTCCATTCGCATCATCGACGCCCGCCATGCCGCCGATATCAATCTTCCGAACGAGCCCTTCCCGCTTTTCGGACGGATGATTCCCACCTACGTGGACGAAAGATGGGCTTATTCCATTGAAAAGTATTCCGAGCCATCGCAGATGTGTTTTCCGGATGAGAATTATGATTTTGATGAAATGTCCGGAAACAGCTTTTTTATCGGCGCCTATGACGGAGAAAACTGCATCGGCCTCGCCATCATGCAGCACGCCTTCTTCAAATACATGTACCTCTATGATCTGAAGGTAAACCGGGAGTATCGGAAGAAAGGCGTGGCCGGGGCCCTGATCGAAAAAGCGAAGGAGCTCGCCCTGCAGAACGGATACCGGGGAATCTATACGCAGGGACAGGACAATAATCTGGGAGCCTGTCTTTTTTATCTGAAGACCGGCTTCGTCATCGGCGGACTGGACACAAAGGTCTACCAGGGCACACCCCAGGAAAATAAAAAGGATATTTTGTTTTATCTGGATATCCTGCCTGCGGCCCCGGACTCTTCCGCATCAGACTGAGGATTTCGGAATGAGAATTTTCATTTCCGGCTAAAACGCCATCCGCACCCATCCCTTTTCCCCGGTGTCCGGTATCCCCAGAAGCTCTTTTCCCAGCTTCACATAGTACCGGTAATTCTCAATGGGTACACCGTTTGGAATTCTGTGATCCAGTGCAAATACTGTCCCTCCTCCCATAGTCGTCGGAGACATCTTGTATTCCAGTTCACGGCGGATGGCGTCTTTCCCCTCTCGGAGGCTGTATTTGTTAATGCCTCCCTTAAATGCCACACGGGTTCCGTATTTTTCCCGCAGCTTAACGATGTCCATTCCAGCCGCCGGTTCGCAGGGATAAAGGATGTTTAATCCGGCCGCAAGGAACTCATCAATCAGCGGCCGGATGTCCCCGTCGCTGTCCTGGGAAAAAAGCTTTGCTCCGGCCTGTTTTGCGGCGCTCCATACCTTTTCATAGTAGGGGCGCATGAAATCGTGTACCTGCTGCGGTCCGATCAACGGCCCGCTGCAGCCCGCCATATCCTCGTGTACACAGAGGCAGTCGATGGGAACGATCCGGGTCACCCTTTCGATCACCTTTACCGCCGTATCCCCCATCACCGTGAGCATATCCTCAATCATCTCCGGTTCATCGTAATAGGCCATGCACAGGGCTTCTTCTCCCATCAGATTGCGCGGCTCATCAAAGCCGCCCGGGATGGAAAACAGGGTAAGATACCCCTGGTCATGCAGCTTTTTCTGCTTCTGCAGGGCCTCCGTGTCGATCCTGTCCTCCCGGAAGGCATACCAGTGTCTGATCTTCTCCCAGTCCTCGCCGCAGGCTACCGGATAGCTCTGGGGAAGAGGAAGCGTCGCGCATTTTTTGCTCATCCTGGATAATCGTCCGTATTCGTCGATCCCTTCCCAATAATCCTCATCCTCCCGGAGCGTATGTGGCCGGATATCGTTCATCACCCCGCATTTCGCCGCGAGCTGCGTTTTCAGCACATAGTCCCAGCCAAAGGCGCCGAGCCCGATCTCCTCCTCCGATGCTCCCTGGCTTCTCCATTCCTCTTCCAGCCCGATCAGCGGCCCGAACAGTTCGCAGAACATTTCCTTTCCCGTATACTGAAACAGGCTGTGAGCGATATATTCTTCACGTCTCCAGATCATTTCCGATCCCTCCTTCGTTTTTTTCCACTATAACGCAGCAGGGCGGGCAGGTACATGCAGGAATCCACATAACCTGGATAAAATTCCACTTTTCTTTATTGACGAACCGGAAAGGGTGAGGTAAATTTAAGCTTATAAGGAGGATGCCATGATAGAAAATTTTCCGGTTTCCCTGGCCTATTTCGTGCGCCGGGAAACATGGCCCGGCTGGAAAATCGAGCCGCGTACCATTCCAAACCATGAACTCGTTCTCGTGCTGTCCGGGCGGGGAGAGGCAAGGATCAAAGGCCGCATCCATCCGCTCGGTACGGGGAGCTTCCTGTACTTTCGTCCCGGTCTTTTGCACGATATGAAAACGGATGACAGCGACTGCCTGGTTTTCTATGCCGTCCATTTCGATACCGATTCCGCCCTCCCGGAGCTCCCCCACTGCTTCCGGCTTCAGAACAGCCGCCGGATCGTGGAACTGTTCCGTTCCATTGACGCCGTCCACGGACGCGGAATCTATCTGCGCCGGTGGCAGGAGAATCTGCTGCTGCAGTCCATTCTTCTGGAGATTCATCTGGAACTCCACAGGGCCGCCGCCCACAACTACACCGAGCTGCGGCTGCGCCGGGCCATCGCCTGCATACATGACAATCCCACACGGCACATCAGCGTGGATGAACTTCTCAGGCAGAGCGGCATGGGAAAATCCGCCTTTTTTCAGGCCTTTCGTCAGCTCACCGGCACCTCTCCCGCCCGCTATGCGGACAGGGTGCGGCTTGAACATGCCCGCGGCCTTTTACTCGGCACCGACTGGTCCGTGGAACAGGTAGCCTCCTGCTGCGGCTATGAAGATCCCTTTTACTTCAGCCGCTGCTTCCGTAAGGAATTCGGCCTGTCTCCCCGGAAATACCGGCAGGCAAACCCGGTCGAATAGGGCTGTCATGCCCGCTCCCTTTCCTCCTTTTTCCGCCAGGCAAGAGGCGTCATCCCTTCCATATCCCGAAACACCCGGTTGAAGCTTCTCTGGCTCTCAAAGCCCGCTTCCGCCCAGATCTCGGTCAGGGGCCGTCCGGTCACGCGCATCAGCCTTTTGGCATAGTCCAGGCGGATATGGTTCAGATACTCCCGGAAGCTCATCTGCAGCTTCCGGGAAAAAGTATGGGAAAGATAGTATTTGTTCACATGAAGCTCCCGCGCCAGCCCTTCCAGGGTGAGCGGCTCCTGAAAATGTTCCCCGATGTACTGGATCAGCCGCCAGGTCAGGTCCATATTTTCCGGTCCCCTGTTCTCTCTCAGGGAAAGGCCCGGAAGAACGGAGGCCAGAAGGACCAGAACCCAAGCCGCGCACAGATTTCCATCCGCCCTGACCTGAGGTGCGCACAGCCGTTCCAGAGCGATGCGCGCATCCTCCGGAATCTCCTCAGCTTTCACAAAAGGAGTCTCCGGACACATCTTCTGCAGCGTCCTTCCATACATGCCCGCTGCCGCCGGGGAAAAAATCAGCATCAGAACACGGCTGTGTTCCTTCGTATGATATCCGTGGATCTGTCCGGGAAAAATCAGAACGCATTCCCCCTCCCCCACCTCTCTCACCTGATTCATCACCGTCGCCTGGAGACTGCCCTCCAGACAATAGATGATCTCCATCTCCTCCTGCAGATGGACCGGAAATGTCATATTTTCCGAAATCCCCGCATGCAGATACCTCCCCGCCTTTTCATAAAAGGGACTTTCCATCGCTTTCCCTCCCCTTTCAACAGGCCAATTTATGGCCATTTTTCTTTTTGTTATGGCAATCATTATACCGTCCGTCCTGCTATAATACAAGCATCTGAAACAGGGAAATCCGGCGTGCCTCAGGACGGCTGCACCCGCCTTCTGTCAGGCCAGAGCCAGACCGGAACCGTGCCGCCGGAAGGCATCTCAGGAAAGGAGCAAGGGGATTATGGAAAAAGGAAAGGTACTGATTTTCAGGGGAGGATGGGACGGTCATGAGCCGAAGCAGGTTTCGGAGCGTTTCGCCAGGATCATGGAAAAACACGGCTATTCCTGCCGGATTTACGATGACCAGGAAGCGCTTAAGGACCTGGAGCTTGTGATGGCGCAGGATCTGATCATTCCCTGCTGGACCATGGGCGCCATCGATCAGACGGCACGGGAGAATATCGTAAAGGCCGTCGCCGCCGGTACCGGGCTTGCCGGCTGCCACGGTGGCATGTGCGACGCCTTCCGGGAAGACGTGGAATGGCAATTTATGACCGGAGGGCAGTGGGTGAGCCATCCCGGCGGAGACGGCGTAAGCTACCGGGTAAACATCTGTAAGGGCTCCAGCCCCATTGTGGAAGGGATTGAGGATTTTAACGTCTGCAGTGAGCAGTATTATCTGCACGTAGATCCGGCCGTAGAGGTGCTGGCAACCACCCGCTTCCCCATTGTTCCCTACTATCACATCTCCAACAGGGAGGTGGATATGCCGGTGGCATGGACAAAATTCTGGGGAAACGGCAGAGTGTTCTACAACTCTCTGGGGCACCACGACGATGTGTTCGACAAATCCCCGGAAGCGGAACTTCTCATGGAACGGGGCATGCTCTGGGCAGCAGAGGGAAAGCGGTATGCAAAGGAACACGGCCTCACCACAGACCGCTTTGAGAATACAGCGAAAATGTACTAATTATGGAGGAGCTGGAATCGGCGAAGCCGTTTCCCACGGATTATAATGCCGCTGACGCGGCAGGAAAATGAGGCACGGAAAACGGCAGTGCCGTTTTCCTGGAAAAAAGGCTTCGCCTTTTTTCTCAGATTTGAATGCCGCTGACGCGGCAAGGAAAGAGGAATTATGGAAAAAGTAAAAATCGGGATTCTGGGGCTGGGCGCCATCAGCGGCATCTACCTGAAGAATCTGACCACTCTTTTTAAGGAAACACAGGTGCTCGGCATTTATGACCTGATCCCTGAAAAAATGGAACAGGCACGGAAGGAATACGGGATTGAACGGACCTATTCCAGCATGGAGGAACTGCTTCAGGATCCGGACATTGAGGTTATCCTGAATCTCACCCGGCCCTTTGAACATTATGCCACTACAAAGGCTGCTCTGCTGGCGGGAAAGCATGTGTACAGCGAAAAGCCTCTCGCAGCCACCTTTGAGGAAGGAAAGGAGCTTGCAGACCTTGCCCGCAAAAAGGGACTGATGCTCGGCGGCGCGCCGGATACCTTCCTGGGCGCGGCCATCCAGACCTGCCGTAAGCTTATCGACGACGGCTTCATCGGCCGTCCCATCGGCGCGACGGCTCAGATGATCTGCAGAGGGCATGAAAGCTGGCATCCCTCACCGGAATTCTACTACCAGCACGGCGGCGGGCCGATGATGGATATGGGGCCTTACTATCTGACCGCTCTCGTGAATCTTCTGGGCGGCGTGAAGGGCCTCACCGGGCTGACCACGAAAAGCTTCGATCAGAGAATCATCACCAGTGCCCCCAAAGCCGGCACCCCGGTGCCCGTGGAAGTTCCCACCCACGTGAACGGCATCCTGCAGTTTGAAAACGGAGCGGTCGGCACCATCACCACCACTTTTGATGTATATTACGACAGACAGGATAAGCTGGAAATCTACGGAAGCGAAGGTACTCTGCGCGTGCCGGATCCCAATGGCTTCGGCGGGAGCATCACGCTGCTGCGGCCGGAGGACGGCATATTCCGTGAAATGCCCCTGCTCTTCGACTATTCGGAAAACAGCAGAGGCCTGGGGCTTGCCGACATGGCAAAGGCCCTCCGATCCGGACGGGCGGCCCGTGCGGACGTACAGCAGACGCTTCATGTGCTGGAGATCATGACCGCCATCGAAACCAGCAGCCGGGAAGGACGATTTGTGGAGCTTACCACCTCTTACGAGCGCCGGCCCGCCATGGCCCATAAACCGGTGCGGGGGATTCTGGATTGATCCGGAAGGACTGAACTCTCTGATTACATAGACGTAAAGAAATAACCGTCCAGTCCCTGAGAAAGACTGGCGGTTATTTCAAAACCAGTTTTATGATCGGGGTTGCTTCACGAATACCATAGATTGAGCAGAAATCTTCCGTTTACCCGGTATCTCATCCTGCATTTCCGGACAACCAGCTTCGGACAACACCCTCGCGGACCTTTGCCGCTTTGGCAATCTCTTCCACAGACATTCCCATGGCGGAAAGAGAAACCGCCATTTCCTGTTTTCCGGTCAAAATGCCTTTTTTCATCCCTTTCTGGATCCCTTCCTGTATCATTCCATCGAGTCCTTTACACACATTAAATCCTCCTTTCTTTGTCCGATATTGAGGTGTCAGAATTCCCTGCAGCTGTGGAGAATGGGTCAGCTCTGCCAGCGCATTCACTGCCGTTTTGGAAACGTTACTGAAATGTCCCGGATTGGCTGCGATAAATCTGCCGAGATATTCTCCTGTGCAGACCCTGCCCGGTATATGCATGTTCCCTTTTTCATCCCGCCATTCTCTCTCGTGCCGCTCCCGGATGATCTAGACCTGGCGGGCGTAATTGACGAAGTCCAGCTCTAGTACCCGGAATGGCATGGCGTAATCGACCTCAGACTGCTGCTCGATTCCGAGAATAGCAAAGATTCTGCCGTTTCGGGCGCTTTTGACCACATCCCGGTACTGGACAAGAGCGGTTCCGCCGTCAGCCTTTGTAATCCGAAGGTAAGCTGCTTCCTTAATATCCTCTTCGCTCAGATCTTCCGGGCGGAGCTGGTCAAAATCCGACATTGTCCGATTGAACAGCTCGGCAAAATTTTCATTACTCGTTTTAAACAGAAGAGTTGTGGAAGAATCCTTTTTCATGTTCTGTCCGGCGATCCTTCCCCGGCGTGCAGTTTTCTTTTCTTGAGATGTGTTTTCTTTCACAGACAGGCTCCTTTCCGGCGGCAAAACGCCATCTCCCGGCAGAGGCCTTTGGATACAGTCGCTCCTGCCGACTCTGGTTGTAAAAAGTAATCTTGGGAATCTGGCATAGAGTTTCTGAAAGTTCGTCAGAAAGGACGAAAAGAAATGTCCTGACGAAAGCCGAACGGCTTCGAAAATAGAAATTTTATGCTTATCTGGATTGTAGCATCATTCGACGGGACTGGCAAGCAGAATTTTACATATGGCAGGATTGTTTCACGAATGCCCTGGCTTGAATGGAAATTTCCAGTCGTCTCAGGGAGGTGCTTTCCAGCTCGTGGGGCACTTTGCAGCGGTTACAGTGCATTCGTCTGCCAGAACCAGTCAGAGGTCGAACCTGCACGACCCGATGACTGGCTCTGAACGGACGAGGAGAACGCCATTTTAATAAGCAAGAGCGCAGCCTGCCGCCCTCCTATCCCCGTATTGTGTCCTTCATCTCCTTCACATACCTTCCCACATATTCCGGCGCCTGCCTTCCATATTTTTCAATCAGCCTGACAATGGCCGAGCCGACGATGACGCCGTCCGCCAGGCCTGCCATCCGGGCGGCCTGCTCCGGCGTGGAGATGCCGAAACCGATGACGCAGGGAATATCCGTATTGCGCCGGATGGCCTCCACGATGGAAGCGAGGTCGGTTTTGATCTCGCTCCTCACACCGGTCACACCGAGAGAGGATACCAGATAGACGAAGCCTTCCGCCTCCCCGGCGATCCTGGCAATGCGGTTTTCGGAGGTGGGCGCGATGAGGGAAATC
>UQVK01000079.1 GCA_900544445.1 uncultured Lachnospiraceae bacterium
ATCAGCTCCAGGCCGAAGCAGCGGCAGATGGGCTGGAATTCCTCCTTTTCCTCGTAGGGAAGATCCGGCAGAATCAGTCCGTCCATCCCGATCTCGCGGCAGGTGCCGATGAACCGCTCCGCCCCATAGGAGAACACCACGTTCGCATAGGTCATGAAAACCATGGGCACGCTTACGTCACGCCGCAGCTCTTTTACAAATTCAAAAATCTGATCCGTGGTGACGCCGCCGTTTAATGCCCGCAGATTGGCGCCCTGAATCACGGGACCTTCCGCCGTCGGGTCGGAAAAAGGAATGCCGAGCTCGATCAGATCGGCTCCGTTTTTTACCATCTCCCGAACCACTGCCCCGGTGGTTTCCAGATCCGGGTCCCCGCAGGTGACAAAGGCGATGAAGGCCTTTCCGTTTTCAAACGCTTCTTTTATTCTACTCATACAAGTCTCCATTCCGGAGCGTCGCGACGGGGCGAAGCAAAATCGCGTATGCGGTTTTGCTTCTGCCATCAGGGCAATTTGTGACGCTCCGGCACAAATTGCCGTATGAATCATAAGCCATCAGGCTTATGATTCATACAAGTCTCCTTCTCCACGATAGCGGGCGATCGCCGCGCAGTCCTTATCTCCTCTTCCGGAGATGGTGATGACCAGAATCTGATCCTTTCCCATCTCAGGAGCCAGCTTTCTGGCATGAGCCACCGCATGGGCGGATTCAATCGCCGGGATGATGCCCTCCGTCTTTGCCAGGTATTCAAAGGCGCAGACCGCCTCCTCATCCGTCACGGGCACATATTCCGCGCGCCCGATGTCGTGCAGGTAAGCGTGCTCCGGCCCCACGCCGGGATAGTCCAGTCCGGCGGAAATGGAATACACGGGCGCGATCTGGCCATATTCGTCCTGGCAGAACCAGGATTTCATCCCGTGAAAAATGCCCACCCGGCCCGTATTCATGGTGGCGGCCGTTTCAAAGGTCTCGATTCCTCTTCCCGCCGCTTCCGCACCGATCAGCCGCACCGAAGGATTCTCAATGAAATGATAGAAGCTGCCGATGGCGTTGGAGCCTCCGCCCACGCAGGCGATCACCGCGTCGGGAAGCCGTCCCTCCTTTTCCATGAGCTGCTCTTTGATTTCCTTCGAGATCACCGCCTGAAAATCCCGCACGATGGTGGGGAAAGGGTGAGGCCCCATCACCGAACCGAGGCAGTAGTGGGTGTCGCTGATCCGGGAGGTCCACTCGCGCATGGCTTCCGAAACCGCGTCCTTCAGCGTGGCCGTCCCGGTCCTTACCGGGATGACTTCGGCTCCGAGCAGACGCATGCGGTAGACATTGAGGGCCTGCCTTCTGGTATCCTCCTCTCCCATGAAAACCACGCACTCCATTCCCATCAGCGCTGCCGCCGTGGCCGTTGCCACCCCGTGCTGGCCTGCGCCCGTTTCCGCAATCAGACGGGTCTTTCCCATTTTTTTTGCAAGAAGCGCCTGTCCCAACACGTTGTTGATCTTGTGCGCTCCGGTATGGTTCAGATCCTCCCGTTTGAGATAGATTTTCGCGCCGCCAAGGTCCTTCGTCATTTTTTCCGCAAAATAGAGCCGTGACGGCCTTCCCGCATATTCGTTAAAAAGCGTTGTGAGCTCCCTGTTGAATTCCGGATCGTTTTTATATCTGTTATATGCTTCTTCCAGCTCGATCACCGCATTCATCAGCGTCTCCGGAATGTACTGCCCTCCGTAGATACCGAACCTTCCATTTGGATTTGTCATACTTCCTCTTTTCCGCGGCCGAACGGCCGCATTTAAATTCAGGAGAAGAATCGCGAAGCGATTCTTCCAGGAAATCGGCCTTGCCGATTTCCGCGCCTCTTTTCCTGCGGCATTCGGCCGCACTCTATTCAGGAGAAGAATCGCGGAGCGATTCCGCCTTCCTTACTGCGGCCGCAAACGCCGCCATTTTCTTTTTATCCTTCATGCCGTCCGTCTCGATTCCGGAGCTGACGTCCAACGCATAGGGGTGAAATCTTCTGACCGCCTCCGCCGCGTTTTCCATATCCAGTCCGCCCGCCAGGAAGAACGGCCGTCTCATCCCGGAAAGCAGGCTCCAGTCAAACCGGGTTCCAGTTCCGCCCTTTCCTGCATCCAGGAGTACATAATCCGCGCAGCTTTCATTTGCCGCTTCCACATCCCGCTCTCCCGCAATGGAAAAGGCCTTGATGACCGGACGGCCCGTGAGCGTCTGCACCTGCCGGATACAGGCCTCATCCTCCGTTCCGTGAAGCTGGATGAGGTCGATAATTCCGCGGTACGCAAACTCCGCAATCCGCTCCGGCTCCTCATTTACAAACACACCAACCGCGCTGATTTCCGGCAGAAGAAGCGCCTTCAGCTCTTCCGCCCGCTCCGGCGGCACATACCGCCTGCTGGTTCCGGCAAACACAAAACCGATGTATTCGGGCTTCAGTTCATTGGCGGCCTCAATGTCGCAGGGCCTGGACAGGCCGCAGAATTTCATTTTTGTCATCATTTCCTCCATGCCAAAGAGTAAGCCACGGTTTCCCTCACGCCAGTCCTCTCAGCTCCGCCAGCTTCTTTTTCTTATCGGGCGCGCGCATCAGCGCTTCTCCCACCAGCACCGCATCCGCTCCGGCTTTCCGGAGCCTTCTGACGTCTTCCGCGCTCTGCACGCCGCTTTCGGAAACAAACAGCACGCCCTCCGGAATTCTCTCCCGCAGGCGGAGGCTGTTCCCCGCATCCACGGAGAAATCCTTCAGGTTCCTGTTATTAACGCCGATGATCCTGGCCCCTGCTCTCCCAGCCAGCTCCACCTCCGCTTCATCGTGGGCCTCCACCAGAGCCGAGAGTCCCAGCTCATCGCACAGAGAAAGGTATTCCGAAAGCTGTCTCTGTGAAAGGATGGAACAGATCAGAAGCACAGCGGAAGCGCCCAGAATTTTCGCTTCATAGATCATGTATTCATCCACGGTGAAATCCTTCCGCAGGCAGGGAATGGAAACTTCCTCCGCAATTTCCTTCAGATACCTGTCTCTTCCCAGAAACCATTTCGGTTCGGTGAGTACCGAGATACAGTCCGCCCCTGCCGCCTCGTACTCCCGGGCGATCTGCAGATAAGGAAACTCTTCCGCGATAATTCCCTTTGAGGGGGATGCCTTCTTGCATTCGCAGATGAAGGAAAGGCCGGTTTTTTTCAGCGCTTCTTCAAAGGGAAAGCCACCGGCGGGAAGAGACAGCGCCTGCCGCCTGATTTCTTCCAGAGGGATCTGTGTCCGTGCTACACGGACACGTTCCCGCGCATGCTCTGCAAGCCGGTCAAGGATGGTTTCCCCTTCCCTCATGCCTGTTCCTCCTTCCGGTTGCTGACTTTGATCAGCTTCTGAAGAACCGCAAGCGCCTTCCCTGAATCGATCAGCTCACCGGCAAGGGCGATTCCTTCCCGAAGGCTCTCCGCCTTTCCGCCGATGTAAAGGGAAGCGCCCGCGTTCATCAGCACCGCGTCCCTCTTATGCCCCTTTTCCCCATTCAGAATGGCAAGGGTGATTTTCGCGTTTTCCTCCGGCGTTCCTCCCAGAAGATCCTCCCGGCTGCAGCGCTCGATTCCGAACTCCTCCGGCGTGATCACATAGGATTTGAACCATCCGTCCTTGATCTCACAGACAGAGGTGGGGGCGGTTACGGAGATTTCATCCAGCTTTTCCTGCCCGTAGACCACCATGCCGCGGCGGACGCCCAGGTTGATGAGAACCTGCGCCAGCGGCTCCACCAGATAATCGTCATACACGCCGAGAAGCTGCATGGAGGGCGTTCCCGGATTGGTCAGCGGACCCAGGATATTGAATACGGTACGGAAACCCAGCTCCTTCCGGATGCCCGCCACATACCGCATGGAGGTGTGATACTCCTGCGCGAAGAAAAAGCACATGCCAACCTCCTTCAGCAGTTCCATGCAGCGCGCCGGACTCTGCCGGATGTTCACGCCCAGCGCCTCCAGACAGTCCGCCGTTCCGCACCGGGAGGAGGCCGCCCGGTTTCCGTGCTTTGCCACCTTCATGCCGCCCGCCGCGGCCACCAGCGCGGAGGTGGTGGAAATGTTGAAGCTGTGGGCGTTGTCTCCGCCGGTTCCCACGATTTCGAACACATCCATCCCCGTATCCACCCGGATGGCATGGTCCCGCATGGCCGCCGCGCACCCGGCGATCTCATCCGTCGTCTCCGCCCTGGCGCTCTTGGTGGAAAGCGCCGCAAGAAAGGCCGCGTTCTGCGTCTGCGAAGTCTCCCCGCTCATGATCTCATTCATCACCGCATAAGCCTCGTCATAGCTCAGGTCCTCTTTGTTCACGATTTTTACGATTGCTTCCTTAATCATTTCCTCTCCTTCCGCCGCCGTCAGGCGGCATTCTATTCATAGAAGAACGGCGTCCAGCCGTTCTTCGGCACGAACCCCGTTCGTGCCCCACTCCTTCCGCCGCCGTCAGGCGGCATTTGTTTCAGTCTATTCCGATAAAATTTTCAAGCATCCGCTTCCCGTCCGGCGTCAGGATCGATTCCGGATGAAACTGCACGCCGTAAATGGGATATTTTCTGTGCTGCACCGCCATCACCTCGCCGTCGTCGGTGGCGGCCGTGATCTTCAGCTCCTCCGGCAGGGTGGCCGCATTCGCCGCCAGGGAGTGATAACGCGCCACCGGCGCCCTTTCACGGCAGCCCGCAAACAGCGGACAGTCCCCGTCCAGAACGGCGGCCGACTGCTTTCCGTGCATCAGGCGTTTCGCATATCCCACGGTCGCCCCGAAGGCCGCGCAGATCGCCTGATGCCCCAGACAGACGCCCAGGATGGGAATCTTTTCTCCCAGCTTCTGCACCGTTTCCATCAGGATTCCCGCGTCCTCCGGCCTTCCGGGACCGGGCGAAAGAATGATGCGCGCCGGATTCATCTTTTCAATCTCCTCCACCGTGAACTCGTCATTTCGGATCACCCGGATGTCCGGCTCAATTTCTCCGATGAGCTGATAGAGGTTGTAGGAAAAACTGTCATAGCTGTCAATGAGTAAAATCACAGGTCCGCCTCCTTTGCCCGCTTCATGGCGTTCACCACCGCCTTCGCCTTGTTGATGCATTCCTCATATTCCTTCTCCGGAACGGAATCCGCAACGATCCCGGCTCCGCTTCTCACAAACACCTTCCCGCCCTTTTTATAAGCGATCCGGATGGCGATACAGGTATCCATGTTTCCCGCAAAATCAATATATCCGATGGCCCCGCCATAAATGCCCCGCTTGTTGTTTTCCAGCTCCCCGATCAGCTGACAGGCCCGGATCTTCGGCGCGCCGGACAGGGTTCCCGCGGGAAGCACCGCCTCCAGTGCATCCAGCGCGTCGCATCCTTCCCTGAGCTTTCCACGAACCGTGGAGCCGATGTGCATCACATGGGAAAAACGTTCCACACTGTGCAGCTTCTCCACCTGCACGCTTCCGAACTCGCTCACCTTTCCCAGATCATTTCTGCCAAGATCCACCAGCATGTTGTGCTCCGCAAGCTCCTTTTCATCGGAAAGAAGCTCTGCTTCCAGCTTCTCATCCTCCTCCGGCGTCCCTCCCCTCGGTCTGGTTCCCGCCAGAGGGAAGGTATGGAGCACGCCGTCCTCAAGCTTCACCAGCGTTTCCGGAGAAGCCCCGGCCACCTCCACATCCGTTCCGGAAAAATAAAACATATACGGCGACGGATTCATGGTTCGCAGGATCCGGTAGGTATTGAACAGGCTGCCTTCAAACGGCGCTTCCAGCCGGTTGGAAAGGACGATCTGAAAAATATCTCCTTCCCGGATATGGCTTTTCGCCGCCTCCACCATCCGGCAGAACTCCTGTTTTTCAAACAGGGGCTTCACCTCGCCAAGAAGATGGCCTCCCGGCTCACGCTTCTTTTTTCCTGTCTTAAGCAGTCCTGCAAGCTGCTTAAGCTCCATGACCGCCCGGTTGTAGGCCGTCTCCCCCTCATCCAGCTGCATGTTTGCAATCAGGATGATCTTCTGCCGGAAATTGTCAAAAGCGATCACCTTATCAAAAAGCATCAGATCCACGTCCCTGAATCGTTCCGTATCCTCCGCTCCGGTCCTCACAGCCGGCTCGCTGTATCCCAGATAGTCGTAGGAAAAATATCCCACAAGCCCTCCGGTAAAGGGCGGCAGGTAGGGAAACCTGGGACTTCTGTAGTCCGCAAGCACCTGCCTGATATAGCCGGAAGGGTTCTCCGTGTGAAAACGGATGCTTCCCGCCTTCATTTCACCATCTCTGCAGGTGATCTCAAGTCTGGGATCAAATCCCAGGAAGGTATAGCGTCCCCATGTCTCATCCTGCTTCGCTGACTCCAGCAGATAGCAGTGGGCCGACACATTTTTCAGAATATCAAGCGCCTCGATGGGCGTGCAGATATCCGACAGGATTTCGCAGGAGACCGGAAGCACCCGGTATTTTCCTTCTGCAGCTATCTTTCTGATCTCACTCATTTCCGGTAAAAAATTCATCGCCATATCCTTCCTCCGTTTCAAAACAGCCGTCTGCCGGGGTTTTGGCAGCCGCTACGTTTGTTTGAAAGCCGATTGCGGTGTGCCGGAGGCACACTGCAATCGCAGACGACATTCACAGTCCGGGCTTCGCCCTTCCTGTTCATGTCGTCTTGCCTGGCAAATGTCTGTGCGGCTGGTCGTGCAAGCACGCCATCCGCACAGCCGCTTGCCAGGGCTTTCAAAATCGGATAGGGGAAGTTCCTTCCCTATCCGATTACGCGATACGCACAGCTCACGGCATAAATGCCGCTCGCTGTACTTGCCCGGCAAATGGCCGTTCATGCAAGCATGACGGCCGCTTGCCGGGCCTATCGCACAAAAAAACGCCCCTGACAGATAATCTTATCTGTCAAGGACGAATCATACAAAAGTATAAAATCCGCGGTGCCACCTTGAATTCACAGGAATGACCCTGTGCGCTTAGCGGGATACCTTCATATCCCCGGCAACTGACGTATGCCCTCACGTTGCAGAATACTCTGTGAACAATAACCTTCCGGATAAATTGCCGGGCAATTATCTCACATTTGACTGCACCCTCAGCGGTCCATTTGACAACTTGTTTCTCACCTGACTCTCAGCGCCGCAGGCTCTCTGTAAAGGCATCATTGCCGTTATCTCCGCTTCAACGGTTTGGTGTTTTAAATTGTTAACAGATTACCATACCTGACCAGAAGATGTCAAGCATCAAATTTTTTCACCATTCAGGCACAAATTTTTTGTTTCATCTCCCTCTATCCCCTCCCAATCCCGGCAATCCAGTCAAACACGCCCACCATATCCATCCGGCCAAATCCAAAAGTCCTGTTCGGGTAGCTCTGCGACGCATCCCTCGCCGCTCCGCGCACAAAAAAATTGATCAGGCTGGTACCGTTGATATCGGGATAGTTGCCATCCTGCACGCACCATTGCAGAAACTGAGCGCATGCGCCCGACATGACAGCGGCCGCAAGGGAGGTGCCGGAGGCCGAAGCGACGACCGTACTGCCCCGCAGCATCCCGGATGCGACAGAAAGATCCACGCCGGGGGCCGCAAGCTCCGGCTTAATCCTGCCGTCCAGGGCAAATCCCCTTCCGGAATTCACATAAAAGCTGTTGTTCCTGCTGTTATAGGCGGATACTCCCAGAACATCCTCCGCATAGGCGGGAGCGGTCAGCGTTGAATCCGGATTGGGGCGCAGAAACTCCACGCTGCCATCCACAAACTGACGGATAGGAAGCCACATATGAAAAGCTCCATAGCCCGCTGACTCCTGTACCAGCTGAAAGGTCCAGACGCCCGCCGCAGGCTCCTCCAGGCGGACCACCGCCACCTCGCTCCCTGTGGCCAGATCGTTTAGCCGATAATCAATCCGGATTCTGCTCCTGCCATAGACAAAGGAGTACTCCACCTCCTGCTCCAGCCTGCTGCTGATGACCGGGATCTCTTCCCCGCCGGGAGAGCGGACCTTAACGGCAAAATACGACGGCAGATTTCCCCAGATCTCCATCAGAAAGCCCCTCGTTCCTTCTCCCACACGCAGTTCGATTTCCTCCGATTCCCTCTCCGTCACGGTACCCGCGTAATGGTGAGCCGTATTTCCCTCGTTTCCTCCAGAAACCACCACCACCCGGTTGATGTCGGAGCTCACCTCGGAAAGGTAACGGGAAAGCGCAGAATTCGCCATATGATCTCCGAAGCTCCTGCCGATTCCCAGACAGATACAGACCGGCCGGGCAAAGGGAACGGCAAAGGAATTCAGGTATTTGACCGCAAGGACAATATCATTGGACTCATAGGCGGGTACGCCCTCTGGAATCAGATAAAAATCCAGCAGATACTGTTTGGCCTGCTTCAGCTTCACAACCACGATATCTGCCTCCGGCGCCGCTCCCAGGAAATCAAGCCCATCGTTTACGGCACTGCCCGCAGCGGCGGAAGCCATTCTCGTCCCATGTCCGTTATCGTCCGTAACAGGCACCGCTTCCAGAGGATTTTCCAGGGAAAGCGCTTCATTGATCTGTTCCCTTGTGTATTCGCTGCCATAGTAGAAGCCCTCCGGTGCTGTTCCCGTCTGATCGGTCTGATCCCAGATCGCCAGAATCCGGCTGCTTCCATCCTGACGCCGGAATACCGGATTTCGATAGTCGATCCCCGTATCCGCGAATCCGATCACCACATTTCTGCCCGTCAGAAAGAGAGGTGCCCTCTGCAATTCCGTGATTCCGCTCGCATTCAGCGGCTGTGGATCAAAGCTCTGCCCCTGCGCACTCCATACAAATTCATCCGCAAGGCCATACAGCTCCGTCACGTAACGGTACTGATATCTGGAAAAAGAAAGCGGCGGCAGGTTCTGCCGGTTAAAATAAACCGACCAGAGCCTGCCGCTCACCGGCACCAAACAGAAGGCATCACTGGAAACTTCCTCCTCCAGCGTGCCTTCCGGTAAAATATAATAGGTGAGAAAATCCTGAAACTCCTCAGAAAGGATCATATCCCTGCAAGTCATAACGGGCGCTCCCGTTTTTTACATATATATGACGCTTTCCCGTTTTTGGTGCTTCTTTTGAGCCGCCTGGCCATACGAACCATTTCTGCCCGTTTTTCCCGCTACGGCCGGCGCCCTCTTCAGAGCGCCCCATTTTTCAGCTTCCTGCGGAGGCCGTATGCTCCGGCAGCGCGTAACCCGCCCCCCGGATCTCGATCATGGGACCGCCTGTTCCTTCGATGTAGTCCTTTGTGATTGTCACCCGGCCGATGTTGTCGTCCTTCGGAATCTCGTACATGATATCCAGCATGAAATCCTCTATAATAGCCCGGAGCGCTCTGGCCCCCGTATCCTTTTTCATGGCCTTTTCCGCGATCGCCTCCAGCGCGCCGTCGTCAAATTCCAGATCCACCTCGTCCAGAGCCAGCAGCTTGTGGTACTGCTTGAGAATCGCGTTTTTGGGCTCCTTCAGAATCCGGATGAGCATTTCCTTCGTCAGCCCCTGCAGGGTACAGATGATGGGCAGCCTGCCCAGGAATTCCGGAATCATGCCGAAGTTTCTCAGATCCTCCACCGTCACCTTCGAAAGGATGTCCGGATCCTTGTCATATTTGTCCTTCAGCTCTCCGCCGAAGCCCATGGTGGACTGCTTTGTCAGACGCTGCTTGATCACATTCTCCAGGTCCGGGAACGCGCCTCCGCAGATGAACAGAATGTTTTTCGTGTTCACCGTGGCCAGCGGCACCATGGCATTTTTGCTGTTGGCACCGACCGGAACCTCCACCTCGCTGCCCTCCAGCAGCTTGAGCATTCCCTGCTGCACGGATTCCCCGCTCACGTCCCGGGATGTGGTATTTTTCTTCTTCGCGATCTTATCAATCTCATCTATGAAGATAATGCCTTTTTCCGCCCGCTCCACGTCGTTGTCCGCGGCGGCGAGCAGTTTGGAAACCACGCTTTCAATATCGTCTCCGATGTATCCCGCCTCCGTCAGACTGGTGGCGTCCGCAATGGCAAGCGGCACATCCAGAAGCCTTGCGAGGGTCTTCACCAGATAGGTTTTTCCGGAACCGGTGGGCCCGATCATGAGGATGTTGGACTTTTCAATCTCAATATCGTCCATGGTGTTTGTCGCTACACGCTTATAGTGATTATAAACCGCCACGGAAATGATCTTTTTCGCCTTCTCCTGACCGATCACGTACTCGTCCAGGCTGGCCTTGATCTTGTGCGGGGCGGGAATATTTTTAATGTCAAAAACCGGCTCCTGAGCCTTTTCCTTATCCTTCGCCTTCTTTTTGATCTTCTGTTTGTTCGGAATTCCGCCGGTTCCCTGCAGATCAGACAGGTTTACAAAGCTGATGTTGGGGTATTTTCCATCCTTATTCATGTTGTTGAGCATGTTCATGAGCTGAGGATTGTTCAGAAGCCCCTGATAATCATACTGGCTCACCGCATCCATGGTGCGGTGCATGCAGTCATCGCAGACGCAGATATTGTTGGGAAGGTGGTACATCTTCCCCGCCTTGCTTTCCGGCCTGCGGCAGATGAAGCACACGTCCTCGTATTTCGATTCCTTATCGTCCGTCTTTCTGCCGTCCTTATCCGCGCTTTTCCCATTGTCTTCCGCCGACTTTTCTTTCTCCGGATCAGTTTCGGAAGTCTCCTGCACTTTTCCGCCCTCATCCGTCCCGGAAGTCATTTCCTTTTTATTTTCGTCTTCTCTATTTTCAAAATCGTTCATTTGCGTTCCTTTCCGCTGCCATACGGCAGGCATATCCCAGGCTTCCTTAAAACTGTTTTCATTATAAAACATGGTCTACTGACGCACAAGTGAACTTTCTATAAAAACAATAAGGGAAAATAACGCTTATCCTGTCCGCATCCTTACTTTCTGCCTTTTGCGAATACAGCAATTCCTGCCACCGCCAAAAATGCCTGAGACGCCGGCATTGCTATCCATACTCCGTTCATTCCCATACAGGAAGAAAAGGCAATCAGGGAAACCGGCGTAAACAACAGTGGATCCAGATATACCAGTACATTGGATATCCCGGCCCTGCCAGAAGCATAACAACAGGAGCAGACATACTTCACCACGGCTTTTAAAAGATAGGATGCCGAGTATATCATAAATCCGCTTTTCATCATCTTCCCGGCAGCATCGGACACATGAAACAGTACCGGCATGACTGTAATCCATAAAGGCGTCAACGCTGCAAATGCCGCCGATAGAATGAAAAGGATAAGCAATGCGGTTTTCATCGCGTGTTTTTTCTGTCTTTCATCGCCGGAACCGGTACAGTAGCTTATGACCGGCTGTATCCCGTCGCATACTCCCTGAAAAATGTAGTCAAATGTATATACCGCATAACTCATCACGGCATACGCCGCCACGCCGGCTTCTCCGCCTGTATGCAATGCGGCATAATTTGTAAACATCAGAACCAGAGAAGGAACAAAGTTGATCCCGAAAGGTGCAGCGCTGTTTCTGATAATTTCCGAAATCAGATGCCGGTCCGGCTTTGCATCCCGCTCCTTCCTGACTGAAAAAAAGCCTCCTGCCGCTACAGCAAACTGTGACAGGACCGTCGCCGCCGCCACACCATACATCCCCAGCGGATCCACAAGAAAAATGTCCAACAGGATGTGCAGCGCGACACCCGCAAAAGAATAGAACATGCCAAGCACAGGATTCCGATCATTTCTCAGGATAACGACTATCCCGGCTCCGCATATCTGTACGGAAGCGCCCGCTGATATCATAACGGCGTATTGCTCCGATAAGAAAAGAACATTTCCCTCTGCCCCCATCCCCTTCAGCAATGGCGTATATAAAAACAGGAGGAAGAAAGACGTTATAATCCCGGCGACAGGAAGCAGCAGCAGCGTTGTGTTTTTAATGATTTCGGCCTGCCTGTTTTCCCCTTTTCCCCTCAAGTCGTTCAGAAGAACGGAACCGCCCATCCCTATTCCCGTGCCGAGCGCCGCGGTCAGGGCCACGATCGGCCATACGATATTGATTGCCGCAAGGCCGTCGTCTCCCATGATCCTTCCGATAAACAGCCCGTCAATGTTGGCATTTGTTCCGACGATGACCATGGAAATAACGGCTGGTATCATGTATCCCGATAATCGAAAGGTTACATTGCTTTCCTGACGGGCTATTTCCTTTCCCCGCTTCATCTTCCCGTCTGTCCCATCCTGGGAAGAGCGCCCATCCGGTCATATCCCGCGCCGAACCGGGTGATTTTCACGGTATCCCCCTTTATTGAGAATACATCAAACGCTGTTTCCGTGATCGTTCCGACCTTCCGTTCCGGACAGGACGGACACCATGCCCATGCGCATGCCGACTGCGTTGTAACCGTCAGAATACCATCGTCATAGAGCAGGTTGTCATAATGGACGTGTCCCGCTATATGGCAGACAACATTTCCTGCTTTCTTCATCGCAGCATGAAGCCTCGGCCCGTTTATCAGATCATAATATGGCTTGATCCCTGCAGGATATCCCTCCGAACCGTATATTCCCTGATTGCAGACCGGCCCGTGACAGACTACGATCACATATCTGTCCGTATGAAGCGCCTCTTTCTCAAACCATCCGGCCTGCCTGTCCGATACGGCGTACATCCATCCCTGATACTGTCCGTTTTGATCCTGTCTGTAATCCCCGTCGCTCACATCCAGAAATACGAATCGGAAACCGCAGCCCGCCGGATCGATATAGTAATAATTGTCCCGGCCGGGGGCATATTTCATGCAGATATCGTGCATTTCCTCCGGCAGGATCACATATTTCCTGTTATCCCATCCCTCATCCGTACAATTTCCCAGAGCGTTGTCATGATTCCCCACGCAGCTGTAAACCGGCACGGACAGGGCGTACAGGGCGTCCATATATTCTCTCTGGCTCTTCCGAATGACTTCCGGATCCGGATGGTAATCATTGCCGATATCTCCCCCGTTGATAACCATACGGATGTCCGGGCACCTGTCAAGGATATACTGGATGGAGCCTGCCGCATCAACAGCATGTTCATATTCAGTCATACCCCTGACCCTTCCCTCCCTCACAGAAAACTCATTCATCCTGTTATGCGGATCGGTTATAAAAAGAAAATTTAAAGGCGCCTGAAATTTGTTGATCGCATCGATCTTTTCCTGGTAATGATCCGTAAGATATGTGATATCCTTCATAAGCATGTCCTCTATGTTGATTTTCCTTTCTCCCGCGATTCCCTTTCTCTGATTTCCGGTAAATATCCAATGTTATCGATCACCGTTTCCGTATATCGCTTCAGGATCCGTCTGTCCGCTTCCTTATCGGCCACTCCGATCGCCTTTATTCCTCCGTTCCTGGCAAATTCCATGTCCGTTACGGTATCTCCTGCCATAACCAGCTCTTCTTTTTTCATGCCGTATTTCTTTATAATCTCCTGGATGAAATAGGGATCCGGTTTGGGATGTCCTTTGCCATCATCCGTATATATTTCATCAAAATACTGCCTTATTTTCAGCTCGTCAAGACATCTGCCGGTTATCTCACGGCAGTCCGTTGTGACCAAAAATATCCTGACGCCGCTTTCTTTCAGCCTGCGAAATACCTCATCCATATCCGCACATGCGGGAATGATCTTACCCGCCTCCATGCTGTTGCGAAATGCCTCCAGCGTCAATTCGTCCATCCTGTCCGCATCCATCCCGCCTTCTTCCAGAACATTTTGAAAGGCTTCCGAGAGCTGAGCATATGTGCCCCGGTATATCAGCCCGCATATGCCGCTGTCCAACCCTGCGGCCTCCATCATCCTGTCTTTCATTCCGGGAGGGGCTTTCCTTTCTCTCAAAATATACTCGACGGCATGCTCCGTTACCGGCCTCCAGAAACTGTCAAATTTTAATAAAGTCCCGTCCTTGTCAAAAATAATCCCCTTCATTTTCAGTCCAATCCTCTGCTTCAGGATACCCTTATCCCTTAATGCCTCCCACGGAAACGCCCTCCATGATGTATTTCTGGAACAGGATGAAAAATAGAATGGGCGGCACGATCGCGAAGATCAGAAGCATCAGGTATTCGTCGATGGGAAGCGTCTTTTCCATGTTCAGAAGCGCCAGTCCGATGGGATGCAGCTCCGTATTTTTCAGGATCAGAGAGGGCCAGAGGAAGGATCCCCACCCTCCGACGACCGTGAAGATCGCGACGGACATGAATACCGGCTTGCTTAACGGCATGATGATCTTCCAGAAGATGGTCAGCTCGGAGCCGCCGTCCACGCGCGCCGCTTCCAGATAGGTTTTGGAGATCCCGTCGAAAAAGCTCTTAAACAGAAGCGTATTAAACGCGTTTCCTCCCTGCATGATCCAGAGCGGAAGGTAGGTATCCATCATGCTGATCCCGAAGATTCCATTCGTCAGGTTAATAAACAGCGGCACCATGCCCAGGTTGCTGGGCATCATCATGGACCATAAAACCACCGCCAGCGCCGCCTTCGTTCCGGCGGGCTTCAGGCGGGAGAGCACATAGCCGCCCAGTCCGCAGCAGAACAGGGAAAACGCCACGTCCCCGGCCACCATCACGAAGGTGACCAGATAGGTCCTGCTCAGCTTTCCCTTTACCCAGACGCGCCCGATCTTGCCCAGGTCAAAATGCTCCGGAAGGAGCGTGGGCGGCACCTGCATGAATTCCTGCGTTCCCTTGAAGGAGGAAATCATCATCCACAGGATCGGCAGAAAGAATGCCATGCTGACGATGATAAAAAAGATCACCAGAAAAGCCTGTATGATTTTCGCTTTTTTCTGGCGCATTTCCACATCCAGGATAATGCTTGTCCGGTTTTCATTCCCTTTTTTCAAAACACTCTTCCCCTTTCCTAATTCTCCGCGTTGATCTTCTTTTCCAGCTTAAAATAGAACAGCGTCAGCACGACCAGCAGCAGGAACATGATCACATTTACCGCAAGGGCGTTTCCGATCTTGAAATACTGGAAGGCGTTGCGGTAGGCCAGAAGCCCCAGAGACATGGACGCGTTGTTCGGCCCTCCGCCTGTCATGACGAGCGGCTCCTCCATGATCTGGAAAACGGAAATGATCTGTCTGACCAGATTTAACAGCAGGATGCCCGATACCTCGGGAAGCATTACATAGCGGATCCTCTTCCATATGCCGGCCCCGTCCATCAGGGCGGCCTCGTAAAGCTCCCGGTTCACTCCCTGCAGTGCGGCGAGGTACAAAAGCAACGTCCCTCCCATGGATTTCCAGGTTGAGGAGATCAGGATCAGGGGGATCGTCATATTGGCGTTCTGCAGCCATACCTGGGGTTCTATGCCGAACCAGCCGAGCAGCATGTTCAAAAGGCCGCTTCCGTTCGGATAATACATATAATACCAGAGCATGGAGATCGCTATGCCGGGCGCCATGCTCGGCAGATACATGGCGAAGCGGAAGAAGCTCTTTCCCCGCAGCACCTCGTTCAGCATCACCGCCAGCACGAAGGGAACCCAGTATCCGATGATCAGAGACCAGAACACATAGAGAAGGGTATTCAGAAGTGTCCGCAGAAAACCGGTATCCTTCAGAATGATCCTGTAATTTTTCAGCCCCGCGAAGCCGGTCGGCGTATAGCCCTGCATATCAAAAAAGGACCAGATGATTCCCTGTACCGTCGGCATCCAGAGCGTATAGGTAATACATACAAGAAAGGGCAGGAACAGAATCCAGCCGCTCAGATTTTTTTTCATCTTTCGTTGTTTTTTCATGATATTCCCTGTCTTCTTAAAAAACAGGCAGGTACGCCTGCACGAGCGAACCTGCCTGCCCCGCCTGTTGGTTTTCAGTTTTCATTATCCAGATAATTGATCTGGTAATCGTTTGCCGCTTTTTCCAGAATGGACGGGATATCCGCGTTCTGATCCTGCAGCACCTGCTGGATGCAGTTATCCAGAATGCCGTACAGCTCCTGCGCGCATACTTCCGGCTCCGCATGAATATTCACATCGCTGAAGTCCAGATAGCTGTCAAAATTTTTCATATCCGCCGTCGCGTATTCCTGGTGCAGCGCCGTCTCCTTGTCATAGGCGTCGCCGCTCTTCCAGATATTGAACCAGAGCTGATCCAGGATCGGCACTCCCTTTTCCGCCTGACGCTGAAGCGTGGATTCGTAATTCGCTTCCGCTTCCTCCGTCATCTCGGGGCCCGCGCCGTTGAAATCAAGCCATTTGAAAAGCGCATCGTATTTTGCCGGGTCCACGCTGGAAGGGATCATATATACCGCACCGCCTGTGAGGGCATAGCGTCCCGCAGGGCCTCCGGGCATCTTTCCAAGCGCCATGTGCGTTCCGTCCATCTGGTACTGATCGATGTACCACTCCATATTGGAATAGCTCATATCCCCGATCATCATCGCCACCTGCTCGGAACCGTAGGTGCTGTAATATTCGTTGCTGTCCACAAAGAGGTTGTCAGACAGGGCGTTGTACTTCCACTTCAGATCGCTCACCAGCTGCAGGGCCTGGGCGCATTCCTCGCTGTTGAAGGCTGCGACCCATTTCCCGTCCTCCTGCTTCACGAATTCCGCTCCGTAGGACCATGCGATATTGGTGAAAAGCCAGCCGCCGGTATTGTTCATGGTAGGCATCTGGAAGCCGATCTTTCCGGTCTTTTCCTTGATTCTTCCGGCCAGCTCTCCCAGCTCCTCCCAGGTATCGGGCCAGGGGATCGTCCCGTCCTCGTTCAGCTCGCCCGCCTCTTCAAAGATCGCCGAATTCGCCACAAGGCCGAGGGTGTACATATATTCCGGCACGAAGTAGATCTTCCCGTCCACCGTCACCATATCCCGCACGTTGTCCTGCAGCGCGTCCGTATAGCCGTATTTGTCCATCATCTCCGTCAGGTCGGCGGCATAGCCCGCGTTCACGATCTTGCTGATCTCTGTCGGATATACGTCGAAAAGATCCGGAAGCTGATTGGCCGCCGCCTTGGGAAGGAAGGTGTCCACGCTGTAGCCCCAGGTATCCTCCTTCACCGTGATCCAGGGATATTTTTCCTGAAACGCGGCCTTTACCGTTTCCATTGCCTCATATTCCTCCGGATTGGTGTCCTTATCCGCCCATCCGCCTATGGTGATCTCCACAGGAGTCTGATCCTCTTCTGCCGTCTCTCCGGTTTGTGCAGCGGCCGTCTCTCCGGTTTCCGCCGCAGCCGTCTCTTCTGCGGCGCTTTCCGCAGAAGCGGCAGGAGCCGCCTCCTGTTTCTGCGCGGTATTTCCGCAGCCCAGGCAGGAAACCGTCAGAACTCCCGCGAGGAACATGCTTCCCAGACTTTTTGCAAGCCGTACTTTTTTCATAAATTTACCCCTTTCCTCCATTGTCCGATGAATGCTTTCCGTACATCTGCATCTTGGCTGAACTGATGTATGCGTTTATTTTATGTTACGCGGCCGCCTCCGGCAAGAAGAGAAGAATGACAGGAAATAGCAATATCGTGCGGCCGCTTCTTTTTCCTTTAAAACCGGGCGTTGTTTCGGGCAAGCAGCTCATGCAGCCGGTCCACATCTACGTCCCGCACGCTGCAGCCCGCGGAAGCCGCAAGTCCCGCCGCGCAGCCCGCGGCTTCTCCGAGGCAGCAGACGGTGGGCATGATCCGGATGGACGCCTGGGCCTCATGATCCACGGAAATGCACCTTCCGGCGACCAGAAGATTTTCGGAGCCCCTGGGGATCAGCGCCCGATAGGGGATCGTATAATACTGCCCCTCCGGGAAATAGTAATGGCTGGTTCCCGTCCCTTCCGGATTGTGGATATCGATGTCATAATTGCCCAGCGCGATGGAATCCTCAAATTTCACGCAGTCTGTCAGATCCTTCCCCGTAAGGAGATATTCGCCGTCTATCATGCGGCTTTCCCGGACGCCGATGGAGGAAGCGCTTGCAAGCAGAGTGCTGTTTCTGAAGGCTTCCGTATTGTCGCGCAGAAACGTATAAAGCTCAAAAAGCTGCTCTCTCGCCTCCAGCTCCGCCCTGGTGAGGTCGAACGCGTCCGTGGGATCCCTTTTTACGATCCTGGTGGAATTGAAATGCACCACGCCGCCCACCAGCATGCGGAACGTGAGAATGTCCTCGCGGGGATTCTTTATTTTTCCCTCCCTGCGGAACTTCTGATACAGCTCGTTGATCCCGGCATATTCCCGGGAATACGCCTCACAGTCCACATCCGCGATCCGGAAGCACAGCGTCATGGGCTGACACAGGCCGTCGCTCTCCCTGCCCTTTCTGACCGGGAACCCGGCAGACACGGAAAGGTCCGCGTCCCCTGTGGCATCGATAAAATAGTCCGCGAAGATATCAAGCCTTCCGGATTTGTTTCTGACTTCAATCGAGCTTACCCTTCCCTTCTGTGCCGACGCGCCCGTGAGCATGGAATGAAACAGAAGCTCGACGCCGGCCTCCGTCGTCATACGGTTCAGGACGATCTTCAGATATTCTTCATTAAAGGTGATCCCGTCGATGGCGCGCGGGCTGATCTTTCTCATCTCCCCGCAGATTTCCGCGAACAGCCCCTCCGAAAGGTCCGTCCTCTTCCCGTCCTTCTGCGTCCAGTACGGCATAAAAGGATTCACGAGACAGTTTACGGCGCTCCCGCCAAGAGAATTGCCCTGTTCTGCCAGCAATACGCGAAGCCCGCACCTCGCCGCGCTTATGGCCGCGGCGCAGCCTGAAAAACCGCCGCCCACAACGGCCAAATCATATCTTTTCTTCAAATCGCCACCTCCTTATTCTGCCGCCTTCAGGCGGCGATGAATTCATTTGGGAACCCGAACGCAGCCTTTTCCCTACAGCAGGCTATTTGATTTATTTTATCCGCCACATTCGTCCCGGGCAAGAAGACAGGAATGACAGGCAGGTTAAACTTATAAACTGTTATTCCAACCAGACGCCTTCCGGCGCCCTTTTTT
>UQVK01000080.1 GCA_900544445.1 uncultured Lachnospiraceae bacterium
TGTATAGTATCACACGGACAGGAGAATGGTCGGTATGAATACTGTAATCCCGGTGAATCAGCGCATTCAAAACGATTTCGCGGACAGCCAGCACAGGATATTCCATACGGTCTGTTCGATTTCCGTTTTTATCAACTATCGTTGCGGTCCGGATATTTCTGCGGATAAATGTCAGCGTCTCCTCCAGCATCTGCGATAAAGTTCCTTCCATACGCTGATTATCAATGAACCGTTCCCCGTTTTCTCCCAGTTCTCCTATTTCTGTTCCATCAACCACCACAGCGGTAACACTGAGTTGAGGAAAAAAAGCCTGAGGATATTCACCAAACAGCATAATTCCCGCAACCGTTGGCTTTCCCTTGTCCACAATCCCCTGAAGCTGAAGGATTTTTTCATCCGGCTGTCTGGAAAGATTAGGTTTCATTTTCCGCAGTCTGATAAAATATTCCGCGAGAGCATTTTGGTCAAAATCCTCCATATCCGCGCGATCAACTGTCCGGAGCTCGTCCTGAATTTTTCTTCGGAATACCTCATAGCTGTAAACTTCATATTCCGTCATTGGCATATCCGCTTCCCCGACACGAACGTAGGAACCTCGAATTCTTCCTGCCCCCTTGTAAAAACAGGGTTTATCAAAAATATCACATTCTGAAATTTCAGCGCTCACGACTGTTCTGCCATTCATTTCAGCAACCGTAAATACCGGACGTACCACCGGTTCCATCTGGAGTGCCTGTGCTGCTACCTTCGCCTGGAGATCCTGCGCATCATAAACGCCGGTAATTTCAAAATTATTTTTCTCATCAATACCAAACAGAATAATCCCGCCGCCAACCTGATTGGAAAAGCTGGAAAGAGTGTCATACAGCTTTTCCGGAGTTCCCCGGCCGGCACATTTCAATTCGATATTCTGCCTTTCACATTTTTGAGCAATGATATCCCTCACCAGATTCTCTAATTCTGTCGGAAGCAAAATGAATCCTCGCTTTCCGCCGTTATGCGGCTTTTTGGGCACTTTTGTTTCGTCTTTTCACTAAAATAATAGCATTTTATGAAACAAATTTCAATGTTTTAGCAAAAATTTGTTTTCTAATTTTATTTTTAGAAAACAAAGATAAATTTATCAAACAGTTTAGCGAACAGTCTTTTCATAAAAACATTTTACAAAAAGCCCCGGAGCTGTTCCGGGGCCTTCGTCGGCTGTTCCCATCTCTGAATCTTCAGAAGCTGTACCTTTTAGCAGTCTTAAATTTCCTTCCCCTCCTTCACCGCAGGAGCGATGGAAAGGTCCGCCGTATGGTAAGGGATCAGCGTCGCCTGCAGGGCGTGGTACAGGTCAGATTTTCCCGGCCAGACGGTGCCGATCACGTTGTTGTTCTGATCCAGCTGGTGGAACCAGGAGCCGTTTATGTGATCCAGGACTTTCTCGTCCAGATACTGCATGAACCGGGCGTAGTCGTCCGCATACTTCTGTTTTCCGGTCACATGCCAGAGAACGGAAGAGGTATTGATGGCTTCCGCCAGGGTCCAATGCATCCTGTCATGCACCACCGGCTTTCCTTCCCAGTCCGTGGTGTATACGATGCCCGGCGCGCCGTCCACATTCCAGGCATCCTCTACCGCTCTATTGAACAGATTTTCCGAGATTTCGATGTACCCGGCGGCCTTCCTGGCATCATCCCGGTAAGTGGAAAGGGCCCACTGGGCGATCAGCCTTGCCCACTCAATGCCATGGCCGGGCGTCGCTCCATAAGGCTTGAACTGGTCGTCCGGCTTATCCTTATTGCACTCCAGATCCGGCGTCCAGTCTTTGGTGAAATGCTCGGGGATTCTCCAGCTGTTGTCTCTGGCCCAGCCCGTCACATGATCAATGATGCGTCCTGCACGCACCCGGTATTTCTCATCCCCGGTGACGTCCGCAGCCGCCAGGAAGGCTTCCACCGTATGCATGTTGGCGTTCAGGCCTCTGTAATCATCCAGCACGGTAAACTCCGTATTCCAGGTATCGCAGGAAAGCCCTTCTTCCTCGTTCCAGAAACGAAGATCATACAGCTTCAACGCGTCCTCCAGAAGCTCCTTTGCGCCCGGCCGTCCCGCCAGAACCGCAGAGGATGCCGCCAGAATCACAAACGCATGGGCATAGCACTGTTTGTTTGGCAGAATGCCGCCGTCCGCAGTCAGACCGGCATACCAGCCGCCGTTCTTTTCATCATGCAGCTCGCCCTTCAGGCCTTTCAGACCTGCATCCACAAGGGCCTCGCTTCCCTCATGTCCCAGAAAGGTTCCCAGACTGTACACATGTACCATGCGGCTGGTGATCCATGTCTCCCGGCTGCGGTCCGTCCAGGGCGTGCCATCGTCGCCCAGGTAATAAGAGCTTCCGCCCGGTGAAGGGAATCTGTGTCCGAAGCGGAGCAGATCGTTTCTGATCTCCTCAAGAAATTTCCGGTTTTCCGCTGTGTCAATCTGATACTTTTTATTCGGTTCGCTCATGTTGTCCATCCTTTCCTCCAGGCCGGAGCGTTTTCGCCGGAGCACGCACACCGGCACCTTTTTCAGCCCGCCGTTTTTATGGTTATTTTACCTCAGGAGGACAGGAATGTAAACCATGTTTGGCTTGCCGGAAAAGGCTTTCAGTCAAATACCACCGTCTTATCCCGGAATTCCACCTTGATCACGATGTAGGGATAGGACGGGCTGTTTCCGGAGGCGCTTCCCGCTTTCGGGCCGAGCAGGTTCGTGTTCACATAGATGGCGTTATCCGTTTCATACAGGGAATCCACGGTGATGCTGTAGCCGCCGCTGTCCTGTTTTCCATATCCGGTACAGATGTAGAGATATCCTGCATCCGCATAGGTGAGCTTGAAGGCGTTCTCCTTTTTTCCTTCCACGATCTCCTTCAGCTCCTCCGGCAGCCGGTCCTCGCTCACCACCGTAAATTCCATATCATCCTGTGATTCGCTCTGCTGCACGGACGCGGTGCAGGCAGTAAGCCATCCTGTCATCAGGCAGAGTGCCAGCAGGATTCCCGTTTTTTTCATGCGGTTTTTTCCCATAAAAATACCATCCGCCTTTTTTACTAATCTATTGGCGGATGGTATGTCCTATGACAGGTTTTCAATTTCAAACAGCCGCGCCATAAAGGCTTCCGGGAAGGTGACGGTCAGTTCCGCCTTCTGTGCGTCCCAGACAAAATCCACGGGTCTCTCCGCCGGATAGGCGCAACGCACCCGGATCTCCTTTCCGCGGCAGTCCGGCAGCGGAAGGCGGCAGGACGCCTCTTCTCCGCCCCTGCGCCAAACGGCAAGATAACTCTTTTTTCTGCCTTTCATTCCCAGCGCCGTCCATGCATCATAATAGGTTCCGAAGCCCAGCGGCCAGAAGGGAAGGGCTTCCCTGCGGTCCTCTCTCGTGGCCTGATACCAGGAGATGGCCTCCCGGATCAGCTCCTGGCAGATCTCACCCAGGCGGAACAGATGGCCGCTCTGATGAATGCGCAGAAGCAGCACATTTACCATGTTGAAAATGGTTTCCTCCGCATCATCGGCATTCAGCGGATAGGACCAGACCGCAGCCTGTTCCGGCGTAAGGGCCAGCGGAGAGTTCACCGCGATGGTCGCGTACATCCGGTAATCCTCCATATCGCTGGTGGACTGCACGCTGTGCCGCTTCAGCATGGCGTAATCCATGCGCATGCCGCCGCTTCCGCAGTTCTCGATCACCAGATCCGGATATTCTGCAAAAATCCCGTCCAGCCAGGACAGATAAGCCCTCTGATGCTCCAGCAGCCCGTCCCCGGCACTGTCCGCATGCTGATCCGTTCCGATTCCCGGCTCGATGTTATAGTCCATCTTAATGTAGCCAACGCCATAATCTTCCACCAGACGCCGGATCACACCGGTGGCAAACTCCCGCACCTCGGGATTGCGGTAATCCAGCTGATACCTGGTCTTTTCCCGAACGCGCTTTCCATGGCGCATGAAAAACCACTCGTCCGGCTTTTCTTTTGCCAGCGGGCAGTTTAAGCCCATCACCTCCAGCTCCAGCCACAATCCGGGCACCATCCCCTTCTGCCGGATGTAGGCGAGCAGGGATTTCAGCCCCTCCGGAAACGCTTCCGTTTTCGGGAAACGTTCTTCCGAGGGCAGCCATTCTCCCACGTTGCCCCACCATTCCCCGGCGCTGTACCAGCCGCAGTCGATGCAGTAATATTCACAGCCGCAGGCTGCAGCAATGTCAATGAGCGGAATTTCCTCTTCCGTGGTGGGCTTGCCCCAGAGACAGTTCATATAATCATTGAAAATCACCGGCAGCTTCCGGTTGTCCTCATTTTCCCGGCGGATGTGCCTGCGGTATGCGGTCAGGGCGCGCACCGCTTCATCCGCTCTTCCGCAGCCGTATGCCACGGCCGCCGGCACGCTCACAAAGGTTTCGCCCGGCTTTAATTCCTTATACCAGTGGGCATACTGCTCTGTTGGCCCCGCCGCCTTCAGATACAGCTGGCCCGCATGCTCGCCGATCTCCCAGTGCCAGGAGCCGTTGTGCTCGATCTGCCAGGCCAGGAATTTTCCCGTTTCTTCGTCCTCCAGAATACCCAGAGGCAGATACTGCTTCGTGGACCAGGCGCCCGTATTGGTCACGGAAATGAACTTAGTGCTGTTGTACCGGCCCGGCTTCTGGGAGGCCGAAAGCCCCAGCTCCGAAAAGCGGTAAGCGTGCCACTGCAGTTCCTTCTGCCAGCCGTTATGTACCAGGTGAAGACGGAAGCGCTCCTCATAGGGCAGATTTCCGTCCCGTTCCAGCCCGTGCAGGGAAAAGGACGTGACCGCCTCAAGTCCCTGGGGCAGCGTTCCCCGATTCTCCACCTCCGTGTGGCAGGAAATCACGTTCAGCTCCGCATAAAACCGGTAATGCAGCCGCGCGGCCATTCCGGTGTCCTCATCCTTCAGGAAAAAGACGTATTCCGCTCCATCCTCCGTCTGCCGTCTTTCATGCCGCTCATACTGCAGCTTCACCGCAAGGGATGTGTGGATGAGCTGGTTCCCCATCCGGTCCTCCGGACAGTTTTCTCCCGTGATCGTCGCCTCCAGAGGCGCATATTCCTGGAAAGCATCCTCGTTTCCGGCTTCCGCCCCGTCCTTCTGTTCAAAAGCTACCTCCTGCATTTCAGACGCCTGCTGCCGTTTCTTTCCTTCCGTTACCGCAAGCAGCACCAGTCTGTTTTCCTGTGTCACGCCGAAGCGAAGGCCGATGCGGTCTTCTTCTATGTTGATTATGTGCATGCTAATCTTCCTTTGCTGTTCCATTTCACATTAAATACTTCTGCAGTTCTTCCACCAGTTCAAACACCCGGGTTGCCGGGCACATCTGAGAGGGAGGTTTATCTCCGTACTCCTGATACTGCCGTCTGGCTCTTTTTATTGCTGTTTCTGTCTTATCTTTCAAAACCTCGTAGATATCTTTTCTGTTCAGCGCACTATACTGCGTGTTATCAAAATCATCCAGCGGGAAGTCATCCTTGTCATACATCAGCCAGACAATTTCCGCCTGTGGGAAATCAGCTTACACCTGCTTTCTGACGTAAGAAAGCAGCCCCCGTGTATTCCTTCCGGTCCCCCTCACATAAATACGGGGACCGGACGAAAAGTCAAAAAATTTCCGGTTGATGGCATCTGCCATTCCCTTTATATAATAGGGCTCTGTTTTAATTCCTTCGCTGATGACGTACATATATGGCGGAAGCTCGTCATGTGTCTCCTTCCTTTTTTTCAACATTTTTGTATTGATTTCTTCCTGACTCCGCTTTATATCACTGAACTTCCTGGGCTTCAGGCTCATCCTCTCCCTCCTCCCAACTCAAAATTTTTCGGATGTATGGATCCGCGCCATAACGCCCTTCCAGATATCTTTTTCCGTATATCTCATCATTCCTTGGCTGTTGGCCATTTTCCTTCCGAAAGGAAATCAACGAATAAAGCTTTGATGCTCCCATTGGATTTCTGGCACAAAACCAGATTTCATCCCGCCGAAACACGGATGGATTCATGGTGGTAATATCGTGAGACGTCAACAAAAGCTGCGCGCCGTTTTGATTGCTCTTTGGATTGGTGAAAAGCGCAATGATATATTCCAAAAGCTTCGGATGAAACTTCGCGTCCAGTTCGTCAGCAAGAATCAGATTTCCTTCTTCCAGACAGGAAATACACTCTCCCAGAAAGCTGAACAATTTTCTGGTGCCGCTGGATTCCTCTTCAAACGGGATCTCAAACTCTTCTCCGTTTGGAAGCGCGTGCTTCGCGTATACATTCAGAATATTGCCATCCGCATCCTTAACGAAACGAATATCCGTAATCTGAATATCCAGAGCATGAAGGATATCGAACATTTTCCTTCTTTCTTTTTCCGTGGCCGGAATCAGAATCTGCCGGTCTTTTCTGGGATTATCATAATCAATTACGTCAATCTTCAGGAACCATCCGACCGCTTCATCTATGATCTCAATATCATAATTGATCGCAATATGTGAAAGCAGCGGCATGGCTCCGTTCACCCGTTCCACCGCAATGTCCTCCACATTTTTCCCCAGAAGGCATTCTTCCTCTGTACGTTCAAAGATGACCTCCGCATCCTTTTCTCCAATTTCCTGAGCATACAGATTCTCCTCCACGACCTTGCCATCCTGCAGGGAAAGGCAATAACGGAACTGCCTTTTTTTCGTCCGGAACATCACGTCAAAGGAGGTTGGCAGATTCCTGCAGTCAGGATCACATTTATGATACCAGGTTCTTGAAGTATCCACTGAAAAGTTCTTCAAAAAAAGTTCATAATTATTTCTGTCCTGCAGCCTTGTCAGAAGAACCGTCTGCAATACATATCGACGCAGGAAATTCAATGCGTCCAGAACTGTTGACTTTCCTCCCGCATTCGGACCATATATTGCGATAACCGGAATAAAACGTTCCCCATCTGTCTCATCAACCAGCAGGCTTTCCTTATGCTCCCGAATCGGTTCAGCCATAAAGTCCAGAAAAGCCTCATTTTTAAAAATTTTATAATTTTTAAAAGAAAACTGACAAAGCATCAGGATCACTCCTTTGAGATTTTTTCGAAAAAATATAGGATATATCAATAATATCACCCATATTTCATGGTTTCAATCACTATTCTTCCGATTTTTTCGCAATTATAATTTCCACCAAAACACGCCCGCACAGAATGAAAATCTGCGAAAGTGCATCTGGGGAAATCCGTTTCCGGAAAGCCGGGAGGCGATCTCTTCCGCCACTGGATAGCTTTCCTCTTCGTCCCAGTCCCTGCCGGACGCCTCTCTGCACACTTCCAGCTCCTGCCTTGTGGCAAAAGCCACATCCCCGATGTAAAGCCTTCCGCCCGCTTCCAGATGAGAAAGCATCTGTTCAATCAGGCCGATTTTCTGTTCCTCATCCAGATGATGGATCGCATAAGTACAGACAATCACGTCAAAACGCTCACCCGCCAGCTTCTCCGGAAGCCCCTGGGAAAAGTCATGGCAGATCAGCCTGGCTTCCGGCATTTTCCGGGCAGCCTCCTCCAGCATTTTTTCTGAAAAGTCAATGCCACAGACTGGAATCCCCCTGTCATACAGTTCTCCGGCAAGCTTTCCGGTTCCGATCCCTACGTCCAGATAGCTGCCGCAGCTCCTGCTGCCCTCTGCGGTAATCTCCTGCCGCAGCCAGCTCATCAATGCGTCATATCCGGCAAAGGGATAGCCGGACGCCTCATCCGTTTCCCGCACGCTTCTGTCATATTCTTCCGCCCAGGCGTCAAATCCCTCTTTTTCCAGCATTCCTGCTTCCTCCGGTTTCCAAATATATACTTTCCATATATACTCTCAGTAAATGCGTTCCGTTTTAATCCGGTCCGTTCGCTTCTAACCAACAATTCTGCGCGCCACATCCGGCCTGTTGGTGATCACTGCGTCGATTCCCGCTTCCACAAGCCTGCGGATGTCCTCTTCTTCGTCCACGGTCCAGACATGCAGCAGCAGACCACGTTTTCTGCACTCTTCCAGGAAATCCGGATACTGCAGGTTATAAAGCGCCGGATGGAGGGCGTCGGCTCCCAGCTTCGCCGCATAGTGGGGCACGTTCTGAAAGCCGTCCGAATAAAGGAGTCCCACCCTCGCCTCCGGGTTCAGCTCCTTCATCTTCATGGCGCTGTAGTGGTTGAAGGAGGAATAGATGATCTTCCCCTCCATCCCCATTTCCAGTTCAAGGCGGTACAGCCGCTCCTCAATTTCCGGATAAAAAATGATCCCGGTCTTAATCTCCACATTGATTTCCAGCCCGGCGGGCTTCAGAAGTTCATAGACCTCCGCCAGAGTGGGGATTGTGGCATCCGCATATTCCGGATGGGTCCGGTTGAATTTCATTTTCTTCAGCTCGGAAAGGGTATGGTCCATCACCCTTCCATGTCCGTCGCTGGTCCGGTCGATGGTTTCATCGTGAATCACCACCAGCTTTCCGTCCTTTGTCATCTGCACATCCAGTTCCACGCCGTCCGCCTTCTGATCGACGGCAAGCTGAAATGCTTCCAGCGTATTTTCCGGCGCATACGCGCTGGCGCCCCTGTGCGCCCATACTTTTGTTTTCATCGTTTTCCTGCCCTTCTGCCGCCGTAGGCGGCATTTTAATTTCATCATGCCATGCGGAAAGCTCAGACCGGCTTCACCGCCTTCGTCGCCCAGAACGTGGGCACGCCGTATTCCTCCAGCTTTCCGTAACCGTTCGTATCCTGATATACATCCTTCAAAACGAAGCCTGCGGCGAGCTGGCCTCCGATCTGCTCCTCAATGGTATGGGAAAACTGGATCCCCCAGTTGTTCTTCACCGACTCCTCATAGAGGGCTTCGTCCTTCAGCGGATTGTAGGGGAGCCGGTAGCGGATCGTGGTTTCCTCTTCCTCTCCAAAGAGATAATTGAAGCCGTTGTCCAGCCCCGCCAGCAGGATTCCGCCCCTTTTCAGCACCCGGAAACACTCCTTCCAGATGGGAAGCACGTCTTCCACGTAACAGTTGGAAACCGGATGAAAGATCAGGTCAAAGCTTTCCGCCTCAAATGGCAGCGGCTTCGTCATATCCGCCCGGATCAGATCGATGGTATACCCCTCCCGGTCCGCCACCAGCTTTTCCATGCGAAGCTGCTCTTCGGAATAATCCAGGACCGTACACTTTGCCCCCGCCGCTGTGAAAATGGGCATCTGCTGGCCGCCGCCGGAGGCGAGGCCGAGCACCCTGGCTCCTTTCATCTCACAGAACCAGTCCCCCGGGACAGATTTTGTAGGCGTCAGATACACCTTCCAGTCTCCCTGAACCGCCTTCACCCAGGTATCATGATCGATGGGTTTTCCCCATTCCCAGCCGTTTTTTACCCAGTCGTCAATCGTTTCTGAGTTGATCTGTGTGTAATCCCTGTTCATCTTTTCCTCCATGCCTATGACGCATACATGGGATTCGCTTCCCGTACCATTCCTCCATACTCCTTTTTCAGTTCCGAAAAAGCTTCCGCAACCTCCGGCGGGATATCCACATGGGCAATGAAATTTTTTCCGGCGGGCCCATATCCAACCGGCGCATCGGATAAGCGCGGAATCTCTCCCATCAGTAGAGTAATGTATCTGTCCATATCCCACATTCCCCAGATCTCTTTTTCATATTCCGGCTCTCCGTTTCTGACGGTCACCTCCGCCTGATAAGCCGCAAAATTGATGATCAGCGCATCCGCATCCTGTTTTCTCAGTCCGGCTTCCATCCTGCGCTGCATGGCCGCATCCTGGATCAGAATAATGGAATGGAAGGATATCCCGTTTTCCGCGAGCAGTTCCAGAAGATAGGTAATGTTATTTCCGCAGTTTGTGGATCTGCATTCCAGAAGATCGGCATGCAGCCCGTAACGATATTCCAGATAGGCTTCAAATATTTCCGCCTCCGGCAGTCCTTCCGTCATGATCTCAGGAAACTCCGCATGCATTTTTCTGCGAAGCGTTTCCGTCGTATGCCCGGCTCCGCCCACGATAACATACTTTTGGGCCACATTCTGTTTCATTGCGTCCGCAAGCACATCTCCTCCGCACAGAATGCTGCCGCCGAAAAGCACCAGGACATCGGCCTGTCTGATCTGATACTTTCGATACAGCTGATCCGGTGTCAGTTCCGGCACATCCCTTTTCCCGCAGAATCTGCCCAGCCGGTTGATCCATTCCGCTGTCTGTTCCTTCATTGGCTCTCTCTCCCGTCTTGTTTCTTCTCGTCGTCTCCAGAATATTGTACCAGACCTCCGGCAAGGTGGCTAGTCCAGAGCAAACAGATTTCCATTCTTCAGACAGTATGCAGCCACCTTTCCTCCCGGCAGATGCAGTTTGAACCGGACATCTACCTTTCTATCCCAGGCAGGCAGGACTTCGAAGCCGTCGCCTTTCACCTGTACCAGCATTTCCTGCAGTCCGATCATCGCGCTTCCGCCCCAGTTATGATCCGGCGTCCAGTCATGCCCCGGTCCCCAGAAAACCGGAAAGCGCCTTTCGGAATCTCCCATTTTCCATTTCAGAATGCGCATGGCCTCCTCTGTCAGATTCAATCTTGCCGCAAAAATCCCATTCTGATGCCAGCTGACCAGAAGTCTCTGATCTTCGTTAAGGGACGGGCTCCAGTAGGTATTTCTTCCTCTTTCCTTTTCCTCTTCCGCAAGCCCCCTGCAGCTGTAAGGAAATATGCGATACAGCTGAGGGATTTCACAATTAAAGGGGATCGGGTTATATTTTTCCGCGGGAAGGAAAACCGGTTTCCCATTTTCCTCTCCCTCCGGCAGTTCCGGACAGATTCTTCTCCATTCCCGATATTCTGCCGCATCCTGCCCTCTGTTCTCCAGATAGCGGATCAGCTGATCCAGAAGCTCCCGCAGTCCCGCGACAGCATCCATCGGATTCGAAGCTCCATACCGATTCCCGTCTGCGCTGTAAGGATCTTCCCCCTTATAGGTCTCCAGAGCCGTAGAAGGGAAAATCCTCAGCCTGCCCTTCCCGTCACGCCCATAATGGGAAAAATAGAATCGGATTACCTGATCGATGAAGTCCAGATATTCCGCAATATCCCTGCCGGAATATTCCGCATATTCCAGCATCATCAGAGCAAATTCCAGGGCTGTGGAATAATGCATCCTTACCCACGGATTGTCATCTTCCCCTTCCGGGATCTCCTTTCTCCTGTTCCATTTATATTCCGCGCAGATGGAGGTTCCAAAGCAGCTGATCTGTTCCGGGAAACAGGCTCCGTCCTCTCCCCAGTAACCCAAAGCCCGCATCTTTCCGGCCTCAAGAAGATGATTGTAAAAATCAAACTGGGGCTTCATCGCGTCAAAATCCCCGCTCTTCAGCATCGGCCAATAGACAAGCCTCTGGTTCTGCGCCGTAAATTCCGTTCCTGACCAGTTCCGGTAGTCCGGGGTAAAGCGTTCATAAAACGTGAAAAGCCCTCCGTTGAATTTGGTCGGCCATTTCCCATAGTAGTTGCATCCCAGCATATACCGGAACAGCTGATAATTTCTCCCGATTTTCCAATATTCCGAACCGGGATGATCTTCGTCAATGTAAATGTAGCTTCTGTCGAAATAATCCTCCCACCATTTCTGATTTTCTTCCAGACTGATGCCGGCAGAAGCGTTTTCTGTGACCCGGCTTTTCCAGTCTTCTTCCGAAGCAAACTGCCCGGTCAGCAGGGATACGACAATCTCGGTTTCTTTCAGGCCGGCAGTCTCATACTGATACTCCATCTGATCCGTATGCTCGAAGCAGCCCGCTTTTTTCCCTTTGTAAACCAGCGAAGGGCAGCTGAGCAGGCCTCCCGTCAGCCTGTCCTTCAGCCAGTTGGGAAAGGCGTCTTTTACCGCTTCCAGATGCTGCTGCCGGATCGCCCGGTCATATACAAGCCTGTCGTTCCGGTTTTTATGAAAGAAAAAGAGCCTGTTTTCCTCCGCCTGGATCTGATCCGGCCACGTTATCACCGGATCGGGGAACGAATCTTCTCCCTGTACGGCAAAATTCCTGCACTGTCCCCGTTCTTCAGGCACCACCTCCCGCTCCCGATAGCGCCAGCAGTCAAATATCACCTGAAGCTTCTCCTCTCTGTCCGAGGAAAAATGAATGTGGAGATTGGAATTGGTCACATCCTGCCACAGCAGAAACTTCATCCGGTTTTCTTCATCCCCTGCTGAAATACAGATCTGCCCCTTTTCCAGTTCCAGCTCCTGCCTGAAATTTGAGGACATCCGTTCCCGGTTCACCGGGTGAATTCTTAAACGCCCCAGCTTCAGCATGGTTCCATTTTCATCAAAGGCTCCGCTCTGAGCCAGATAAATGCAGAGCTCGTCATCCTGAACCCAGACGTTGCATCCCGCGTCATGTCCTCCAAGCGGCATGCTTTCGGATGAATCTCTGCTCTGTGTATGCCATATTACATGGTAGTCCTTCATACATTCTTCTCCATTTCGCCGTCTCATTTCCCGTAATGCTTTACTTCCCCAACCAGTTTTTCTGCGACAATTGCCGAGCATTCCCTGAAAGCAAATTGTCTGCTCCTGGTTTTCTGAAACTATTATATCTGACTGTTAAGTACATGACCAGCCACGGCAGACACAAAATTTTACCGTCCGCTCCTGAATGGAGGGCTTGTGTAAGGTCACTTTACCCATAATTTATAAGGTCAGATACCCCATAATGGAATTGGTTAAAGATTGAATTTCAAATTCAAAATGTTGTGGATATTCCTTCCCGGATATCCGGTTCACATGATAGGCTACTTCTACCATTCATAGAAAAGAGCGGCCATCCGCCGGCAGCCGTCTATGGGAAAGGCATCGTTATGACCCGATTAAAAGAACTGAGAAAAGAAAAAGGCTATACCCAGATCAAAATGCAGCATCTGACCGGCATTGATCAGAGCGATTATTCCAAAATCGAAAACGGCAAGCGCTATCTCACCTTCGAACAGTGCAGACGGATCGCCATCGCTCTGGATACCAGCATGGACTATCTGGCAGGGCTGACGGATGAGAAGAATCCCTATCCGAGAAGCGCTTCTCTGGAGAATCAGGGCTAAGCACGCCAAAAGAAGCGGACTCTCGTTTTTCAGGTCGTCCGCTTCTCTTCTTTTTTCCTGATATATCTGTAATACGTCACCCCCGTCACATCCGCCAGCGCCCAGCCGATGGGCACCGCCCACCAGATTCCCAGCACGCCAATGCCAGGGACGGCGGAAAGCGCATAGGCAAGGAGCACCCGCGTTCCCAGGGAAATCACCGTAAGCACCAGAGACATGGCCGGCCGCTCAATGGCCCGATACAGCCCGTACAGCAGGAAGAGGCCGCCGATACCGACGTAAAACGCCCCTACCACCCGAAGGTAGGATACGCCGATAGCCAGGATTTCCGTCTCCTCCGGCCGGATGAAAATCAACAGAAACACTCTGGCAAAAATAACGACTACAGCCGATACACACAAAGCGAAAATCACCGCAGTTCTGACCGCGCACCGGATTCCTTCCCGGATCCGGTCTTTTTTCTTTGCCCCGTGGTTCTGGGCGATGAAGGTGGAGAAGGCGTTTCCAAAATCCTGCAGGGGCATGTAGGCGAAGGAATCGATTTTGACCGCCGCCGCAAAGGCCGCCATGACCGAAGCGCCGAAGCTGTTCACCAGTCCCTGCACCATCAGTATTCCCAGATTCATCACCGACTGCTGCAGACAGGTCAGCACGGAGGCTCCCGTCACCTCCCGCACCGTTTCCCTGCGCACGCGCATCTGCTGCCGCCCTACCTTCAGCTGCGGACATTTCAGCCATTTATAGATAAGCAGCCCCACGCCGGAAAACCACTGGGCGAGAATGGTGGCAAAAGCCGCGCCCGCCACGCCCCAGCCGCAGGAAACCACAAAATACAGATCCAGCACGATATTGATCACGGCTGAAATTCCGAGAAAAATCAGCGGAACCACGGAATTTCCAACCGCCCGGAGCAGGGAGGCGTAATAATTATAAAGAAAGGTTCCCCCGATTCCCCAGAAAATTACCCACAGATATTCCCGCATCAGGCCGTAGACTTCCTGTGGGACGGAAAGCAGGCGCATGATCCCGTCCAGAAAAACGAACACGCCCACATTGATCACCACGGTAACGGACGCAATCATCAGAAAGGACACGAACATATCCTCCTGAAGCTGCTTTCTGTTCCCTTCACCGTAACGGATGGAAAACATGGCTCCGCTTCCCATGCACAGGCCGAGCAGAATGGAGGTCAGAAAGGTCATCAGCGTATAAGCGCTTCCCACTGCCGCCAACGCGTCCGCGCCGAGAAACTGCCCCACAATCAGCGTATCCACCACATTATAAAGCTGCTGAAGCAGATTTCCGCAGATCATCGGAAACGCAAACTTCAACAGCGTCTTTGTGATATTTCCCTGTGTCAGATCCATCTGTGCCATTTTTTCTCTTTCCGCCCTTTTCTTTCCGCTCTTTTTCCTGATATTGTATGATTTTCTTGACATTGTCATAATATCAGCCTTACACTGAAGCTGTATATTAAAAAAGCAGCCTTTTTTATAAAAATATTGCGGTTTTACAAAAAATGCCGCTCACGGCGGCGGCAGGGGGGGGGGGTAAGGTATGATTGTCAATCAGCTTAAGACACTGGACAGCAAGGAAGGAATCATGGAGCGGATTTCTCCCGGCTTTCCTCTTTCCGTCTATCAGACCGATTTTTCCCTGTCCCCCGCACCCGTTCCCTGGCACTGGCACGAGGATTTTCAGCTCTGTCTGGTGAACCGGGGCGCGGTGCGCTTTCATGTGGTTCATCAGAGCTGCCTGCTGACAGAAAATACCGGTCTTTTCATCAACTGCCGGCTGGCGCACATGGCAGAAGCGGAAAGTCCGGACGCTTCCTATTACGGCATCAACGTCCACCCGGATCTGATCTGTCCGCGCCCGGACAGCCGGGTTTATCAACAGATGCTGCTTCCGCTCCTTCAGTTATCCACATCTTCCGTCTCCCTTTTCGACAAAAGCACACCGGACGGCCTCCGTCTCACTGAAGCCTTTTCCAGAATTCTGACGCTTTCAGAACAGCCGGAGATTCCGGGCAGAGAGCTGCTCATACAAAGCGAACTGCTCAGCGCCTGGCCGGGCATCTGGAACATCGTCCGCGGGAGCGGAAAAAATGTCAGCGCCTCCGAAAACCAGCGTCTGAAGGAAATCCTTCTTTATCTGGACGCCCACTATCCTGAAAAAATCACCCTGGATGCCGTCGCCGGGCACATCCATCTGAGTCCCGGCGAATGCAGCCGTTTTTTCCGCCGGGCGACAGGGCTGACGCTGTTTTCCTACCTCCTGCAGTACCGGATTCGTCAGAGCGGAAAGCTCCTTTGCAAAACCGATCTGAGCATCGCGCAGATCTCGCTGGAATGCGGGTTTTCCTCCCAGAGCTACTTCACGGCCTGCTTCCGGAAACTGGAGGGCTGCACGCCGCAGCAATACCGGTACCGGCACCGGACCGGTTAAATTTCCTGCCCTCTCCGCTCGCGGAAAGCCTTCCACTGGGTTTCGAAGAAATACTCCGGTTCCGGCATGGGGCGGACCGGCCGCCAGGTGATCCTGCACTCCTCAGCGCTCTCCTCCCCGATCTCTTCCACAGTTTTCTGTGACTGAAGCCGGATTTCCTGAATCATTCCTCCCAGCCTGCCTTCATCCATCCTGCACCGGTACAGCTCAGGCATTTTTTCTCCCGGCTTCTCTCCCTCCGGGTTGGTATAGAGGGCGGAGCCTCTGCTTCCACCGCCGCGCCGGATATAATCCAGCATGGCGGACAGGTACACCTTCTGGGAGATCAGCATATCCAGCAGGTGATACAGCATTCCCGCCTGGCCGTAATCCGAAATACGGATGTCCCTTTCGAAATGCGCCAGTTCCTCCGTCGTCTCCTTCAGCGCCTGTTCCAGCATTTCCCCGTTCCGAATCATCCCGGCCGCCCTGCTCATGCGCCCGGCTGCACGCCCCCAGGCTTCGTCTATGTTGGAATTCCCGCCAGGCCGGGCAGCCAGATTCATGCGCCTCTCGGCAGCCTGCAGGCAAAACGCCCGCTCTTCTTTCGTCAGATGCCTGTGCGTTCGATTTCTGACACAGGCGATATATTCAGCCGCCCGCTGAGCGCCCGCCTGACCGGCATTGAGCGCACTTCCACCCGGTCGTGTCACACCGTGGCTGCCGCAGACCTCTCCCACTGCGAAAATCCCTTCTATATTGGTCTGCCAGTGGCAGTCCGTAGACAGCCCTCCGTTATTATGCTGAACACAAACGGCAATTTCCAGCATTTCCCTTCTCAGATCCACTCCATGCTCCAGATAAAATGACACGGCGGGCTCATTCATATGCAGCAGCCGCTCGATGGGCGTACCGAAACAGGCGCCGGCGGAGCGCAGATACGCACGGGCTTCCTCCGGAAGCTTCTCAAATGCCACCGTTTCTTCGCCCGGATTATGCAGGAAATCCAGAAATACCCGCCTTCCTTTCAGAATCGTTTCCTGATATACCAGAAGGTCGATCATGGAAGATCCGCCGTATATCCTGTTGGAATCAAAGGGCCACTGATAGCCCTTCAAAAAAGTCAGATACTGCACCTTCCCGGGATCCGCAAAATAGTCCATCAGAAATTCCCGTTCGTCCTTCCCTTCCAAGTCCGTGGAGACAAAACGGGGAAGCGCCTGCATATAGGTTCCGCTCACATTCCAGCGGGGCTTTCGGGAAGCCATTCCAAACTGCCATTCCGTCAGATTCTTTCCCTTGATTCCGGCTTCAAAGGCGATTCCGCTGCTTCCAAGCTGAGAGGCCGGATAGACGCTGTCCCGGTACATGCCTGCCGGGCCTCCGGTGGCAAGTACCAGATTTTCACACCAGATGACCGTAAATTCACAGCCTTCAGCTTCACGACGGTCCAGCCTTTCCCGGTTCAGGCAGAGAACTCCGCACACCTTTTCATCCTTTACGAGAATCTGTATCACCTGCCTGTGATCCAGAACAGGAATCCGCCGGCGCTTCGCTTCCTGCTCCAGGCATTCCGTCATGATTTTTGAGGTGTAGGGGCCCACGCTGGAAGCCCGCCTTCCCCTGTCGTGATCCGTCTGATAGCCGATATATTCCCCATATTCATTGTCCGGGAAAGGGACACCCAGCTCCACCAGACGATAAAAACACCTTGCGGACAGAGCCGCCTCGCACAGCGCCAGATCGCCGTCCACGCACTGCCCGTGAAACAGATCCTCCGCCATGCTGCGGACGGAATCCGCCTCTCTGCCCGCAAGGGACAGCTTATAATAAGTCTGCTTATCCGACCCGGTATTGCGTGAGGTCCCGGCCTTTACCTCTTCTGCCAGGATTGCCAGGTCCCGTTCCCCATACTGATGCAGGCGCACGGCCGCCCCATATCCGGCCGCTCCCGTTCCCACAACCAGCGTCCGAATTTCCATCTCCTTAAAAAACGCCATTTTTTCCTCCATGTCGGAACGCCCTTTGTTCCGACCGCGCGAAAAAATCGCGCATGCGATTTTTTCGCTGCAATCACAGCAGTTTTGCGGCGTTCCGACGCAAAACTGCCGATTGAAAAATAAGCCATCGGGCTTATTTTTCAATCTTCCTCCCCATTTCATAAACGTCGGATATGAAAGCCGCCGTCAACGTCCAGATAGCTTCCCGTGGTATAAAGAATTCTGTCCGAGCAGAACAGACTCACCGCATCCGCCACATCCTCCGGGGTTCCCCAGCGCCTGATGGGAAAAACACCCTGTTCCAGCATGGCGTCGTATTTGTCCTTCACCGCGCTGGTCATATCGGTGGCGATGACGCCGGGCCTGACCTCATGAACCAGGATTCCCTCCGGTGCAAGACGGTCCGCAAACAGCTGTGTAATCATGGCGACACCGGCCTTTGAAATGCAGTATTCGCCCCGTGAGGTAGAGGAAACTTTCGCGGAACAGGAGCCCACGTTGACGATGGTTCCCCTTTTCTTTCCGATCCACTCCTGCTTCAGCATCTGATTTGCCACAAGCTGCGTCAGGAACAGCGTCCCCTTCGTATTGATCCCCATCACCCGGTCAAAGCTCTCCTCGCTCATCTCCAGGATGTCCTTTCTTTCAAGCGGAGCCACTCCCGCGTTATTCACCAGCACGTCCACCCGTCCAAAGCGGGCGAGCGTCTCGTCCAGAAGCCGCCTACGGTCCTGCGCGCAGTCAATGCTTCCCTGTACATAATGCCAGGTGATGTCCTGCTCTGTCAGCTTTTCGAAAGCCTCCGCATATTTTTCCTTTGCGCCGGTGGCCAGCATCACCACCTGGTAACCGTCCAGCCCCAGCTGCTTCGCAATGGCATAGCCGATTCCCCGGCTCGCCCCCGTCACAATTGCCGTCTTTTTTCCCATTTTTTCCTCCATATCGGAGCGCCGCAAAACTGCCGATTGAAAAATAAGCCATCGGGCTTATTTTTCAATCTTCCCCC
>UQVK01000081.1 GCA_900544445.1 uncultured Lachnospiraceae bacterium
AACCACTTCGGCAGAGGATGGGCGCTTAAGGAATCCCAGTCGTCTTTGTAAGGGCCGCGCGAGATCACCTCATCGATCTGTTTTAAGTATTCATACATGTCCTTCATCAGTCCGTCACCACACCTTTCTGCAGCATGATATTGGCGTAAAGCGCCGTCTCCCCCGTCGCAATGATGGCATAGGCCTTCTTCGCTTCCTCATAAAAAGTGAAACGCTCAATCTGCCCGATTGCCGCCTTTCCCCGGGGCTCATACTTTTCCTCGATCTTTTCATAAACATCCCAGATGGGCGTTTCCACGTCGTCCCCCGGCATGACCTGCATCAGATTAAACGGCTTCTCCACGTAGGTATCCAGCGGAAAAAGCTGCAGAATGGCATCCAGAATTTCCGGAATGCCATGCCCATCCATACGAATCACCTTCGCATCCTTTCCCATGGACTCCGCCGGAAAATTTCCATCAGCGATCACGATCCTGTCGCTGTGTCCCATTTCGCACAAAACCTTTAAAAGTTCCGGAGATATGATTTTGGGTATTCCCTTCAGCATTTATTTTTCCCTCCTGACAGGCCGGACAGCTTCTCTTCTGCTGCCAGCCCCTTCTTTACACTTTTTTAACGGGTAATGGTTCCGTCCACGTCCCAGAGATCCTCCCAGCCCTTCGCTCCTGGCCAGAGGAATACCTGTCCCTTGATCAGCCGGCAGTTTTTATCCGCCAGACGGATGGTTTCCATTTCCTCATCGGTCAGCGGATCCTCCGTTGCACATTTCAGGTTACTGATATACTGGGGCTCCTTCACGGAAAACGGAATCGGCACCTGTCCTCTCTGCACCGCCCATTTCAGGCAGACGATGGCCGGATGTACGTTGTGGCGTTTTGCGATTTCCACGATCTCCGGCATCTGCGTATCCGCAATGTCCTCCGCAGTCCGGTCCCTCTCCGGACGGGAAGGCGAACCGATGGGGCAGTATCCCACCGGAAGGATGCCGTGTGCCTTCGCATAATCAAACAGCTCCGGCTGCTGGAATCCGGGATGCAGTTCCATTTCCAGCGCTGCAGGCTTGATCCGGCACAGAGGCAGAACCGCCTCCAGCTTCGGAATCGTCATGTTGGACATGCCGATATATCTGACCTTGCCTTCCTCCACCAGACGCTCACACTGTCTCCATGTCACCATAAATTCCTCCACCGAAAAAGGTCTGGAATCCGGATTGCGGGAATCCCCGTCACAGCCTGGCGCATGATAGTTGGGGAAAGGCCAGTGCACGAAATACAGGTCGATGTAGGAAAGCTGCAGGTCCTTCAGGCTCTTTTCACAAGATTTGATGACCTTTCCTTCGGCATGCATGTCGTTCCACACCTTGGAGGTGATGAAAAGCTCTTCTCTTTTCACCACGCCCTCTTTCAGGACGCGGGAAAGCGACTCTCCGATTTTATCCTCATTCATATAGACGGAAGCGCAGTCGATCAGCCGGTAGCCCGCCCGGATTCCGCCGTAAACAGCCTCCGCGATCTGCTCCGGTCCGTATTTGTCGCTTCCAAAGGTTCCCATTCCCACGGCAGGGATTGTGGTTCCGTCATACAGCGCCCTGCGGGGAATTTTGTTCTGCTCTATGATTTCTGACATTTCTGTTCTCCTTTGTCTCAGTCGAATACCACTGCGACCTTGCCGCAGTTTCCGCCCGCCATCAGCGCATACGCCTCGTCCGCCTTGTCCAGCGGGAATTCATGGGTGATCAGATCCTCCGGATGGATGCCCCAGCGCACCAGTCTCTCAACCAGCTCCTCCATTCTCCACAGAGAGGTTACCCAGGAACCGTAGATGGTCTTCTGACCGTGGATGATATCCGGGCTGGGATTGAAGGTGCAGGTTCCGCCCTCTCCCACGAAGGCGATTTTACCCCATTCTCTGGTTGCACGGATGGCAAGCTGCCGTCCCGGATCGCTGGCGCTGGCATCAATGGCGCGCTCCACGCCATGGCCGTTTGTCACCTTCATGATTCCTTCCATCGCCTCATCCGGCGTGAACACATAATCCACCAGTCCCAGCTTCTTCGCCAGTTCCACACGGTATTCGTTCATCTCCACACCGATGAGCATGTTGGCTCCCATGGCCTTTGCCAGCATCAGGGCCGCCAGTCCGACCGGGCCAAGGCCTGTTACCAGAACCGCGTCATTTCCGCAGATGCCGATTTTCTCAATGGCCTCATATACCGTACCGAAGCCGCAGGCCACCTGCGCGCCGTCCTTGTAGGTCAGTTCATCCGGAAGGGCGATCAGATCCTTTTCCTCCGCCAGAATATAAGGCGCCATTCCACCGTTTCTCTGCCAGCCATACGCCTGACGGAAGCGGCTCTTGCAGGAAATGTAATAGCCTCTGCGGCAGTCGTTGCACACGCCGCAGCCGGAGATATGGTAAACGATCACCCGATCCCCCTTTTTGAAGCGTCTCAGGCCCTCTCCCTCTTCCACAATCACGCCGCAGGGTTCATGTCCTGCAACCATACCGGGAATATAACCTTCCGGTCCTTTTCCCACATGCGCCCTGTAGATGCAGCGGATATCGCTTCCGCAGATCGTCGTGGCCTTCGTCTGAATCAGCACCTGCCCATGCCCCGGCTTCGGAATCTCAAACTCCTTCATTTCCACCGTACTGTTTCCAGGAAGCGTCGCACCCCGCATTCTCATTTTTTCCATTTCTTCCTCTCCTTTCCCGCTGCCGACAGGCAGCACTAAAATCTGTGAGAAATTGGGCGTAAGCCCAATTTCCAGGAGAAAATCTCTGATTTTCTCCGCCCCTTACCTGCCGCCGAACGGCAACATTCATTTTCTTGTCTCTTTGTACCTTCATTATAAATTTTCCCTCTCAAAAGAATAAGAGAATCTTTTGACAATTTGCCCTTTTTTATGTCGCATCAGCGCAGGTTTTAAATCGTTTGCATGGCACAAAAATGCCCCGTAGGTTTCTATTCAATCTGCTGTGCTCTCAGCAGATTGAATAGAAACCTACGGGGCCGTTATTTCTTTACAGTTTTTCTCTTAAAACCTCTACCCTGCACTCATGCCTCTTTTCGGGATCGTCCTTGGAATAGGAAATACCCACAGCCAGAATACGGCCTGTGTACTCCGGTTTTTCTCCGATCTTTCCTTCAAACTTTAACGCATACTGTCTGTTCCTGATCTGTTTGACAGCCTCTTCCGCTGTATGGTTAACTTTCAATTCTATGATAATAGCGTCATCATTTTTCTGAATGGGATAGAAGATAAAATCCACATAACCCGTGCCTGCTTTGTCCTCCCGCTCTATACGGTATAAATCTCTTGCCTGCAGATAGGCCAGCTTTATGATTGAGGCCAGCTCTGCCTCACTATTATATACAAGCAGGGGGCTTTCCGTATTGTGAACGAAGCTGAGGATTTCGGTCATGGTCCTTGTATCGCCTGCTTTCGTAGCCGCAAGCATCCTTCCCGATTCTCTGGTAAGGTTATATACGGTACCAAGAGAAGGTTCTTTTTCTGCCATTTCCGCAAACTTATCCTTCAACTCTTCATTGGGAATGGACACATACCCATTCTCAAAATTCAGGAATCCATAGACCACCATGGCCGAGAATATCTCATCTCTTGTTTTAAGTTCCATGGATGTAGCGGCGTATTCCCTTACTCTGGCGGGAACCGGGATGTCAGAGAGAAGCAATCCTACATCGTCTCTCACGCTGTCCACATTGGCGCTGATGTAATAAAAGAGTTCATCATATGGACCGGAACTGGTCCAGTAATCTCCCAGATTGTTATTTTGTAACGCAAGCACTACTGATCTGGGATTATAAACACGCTCTCCTGTTTTGGTATGATATCCGTCATACCAGTCACGCAGGCCTTCGCGTTTCACATTATGCTCCGGGATATCCATCTTTAAATACCGGTCATACAGATCATCCACCTCATTGTCAGTAAAACCAAAATACTCACTGAATTTTTCTTCTGTCGCCATCGTGTATTCGCAGAACATGTTCAGTTCAGAACCGCTTGAGTATTTCGCGATGGGAAGGATGCCGGTCATATAAGCCATCTCCACATAAGCTTTATCCTTCAGGAGATTACTTAAAAATTTTGTGAAGTTTTCCCTGTCGGCAGTTGTTGCAAAATTCTGGTGGTAAATATAATCCCACTCGTCAAGAATAAAGATGAACTTTTCGCCGCCGCAGTACACATATATTTTATTCAGCGCATCCCATATGTCATCATCCTTATCAATTTCCGCATCCGGGTAAGCTTTCCTTAAGTCCAGATGAAGGCCTTTTACAAATCGATTAATATAATTATCATATGAATTACAGTTTAACGGCATCTCATTAAACGAAATGTGGATCACATTATGCTGGTTTAAATGCCTCTTATACCAGGCATATTTTGATACCTTCAATGTGTCAAATTCCTCATGGCTGTCTGCGCCCTTCCCAAAATAAGATGCGATCATATTCGCCATGATTGTCTTTCCGAACCGCCTGGGCCTGGTAATTGCCACATATTTCAGGCCTTTCCCCTGATATACTCCGGTTCTTTCCCGGCTGTTCTTTTTCAGTTCAACCAAAGGCACCAGTTCCGAAAGAATATCTGTCTTATCAACATAATACGATAAGGAGTATGCTTCCTGAAACAAGCCGTATGCAATTGGACTATTCAGGTAAACGCCCATCTGTATCATACCTCCACACATTTCGCAGCAAGTATTCTTTTCCACAGTATCAAAGAAACGCAAATACTTCTACCGTGATTTTATGTTAGCATATGACTGTCAGGCAGTCAACGAATGACCCTCTTAAGTTTCCGGATTGATTTTTAAAAGTTACTCTGATACACTGATCCCATATTCAAACTTTTCAGGCAGAACCGGCGAGACAGTCTGCATCGGAACTGCCCTTTGTTCAAAAGGAGGCCCGTCATGTGGACAGATTACAAGGACGCAGATATCCATTTTACCATCGCTGATGTCCGCTTTCATACGCTGAACTTTGTCTATGAAAGGTTTCAGAGATCCATTCCCAGCCATTCTCACGGAAATGGGAGCTATGAGATCCACTATATTCCCCGGGGCCGCGGACGGGCGCTCATCAACGGAGTTTCCCATGAAATCACGCCGGACACGCTTTTTGTCACCGGTCCCCATGTGGAGCATGCGCAGAGTCCCTTTCTCGAGGACCCCATGTGCGAATACTGTATCTATCTGAAAACGGAAAAAAAGCGGAAAAATGTCTCCTCCTTTTCCACAGGCGAAGAGGAATTGCTTTCCACCTTTGAAAATACCCCCTTCTGGTTCGGCCAGGATACCCAGAAAGCCGGCGTGCTGATGATGGAAATTTTTGAAGAACTGCAGAACCGCAGGACGGGCTTCATCTTCCAGGTGGAAGCGCTGCTGCGCCAGCTTCTGGTTTCTCTGGTGCGCAATTATGAAAAAAGCGGTCGTCCGAAGGCCGCAAACCTTTCCGCAGCCGCTGACAAAACCGCTTTCATCATCGAAGAATATTTTCTCTATCAATACCGGAACCTGTCCCTGGAAGATCTGGCGGATAAGCTTGGCCTCGGCACCAGACAGACGGAACGCCTGCTTCAGCGCCAGTACGGCAAGACCTTCCTCCAGAAAAAAGCGGAAGCCCGTATGTCCGCCGCGGCCATCCTGCTCTCCGACACCACGCGGAGCATCACCTCGGTTGCGGAGGATCTCGGCTATTCCTCCATCGAGCATTTTTCCTCGGCCTTCAAAAATTACTATCACATCAGCCCAAGGCAGTACCGGAAAGAAGGCGTTTACCACAGCTTTCCGGACAGCAGCTCAAGGGGCTGCGAAAACCGCTCATAGATTCCTTCCTCGGTAATTCCCGCCTCCAGGCTGCCGATGGTATCATTCCACAGGCAGTAAATGGCGCCCGCCACCCTTCCGGACCAGGCCGGGAGCACCTGCGTCTGTCCGCCCATGGGATATTCGTTGGGCTCCCAGTCCGAAAGAGCTTCCAGATCCAGGAAATCATATCCTCCGCCCGGAATGATGTACAGGCTGCTGTTTAAGGAGTTGATCACCGTATAGCCCGCCTGATATGTTTTCTGCGGGTCTGCCCACTGAGAACTCCAGATCTGCACCTGAATCTGTTCCGGCGTAACCGCAGCCTCTTCTTCCTCACTCCACAGGCGGTAGGCGGACTGCCCTTTCTGAACGGCTGCCGCATTCGCTTTTTCAATCAGGCTCAGACTTCCCCACATGCGGACAGTTCGCCCGCTCTCCGTTACCAGGCTGACCAGTCTCTGCATATAGGCCCGGTAATCCTGCGCATTCCCATAATACTCATCCATGCCGATGTGCACGGTTCCGTCTTTGGAAAAAACCGGATCCTCCCCATCCAGATACTCCCTCCAGAGTCCCTCGATCAGAGAAATCGTTTCCTCTCCGGAAAGGTCCAGCTGATCCACATTTTCCGGTTCATCCGCAAGCGCGGTCTCCGGAAACACCTTTGTGATGGCCAGGCTGTGCGCCGGTGTATCGATCTCCGGCACCACCTCCACGCCAAGGCCGGATGCCCATTCGGTGAATTCCTTCCATTCCTCTTTGGTAAAGGCTCCATCCTGTGAGGTGATTTTCTCCCCCTTTTCATTCTGCAGGGAGGATTCCAGACGGAAACCGGAATAGGCGGTAAACGCGTTCTCAATGCTGTCATTTTTCCTGCTGGTGGAAAGAATCTCGTTATCGTTCAGATGCACGCCCAGCGTATTCATCTTGCTGGCAGAAAGTTCCAGCACCATTTCCCGGAGCGTATCCATGGAAACCATCCTTCTTCCGATGTCAATGGAAAAGCCCCTTACGGAGTAACGCGGGTAATCCCGGATGATGCCGCAGGCGATTTCCTCCGCTTCCTCATTCTCCGCGTCCAGAAGCTGGCAGAGCGTATTTACGCCCCAGATCATGCCCTTCGCTTCCTGTGCCAGCAGGACGATGCCGTCCTGACGAATTTCACACAGATAGCCTTCTTCGCCAAGTCCCAGCTCCTCCGATGCGATTCCCAGATAAATGTCTCCGTCCTGCATCTCCTCCTTCGTCCCAATAAGGATCTGCGTCTCTCCGCTGTCAGAATCCGAATGACCGGACGCAGTCTTCAGCGCCGTCTGCAGGGAGGCAAAAGCCTCCCCGGCCTCCTCCTGCCATTTTTCATCCACCAGAATCCGGCCGTCTTCCCGCAGAGAAAAGCTCCCGCTGCCTCCGCGCCATTCCGCCACCTCCGGCGTGACGGAGGGGCGTGAATTTTCAGAAAGCGTTTCCCCTGCCGGAGCCACCTGCTCCACTGCCGGAACCGTTACCGTATAGCCCGGCGTCTCCTCCGACACGCCGTCCCTGGTGAGAAGGAAGCCCACTTCCACCTCTTTTTCCTCCAAAGTGGGATAAACCGTGCCGTCCAGGCCGATCACCTGCTCATAATCCGCTCCCGCGATCTCAATTTCCACGTCCGCCGGTACAAATGGAAGCGTGAGGCGGCGGCTTCCGTCCTCCGCCGTTTCCACCGAAAGTTCCCCCAGCGAATAACTCAGCGGCACCTCCCCATACAGCTCCGCCTCCAGCAGAGAAACGTTCTGATAATAGAGGTACTGATTTTCCTCGCTGTCAGACACCGCCGTCGTGCGAATGCGGAAATACCGCCCCGGAACAGGATTGTCCAGCACGATACACTGCTCGTTCGCTTCCGGGCTTTCTGTGATTTCTGCGGCCACTGTCCAGTTCTTCCCATCCGGAGAGCTTTCCAGCACGAAGCCCTCCACATTCAGCCTTTCCCAGTACAGCCGCACGAAGGAAACCTGTTTTTCTTCCGCGAATTCAAACATCAGCCAGTGGACGGGCTGTCCCGTCTCATTGGCAGAGGACCAGCGGCTGGCAGAATCACTCCGGTCTCCATCTGCCGCCTTCTTTGGCGAAAATGTTTCTGTTTCCACGCTGTCCGCCGTCACCGTCACGCCTTCCTGCAGGGCCAGATTTACAAGTTCTGCTCCCGTCACGCTTCCAACCGGAAAGACGTCTGCCAAAGAGGCGCCCGTACCTTCCACTCCCGCACCGATTTTTTCCGGATCATCCCCGTCAAGGAACAATGCTGCTGCCGCCAAAAGCAGAACGAACAGCAAAAACAACCGGAAACAGCCAAAACGGCCTGAACGCACAACCCCAGTTCTCTTTTTTCTGATTGGTTCAACGCCCCCAATATGCTCCCCCTCTGCTTTCAAACGCCGCTTTCGCATGTACTTCCCTCTCTTTACGGTCAATACTCGATTCCTTCCCTCGCGCCGATCCCCCTGTCAAAGGGGTGCTTTACGCACTCCATTCGGGTCACATAATCCGCGCAGTTCACAAGCCACTCCTGCGGCTCCCTTCCGGTGCAGACGATTTCCGGGAAATACGGCTTATCATCCTCCCGGCTCAGAAGCCTTCGCAAAAGCGTTTCATCGAGAAGCTTCCAGTTTATGGGATAGGTCACCTCATCCAGCACAACCACATCCGCCTCACCAGCCAGCGTTCGTTCCACCGCCTGTTCCAGAAGTTCATTGTGGATCCGGGTCAGTTCCTCCTTCTGCTCTTCCGTCATCTGAAAATAGAAACCGAAATCCTTTTTACTTCTTAAAATTTCAATCCCCGGCAGTTGATCCAGCGCGTGAAGTTCTCCCGTGTCCCTTCCCTTCATGAACTGAAGGAACATCACCCGCTTTCCTGCGCCTGCAGCACGCACCGCAAGCCCGACTGCAGCTGTAGTTTTTCCCTTTCCTTCTCCCGTGTATAAATGAATCAGACCTTTTTCCATTCTTACCTCCGTTCCGAAGCGTTTCTACGCTTTTGACCAAGCAAAGGACTCACAGTTTTCCCGACGCTCACATTCCGCACAGATGCCGACACATTCCGTCCGGGCACTCTCCGACAGCCGGATCACATAGGCCACGCTCTGTCTGGGAAGCAGCACATATCCCGGCAACAGGTGCACGGGAAGGCGCCGGTCAGGCCCTTCCCCATGTGCAGGGCCGCACCGGAGGCCTTCTTCCAGCTGCGTAAAAATCCCTTTCATCTCCTCAAGCGGGAGATTCTGTCCCGGAAACAGATAACGCTCGGCGTACAGGCCTGCCCGTTCCCGGATAGCCTCATCCAGCGCCCGGTTCCCTTTCCGGAGCAGTTCTCTGCACAGACAGTCCGCCTGATAGGCTTCCGTCAGCAATCCCTGCCTCTGATACGCCTCCTGCAGCGCGTCCACACGCGCTCCCAGCGTGATGACGGCGGCCGCTTCCCGCTTTTCTTCATTCAGTCCATAAACTGCCCGGCAGTCCACAGCTTTCTGCAGCCGTTCATAAATTTCAGGGAGGCCCGCCTCCCCTGCTTCTACCGTATCGCCAAAATGATACCTTGCCGCCGCTTCTGCCAGTTCCGCCCGGGTCAGTTCCGGATGAAGCCTGCATGCCACGGCGATGCCGTCCTGACCGGCTTTTTTTCTGTCTCTGTCGTTCATCTGCTCATAGCCTTCTTGAAATATTGTTTACGCTATGTCTGAAAGCATACCATATTTTCAGGAAGGTGGCAAAGCGTAATCAAAAGAAAAAAAGAGGGCATCGCTCCCTCATCCCATTCGATGATCCTGCGCTGCCCTTCTCTTCCATTATTTCAATTCTCCAACCGCCGGATTCATGCTGATGGTAAAAATCGTATCCAGCCAGTTCAATGTGATAATGTTTCCATCTGCCATCCATTTCCAGTTTTTGCTGCCGGCCTCAGAAGTGGTTTCGTCATACACGGGTTCTGTTCCCGTAAATTCGTTCAGGATCTGCACCCACTGATCCACCTCTTCCTGCTGTACACTCCGTTCCCCGTCAGATAGCCATATGGAAACCGAGTTCACGATCTTTTCATCATCGCAGCTCGTATGAACCTGATAAACGGTGCTCCCCATTTCCACTTCATAGTGACGGCCGATATAAAAACTCTTATCCTCCGTCCAGTTTTCCTCTCCGCCGCCAAGGAGATCTGCGGTCTCCTCATCCTGCATTCCCAGCAGAGCCTCCATCTCTCCCAGGGCCGTCTGCGGATCGGTATTCTGTCCGGTCACGGTTTCCTGCGCGCCCGTCTCCGTCTGCTCTGCCGGCTGCGTTTCTTCTACGCTCTCCGCTGCAGCGGCGCTCTCTGTTTCCGGCAGGCTTTCTGTTCCTGCCGCCGCCGCACTTTCCGTTCCCTGCGGCTGCTGCGTTCCACACGCAGCAAGCATCCCGGTCAGCAGCAGCGCGCATATCGTGAGTATCCTTTTCCTCATTGCATCCGTCCCCCTTCCTTCTTTTCATCCGCCTAGTAATTGATTCCCTGAATGGCAAGCGCGCCGTTTACCACGCTGAAAATGATGTTTGGACCATCATTTGAGGACAGGACAAATCCCGCCATGCTGGGAGAAAGGCTGCTCACATCCGCATTGCCCACAGATTCCACCAGCTCGGGAGTGAAAATACGCTCCGCTCCCAGGGCCACAAATTCCTCTCTGGAGGTAACACTCACGCTTTCATCCGTAAAACCCACATAGAGCGGGAAGGATGCCAGATCTGCAAGCGCCTCAATATCCTGCGCGGCAACGGCATCCTTGATCCGGGTTCCGAATGCTGCGGACGCCTCGCTGTCAACTGCAAAATTATCCGCATATCCGCCGGAAACCTGTTCTTCTGAAGAAGACGTCTCTGAAGCCCCTCCCGTTTCCTCAGGCACTTCGGTCTGCACCGGCGTTTCCGTCTGTGCCGGAACCGCTGACTCTGCCGAGGCCTCCGACTGTGCAGCCTGCGTTTCTTCGGCGGCAGACGTTTCCTCACTGTTCTGCGTTTCCTGCACGGTTTCCACAACCGAAGGCTCCGTCTGTACATTCTGCGTTCCTCCTGCCTGACCACAGGCCGCAAGCCACAGGCTCATCATTCCTGCTATTGCAATTACTGATTCATATTTCCTCCTTTTTGCCGCCGGGCGGCTTCCAATTTATATTACCGGAGCGAACCCGGTCTTTTCTTATATACATCTTAAAGATGCGGCAGAACTGAAAAAAGTTTGGACATCAAAGGCAATTTTTTCTGCCTGTGATGTCCACTTCTTCCTGTCAGATCAGTCCCGTTCCCTTCAGGATTCCCCAGATATAGGGCGCACCGAACATGCAAAGCTTTTTCGGCCCCTTGATGGGATCGCCCGCGGCCTCTGCCGCCTGAATTTTTTCATAGGCCCGCGCAAACGTGGCTTCTGTAATCGATTTTTCCCGCCGGCCACAGAACAGCTCCCGTCCCTTTACCGTATAGGTAAAGGGCAGCTGCTTACTGGTAAAAAAAGGTTCTCCAGCATACAGCTCGATCACCCGCCACAGAAGCGGCCCCAATTCCTCCGGCTTCTCACAGCCTTTCACGGCAGCGACAGCCGTTTCACGCTCTTTCTGTATCTCCCTCTCTTCTTCCACTGTTTTTTCCATCGCGCCTCCTTAGCTGCCGACAGCCACTGTCCTCATTTATGTAGTTCTATATTGATGTTTACCAGCCCGTCCGTGAACTGCTTTATGTCAGCGCTTCAGACGAACAGCATCGGCAGAAAATCATGGATACATTTTCTCCACACATTCCAGTCGTGGCCACCCTCATATTCCCGACGGATGCACACTACGCCGTATTCCTCACAAAAGGCATCGTCCTCCTCAAAATTTTTCCAGAAATCATCCTGTCTGCCCATGCCGCGGAACAGCAGCTTCATGTTTCGGGAAAATTCAGGCTTTCGGATCTCCTCCAGATGGCTGTTGTCCGGATGCTCCCCGACCAGATTGTGCAGGAAACCGGAAAACAATCCTGCCCAGGCGAACAGCTCCGGATCCTTTCCGATCAGCATGCTGGTCTGCATGGAACCCATGGAAAGTCCCGCCATCGCCCGGTGCTCTCTGTCTTTTTTTACCCGGTACTTCTGCTCGATGAAAGGAATGATATCCTGCTTCAGTTCCTCCAGGAACAGTTCGTGCCTCAGCTGAAGCTTTCCGGCCTCGCATTCCGTCATCACCATGCCGTTCGCCATCACGATCAGCATGGGCACAGCCTTTCCTTCCGCCAGCAGATTATCCATGATATGGTTCACCTTCCCCTGCCAGATCCAGCCTCTCTCATTTTCTCCGAAGCCGTGCTGCAGATACAGAACCGGATATTCTCCGCTTCCTTCCTCATATCCCGGCGGCACATAACAGACGCAGGTTTCCGTTCTTCCCGTCGTCCAGGAGACAAAGTATTCATGACGGATCGTGCCGTGCGGCACATCCTTCATCAGGCAGAACTCCTCCATCGGTCCCACCTCTATGTAATTCGCCGGCCGGCAGTGTCCGTAGCCGATGGGAAGGAAGGGACTCAACACCAGACAGTTGTCCACATAAAGATGAACATAATAAAAACCCGGATCCAGCGGCAGATCCACGGTCCAGACGTCCCTTTCCGTCTCAAGAAAAGGATAACGGACACCCCCGATATCGATCTGCACATCTACGGCGTTTGCAAAGCACAGACGCAGATATGGCATGCCCTCCGCCCGGTACATCAGTCCTTCCTGACCGGAAACGGGAACCGGCGCATCGCCCATCCCCACCATGACCGGACGGCTGTAGGCGCAGGACTGCTCCACAACGGCCGGGTTATCCAGCCATTCCTTATCCGCGTCCATCTGCTCCCTCACCTCCAGTGTCAGTCCTTCCGTCACAGCCTCCGCCGCGCGCAGCGAACGCACCACGCCATCCAGATAGCCGCCCAGCTTCGAACGGTTTCTTGACATTCCTTCCACAATGATGTGCAGCCGTCCGGCCGCCAGGGTCAGAAAATCATAAATATTATCCAGACTTTCTCCCTGCGACTGAGGAAGCTGCAGTTTTTCCTCCAGATACCGGTGCAGCTCCTGTCTGGTATGAATTCCGGCAAAATTCAGCTTGATCATGTGGTCATTTCCTTTTTCTTCCTTCATCGCCTATCGCCTTTCTCAGCTTGCTTCTGATCCGTGACAGCGCGTTATCCGTACTTTTTGCGTCTCTTCCGAGCACCCTCGCGATCTGCGGCGTGTGCATTCCTGTGATGTACAGGTCCAGCACCTGCTTTTCAAAGGCGCTCAGCTCCTTTTCGATGGTCCGCTCCAGGACCTCTACATTTTCTCTGTCTATGAAAAGCTCCTCCGGGCTTTTCTCACTGTCGGCGGGTATCGCGTTCATCAGCTCCGCCTCCTCCGCCTCTCCCTGTGCGCCGTAGAGGGAAATATAGGTATTTAACGGCATATGCTTTTTTCTTGTGGATGCCTGTACCGCCGTATACATCTGCCGCGACACACACAGCTCCGCAAAGGTGGAAAAGCTCGCGTCCCTGCCGCTGTCATAGTCCCTGACAGCTTTGAACAGGCCGATCATCCCCTCCTGAATCAGGTCATCGCTGTCGCCGCCCAAAAGGAACATGGATCTGGCCTTCGCCTTTACCATTCCCTTGTACTTTTCCATGATATAATCCGTGATATCGCGCCTTCCCTCCCGGAGCAGCCCGATCAGCTCCTCGTCGCTGTAATCCGCATATAAAGCGCTCACTTTACCTCCTTATTTTGCCGCCGCAGGCGGCATTCATTCCAAAAGAATGGCGTCAGCCATTCTTTGGCGTGAACCGGAATGGTTCCCGCCGGCCTCCTTACGGCTCTGTTTTTCAGACGGCAGGCTCATTTCAGGCAGCTGTTCTTTTCTCTCATCCAGCAGCCGGATGAGCTCCGCCGCAACATGTTCACCCAAAATACGGTAGCCCTCCGCATTCGGATGCACGCCGTCCGGCATCAGATGCAGAATGTTGTCCTTATCGTGCCCGTCCAGAATGTTGGAATTATAAAGGTCAAAAACCTCCATTCCATGTTCTTCTGCCAAAGTGATAATCACCTCTGAAAATTCTTCCTGGGGCATCAGATATTTTCGCTCCGCTTTCAGATAATCATGCAGGCTGTTGGGAATCGGCGTCAGGAAAATCACCTCAGCCTCCGGATAATCTTCCTTCAGCCCGTCCATCAGTTCATCCAGATCTCCCCAGAACGTGCGCGGCGCGCGCTCTTCGGAATTCCCAAATTCCACAAAGCTGGCGCAGAAGCCGTCGTTGGTTCCACCCATGACAAAGATCAGATCCGTATCCTCCGGGATCTCCGTATACCGGTCCACAAAAGCGTCCGCCCAGTATCTTCCAATGGAAGAGCCTCCGATCCCCAGATTCACAACCTCCTCAGCCCCCAGAGCCTCCTTAAGGACATGGGGCCAGGCCAGCTCCTGATAATGATCCAGCGTATCCAGATTCACCGCCTGGGTAATGCTGTCCCCCAGACAGGCGATTTTAATTTCCGAAAAATCAATATCATTTTCGGAAATGGTCTTTCTGTCCTGTTCATTCGCCCGCATCGTCTGCTTATGGGAACTCATTGCCTCCTGCCGCTCCTTCAGTGTCAGCCGATGGTCCAGGTCCGGATCCGGCAGGGCGTTTCCCGAGACAGCGTTCGCAGAGATGCTGTTTCCGGAAACATCATTTTCTGAAATGCTACGCTCGGAAATGCGGTTTTCAGACACGCTGTTCGAGGAGACACCATTTCCAGAAACGGTATTTTCTGACACGCTGTTTCCTGATACATTGTTTCCAGAGACACCGCTTCCAGAGACATCCGTTCTTCTTCCCCCAGAAGGCCGGAGAAGCAGCTTCGCGGAAATCCGATTTTCGGAAACGGCGTTTCCCGAAACACCATTTCCTGACACGCTGTTTCCTGACACATTGTTTCCCGAAACCGCGTTTTCAGAAACAGACCGCTTTTGTTCTGTTTCTTCCGCCGTCTCCTCTTCCTTTTCCACAGCAGCGGTCTTCTCCTGCCGCGGCGCGGCGGATGCGGCGGACCCCGTCATGGATAAAAGGAAAGCGGCCAGCAGGCCGCAGCCGACAATTGTCAGAAACCCATTCCCCTTCATTTACTTTCCAAGCCTCTGCCGCACGATTTCATAGGCGAGAACCCCGGCCGCCACGGAAGCGTTCAGGGAATCGATATCCCCCTTCATGGGAATGGAAGCTGTAAAATCACAGGTCTCCTTCACCAGTCTGCCGACGCCCTCTCCCTCATTTCCAATCACCAGGCCGATGGAGCCCTTCAAATCCAGGTCATACATGACCGTTCCGTCCATATCCGCACAGACGAACCACATGCCCTGTTTTTTCAGTTCCTTCATGGTCTTTGCCAGATTGGTCACCCGGGCCACCGGCGTATAGTTCAGCGCTCCGGCGGATGTGCGGGCAACGGTGGCCGTCAGGCCCGCCGCCCTGTCCTTCGGGATAATGACGCCGTGTGCCCCGGCCAGATTTGCCGTCCGGATGATGGCTCCCAGATTATGAGGATCCTCAATCCCGTCCAGCAGAAAGAGGAAGGGGGGCTCGCCCTTCTCCTGCGCCGCCGCCAGCATGTCCTCCACCTGCGCATATTCATAGGCCGCGGCATAGGCGATGACGCCCTGATGGCGTCCGGTTTCCGAAAGCTGATCCAGCCGCTCCTTTTCCACATATTTGACCGGGATGTCCTTCGCCCTGGCAAGCCGCTTGATCGTCAGTACCGGCCCATCCTGGCAGTGATCCTGGATAAACAGCCGGTCGATGGGTTTTCCGGCCCGCAGAGCCTCCGCCACCGCATTTCTTCCTTCTATGGTCATTTCCTGATATCGCATGTTTTCCTCCAACGCAGCTGCTGTTTGTCGGACAGCAGACCACAGTTTCAAAATTCCAGCTTCTGACTTCCCGGCTCAGAGCCTCCAGCCAAGCTCATCCAGCGACAGGCGGAGCAGCTGAAGCAAACGCTCCTCCTGTCCGGACAGATACAGCCAGCCGTAAAGGGCTTCCAGCCCGGTGGCCTTCCGGTAGTCCAGCACGGAGGCATTTTTCGCCGTGGTATGAGATTTGGCGTTGCGCCCGCGGCGGTAGACGGCGAGTTCCTCCTGGGTCAGATGCTCCTGCAGGGCCTCCGCCATCTCCGCCTGAGCGGGCGCCTTTGCCAGCCGGCTCTTTTCCCGGTGCAGCTGATTGGGGCTGGCATTGTGCCGCTCCACGATCACGGTCCGCAGGATCAGATCATACACGCAGTCTCCCACGAAAGCCAGCGTCAGGGGAGACAGGGTTCTCAGATCCACCTCCCCCAGCCCAAAGTCCCGTTTGATCAGCTTCAGCAGCGTCAGGCTCTCTTCCATTTCACGCCCTCACGGGTGTCCTCCAGGACAATCCCCTTTTCAAGAAGCTCGTTACGGATCGCGTCGGCTCTGGCAAAATCCTTCGCCTTTCTGGCCGCCTGCCGTTCCTCGATCAGCTTTTCAATATCCGCATCCAGCATTTCCTCCTTCTGATCCACGATCAGGCCGCATACATCGGAAAGCTCCCGGATCTGTTCATGAAGGGCGGACAGATAGGCTTTGGAAGATTCACCGTTCGTGTTGGTATTGATGAATTTCACCAGCTCAAAGATGGCCGCAATGGCGTCCGCCGTATTGAAATCATCATCCATGGCCTCATCGAAGCGGGTGGTATAAACCTTTGCCTCCTCCAGCAGCTTCTTTTCCTCTTCCGTCATTTCTCTGTCCTCTGCTTTGGAGAGAAGGAAATTCAGATTGGAAACCGCGGTCAGGATGCGCTCCAGACCGTTCTTCGCCGCCTCCATCAGCTCCGCGGAGAAATTCAGAGGACTTCTGTAATGAGCTGACAGCATGAAGAAGCGCAGCACCTGGGGATCATATTTGGAAATGATATCCCGCACGGTGAAGAAGTTTCCTGCGGATTTACTCATCTTCCTGTTATCGATATTCAGGAAAGCGTTGTGCATCCAGTAATGGGCGAAGGGCTTTCCGTTCGCCGCCTCGGACTGGGCGATTTCGTTTTCATGGTGCGGGAAAATCAGATCCTCTCCGCCCGCATGGATGTCAATCTCATCTCCCAGATATTTTTTGCTCATCACGGAGCATTCGATGTGCCAGCCGGGACGGCCGTTGCACCAGGGAGACCCCCAGTAGGGCTCTCCTTCCTTCTTGGGCTTCCAGAGCACGAAGTCCAGCGGATCCTCCTTCTGATCCTCGCCGGACACCAGAAGGGAACGCTTTCCTCCCTCCAGATCGTCCAGGTTCTTGTGGGACAGCTTTCCATAATCACGGAAGCTTCTCACACGGTAATACACCGTTCCGTCGTCCGCCACGTAAGCGTGGCCGTCGTCGATCAGCTTCTGGATCATCTCCAGCATGCCGCAGATCTCCTGAGTGGCCTGGGGATGCACTGTGGCGGGGCGCACGTTCAGGGATTCCATATCCTTTTTGCATTCCGCGATGTAGCGCTCGGAAATCACGTCGGCGTCCACGCCTTCCTCGATGGCCTTCTTGATGATTTTATCGTCCACATCAGTGAAGTTGCTGACATAATTCACTTTATATCCCTTGTGTTCAAAATAGCGGCGCACCGTATCGAACACAATCATGGGACGGGCGTTTCCGATGTGGATCAGGTTGTATACGGTGGGTCCGCACACATACATCTTCACCTCGCCCGGGGTGATGGGGACAAATTCTTCTTTTTTCTTTGTGAGAGTATTGTAAATCTTCATTTCGTCTGTTTCTCCTTTTCTTCCGCTCTTCTAAGGTACCGCACCTGCGCCTCCAGGTCAAGCAGTCTGTTCACCAGTTCTGAATTTTCTTTCTGCAGCGCGGAGATTTCCTCCCTAACAGGATCGGGCAGATGTACCTGATCCATGGTTTCCCTGGGAATGGGCTGATTTCCCCGCTTCACCACCCGGCCCGGCACGCCCACCACTGTGGAATTGGGCGGCACCTCGCTTAACACCACGCTTCCTGCGCCGATCTTGGAATTTTCTCCGATGGTGAAGGAGCCCAGCACCTTCGCGCCTGCACTGATCATCACGTTGTCGCAAACTGTGGGATGACGCTTGCCATGCTCCTTTCCCGTGCCGCCCAGAGTGACGCCCTGATAGAGGGTCACGTTGTCGCCGATCACCGTGGTTTCTCCAATGATCACCCCGTTTCCATGGTCGATGAAAAATCCTTTTCCGATCTGTGCGCCCGGATGAATCTCGATTCCGGTTTTTCTTGCGCCGCGCTGGGAAATCCATCTTGCCAGGAAAAAATGGCCCGACTGGTACAGCCTGTGCGCCACCCGGTAATGGAGCATCACCTTAAAGCTGGGATACAGAAATACCTCCAGCGAGGAATGGATCGCCGGATCCCGCTCCCTTATGATGCGGATCTCTTCTCTGATATTGCCAATCAGTCCCATA
>UQVK01000082.1 GCA_900544445.1 uncultured Lachnospiraceae bacterium
TCTTCCAGAAACCAGGTGTTCATTGAGGTAACCTGTCTGTTCGCCCAGGCAAAATAGGGAATCAGATGCAGTTTCACATTCCGGAGAGATTTTCCCGGCTTCACATACAAATCCGCCTCTTCCTCTCTCGCCTCAGCATCCAGTTCCAGCACCGGAAGCGTCGTTCCTTCCATCTGCCTGAAACAGATTTTCCCTTCCTGCATGGGTTTGACCCGTACATCCCGCAGCAAAAGATCTTCATTGTCAATTCCTTCCGCGCAGAACACCAGCGGTCCTCTCGTAACCGCAATTCTTCCGCTGGTATCGATTACTCTGGGATTGGATTCCCAGAAGCGGATGCCCATATCCAGTTCCAGCTCCAGGCAGTCTCCGCATTTCCACTCGCGCTGCACATAAAGATAACCCTTTCTTAACACGGCTTCCGCTTCTTTTCCGTTTATGGTAAGCTTCCATTGTTCTGACCAGGAAGGCAGATGCAGGGCAATTTCACATGTCGCTTCCGTTTCTGTGAGGATGCGGATCTTTCCGTCATAGGGGTATCCGGTTTCCTGCTTCAGCTTCATCTTTCCTACGGACGTTTCAATCTCCCCTTCCGCATCCATGTAGCAGTGGGCATATATGGTATTTCCGGAAACGGAATACATATAATCTGCAATCGATCCGACAAAACGGAGCAGATTGGGCGGACAGCAGGAACAGTCAAATACCTTCACTCTGCTCAGTATGGGCAGATGCTCCTGGAGTCCCTTCGCCCTTGAGACATTGAAGGCGTTCCTTACCGGGTCTGCCGACAGCGGGTTCTCGTAGAAAAAGCGGTCTCCCGACAGGGATACCCCGGAGAGCACCGTATTGTATATGGCTCTTTCCGCACAGTCCGCATATTTTCCATCCGCTTCCAGCAGCCACATCCTGCGGCAGAACATGGCCAGCGCAATGGAAGCGCAGGTTTCATTATATGCCGTATATTCCGGAAGATCATAATCAAAGGTAAAGGATTCCCCCCGATGGGTGGATCCGACTCCTCCGGTGATATACATCCGCTTTCTTGTGATGTTTTCAAATAATGTCTCACAGACCCGGGCCATTTCCCCATCCTTATCGATCCTGGCCTGATCCGCCATGGCGCAGTACAGATACAGAGCTCTTACGCTGTGCCCCTCCGCGGTTTTCTGCTGTCTGACCGGAAGATGGGACTGCATGTGTTCCTGATCGGTAAAATCATAGGTTTCATCCCGGCTGCTGGTCCCTCTCGTATCCACGAAATATTCCGCCAGCCTGCGGTAGCATTCCTTTCCGGTATATTCATAGAGCCGGTACAGGGCCAGTTCAATCTCCTCATGGCCGGGCGTATCAAAGGCTGCGGAATGCTCCTGCCTGAACACACGGTCAATCAGCGCCATGTATTTTTCCACGATTTCAAGCAGCTTCCTCTTGCCGGTCGCCTGCGCATAGGCGACGGCGGCTTCCGCCAGATGTCCTGCGCAGTACAGCTCATGATCCGTCCTGCGCTGAAACCTTTCTTCCGGCTCCACGGTTGTAAAGTAGCTGTTCAGGTAACCGTCCTCCCACTGATGCTTCTCCATCCGGTCAATCAGCTCGTCTGCCCTCGCTTCCAGTTCTTCATCCCGCTGCTTCAGCAAAAAATATGCCGCTCCCTCGATCCATTTTGCCACATCGGAATCCCAGAAAATATGCGGCCGGTTCGGCATTCCCTCCTTCCATGCGCAGTTTAACGCTTCAAACCGTCCGGTCTCTTCAAAGCGGTCGTACACCGCGTCCACCGTCACCTCACGAAACAGCTTCTGTTTCTCCTGCCAGAATCCCCCTGTGATATCCACATTCCGGCAGGATATCCGTTCCCTTCTCTCTTCTTCCATTTTCTCTTTTCCTCCGTTTTCCCTGTTCTCGGGGTCCTGCTATCAGACTACTACAATCGAACGAAAAAGCCAAATCTTTTCTGAATTTTTTGGGGGAAAAGATCAAGAACTCCATGTTTCGAAATATGACGCCGCAGTCAGGCATCCATTTCTTCCCATGGAGTTCTCTTATTTCTTTATTCCTTTCCGCGCGTTCCACACAGCCGGATTCTTTTACACAGCTTTATCTCAGCCATTCAGCTTATCCAGCACCTCCTGAAGCTGCCGGGGCGTAACTCTTCCGGAGGCGAAGCTGAAGGATCCGCGCAGGGGCATGTATTTCACCATTGCATCCTTCATATCTGCAGTGATGGCCTCAGCTGCCGCGTCTGTGGTATCCTCGTCTTCCTTTTTCTCCAGAAAATCGATCTGCATAAGAGGCTCAAGAAGCTTCATCGCCTCCGGATCATCCATCAGATCGCCAAAGGGGGTGTCCATGGTATAGTGTCTGGGAAGCCTTCTGGTGGATTCCACATATACCTCCTGCTCAATGGCGATATCGCGGGAAGAGGAGCCGATCTGGATCAGATATTTACCGCTTTCCACATACCAGTCGTGGATATCCGTGTTCCAGTAAGCAAATGCCCTCTTGTCCAGCGTGAAGCTGACCATCTTCGTCTCTCCCGGTGCAAGCTCAATCTTATCAAATCCTCTCAGTTCTCTCACCGGACGGATCACCTTACTGTCAGGCGCAGATACATAGAGCTGCACCACTTCCTTTCCGGCACGGTCTCCCGTATTGGTTACGTCCACGCGGATGGTGACGGTATCCGTATCCTGAATGCGCTGCGCGCTGATCTTAGGCTCGGAATAGGCAAAGGTCGTGTAGGACAGGCCATAGCCGAAGGGGAAGCGGACTTCCATTTTTTTCTTGTCATAGTAACGGTAACCCACAAACACGCCTTCCCGGTATTCCACCCGGTCACCTTCTCCGGAGTAATACAGATAGGACGGATTGTCCTCCAGCTGACAGGGGAAAGTCTCCGGAAGTTTTCCACTGGGATTCACTTTTCCGAAGAGGATATCCACAACCGCAGCTCCCACGGCCTGGCCGCCCAGATAGGCCTCCAGGATTCCCTTCACCTGATCCGCCCAGGGCATTTCCACCGGGGAGCCGTTGTGAAGCACCACAACGGTATTGGGCTGCACGGCGGCCACACGGGCAATCAGTTCATTCTGGCAGTCGGGCATCCGCATATGGGTTCTGTCAAAGCCCTCGGATTCAAAGGAATCGGGAAGTCCGGCAAAGATCACCGCGGCTTTGGCCTTTTTCGCAAGCTCCACCGCTTCTGTAAGGAGCGCTTCGTCCGTCTTGTCCACATCATCCCGGAAGCCCTCCGCAAAAGAAACATTTCCCCAGTCCTTCACACAGTCCCAGGCGCTGGTCACCTTATGGCTGTTGATATGAGAGCTTCCGCCGCCCTGGTAGCGGGGCTTACCCGCATATTTTCCGATGAATGCGATCTCCGCCTTTTCTTCCAGCGGCAGAATGCTGTCCTCGTTTTTCAGAAGAACGCAGGTTTCCTCTGCCACCTTCTTCGCAAGCTCATGATCCTTGTCCCGGTCAAAAACAGCCGTTTTATCCCTGTTTTCTTCATAACGGAACACGATGTTCAGAATATTCTCAACCGCCTGGTCTAGGACCTCTTCCTTCAGCCGTCCCTCCTTCACCGCTTCCACGATGAGCCGGTCATTCACGCCGCCGGAGGAGGGCATTTCCAGATCCAGCCCCGCTTCCAGATCGGGCACACGGTCATTGACTGCGCCCCAGTCGCTCACCACAAAGCCGTCAAATCCCCATTCCTTCCGAAGCACATCAGTGAGCATCTCTTTGTTTTCTGCCGCATAGGTGCCGTTGATCCGGTTGTAGGAGCACATGACGGTCCAGGGCTTCTGCTTTTTCACCGCGCCCTCAAATGCCGCGAGATAGATTTCCCGCAGGGTACGTTCATCGATCTCAGAAGAGGAAGACAACCTGCGGTGCTCCTGATTGTTCGCCAGGAAATGCTTGATGCTGGTTCCCACGTTTTTGCTCTGCACACCCGCAATCAACGCGCCCGCTATTTCGGAGGCAACATAGGGGTCTTCGGAATAATATTCAAAATTCCGACCGCACAGAGGAGAACGCTTGATGTTCACCGCAGGCCCCAGAATCACGCCCACGCCTTCCGCCTGGCATTCCTCTCCCAGCGCCTCTCCCATCTTCGTAATCAGCTCCCGGTTGAAGCTGGCCGCCGTGCCGCAGCCCGCCGGGAAGCAGACCGCCTTGATGCTGTCGTTCACGCCCAGATTATCCGCTTCCTGATCCTGCTTTCTCAGGCCGTGCGGTCCGTCGGAAACCATCATCGCCGGAATTCCCAGACGTTCCACCGCCTCCGTGTGCCAGAAGTCCGCGCCCGAACACATCGCCGCCTTTTCTTCCAGCGTCATTTTTGCTACAAGTTCCTTCAGTCCTTCCCGTGTCATATAACCTCCATTTCCGCGCCCTTAAGCAGTGCCGCCTCCAGGCATCACACCGGTATCCGTTGTTTTTATCATCATAGCATAACGGATACAGGCGTGCTAATCTCATTCCTGACTTTCTATAGGTCAATATTGACTTTTTCCCTTCGTTTTTGGATAATATATCTGTACTTCAGGGAAATTTCTTACCTAATCCGGACATTTGTGGGATCTGGATATTGTTAATCCGGACATTTTATCGGAAAGAAGGTGCAGAATGCAGACGAATTCTTTTTCCGCATGGCACGAACAACAGACCGGGCAATTAACCGGACAGCTTCAGCGGCTGGACAAAGCCGCCGGTTCTCCATCAGGCCCAAAAGCCGACATTAAGGCTGCCCGGGAATCCATCCATGAAAATGTGATCGTGGAGCCGAATCTTCAGGTCCGGTGCTTTTCCTATGAAGACGCCGGCGTGCGCGTCCCCGCTCACTGGCATCACAGCCTGGAGATTCTGCTGATCGATACGGGAAGCATGGAAGTAAATATGAACGATACGCGGCTTCAGCTTCAGGAGAGCGATTTTGTCCTCATCAATTCCGGAGACATCCATTCCACCAGCTGTTCTGAGCACGCCCGCATCTGTGTCCTTCAGATTCCCTATCCGTTTCTGAAGTCAAACATCCCGGAATACGACCATATCCGTTTCCGGACCGGCTCCTGCGGAAAGGAAGAAACGGACCGGACCTTCCGGCTCCTTCTCCGCCAGCTTCAGGAATGCGGAGGGCAGAACCTGCGCCCGCAAAAACAGCCACAGCCGGAACTTTCTCCCGGCCTGTCCCTGCATTTTAAAAGTCTTCTGTATGAGCTGCTCTATCTGTGTGTCTTACGCTATCAGCTTCCGGAAGCAGACCGCGGCGGCCGCTTCAGCGATACGGAACGCGCCCGGCTCATTGCGGTGACCGACTACGTCAATGCACACTACACCGAACCCGTTACCCTGCAGGAGGCCGCCGCTGTCGTTGCACTGAATCCGGAATATTTCTGCCGCTTTTTCAAAAAAAGCATGGGGATCACCTTCCTGGAATTTGTCAATCAGGTGCGCTTTTCCCATGTCTGCCGCGATATTCTCCACACCGATCAGAGCATCATGGAGATTCTTGCCCGTCATGGCTTTACCAACTATAAGCTGTTCCGCCGTATGTTTCATGAAACCTATGGCTGTACTCCGTCAGCCAAACGCAAAGAGGTCTCCGGCAGATAAAACCGGAGGCCTCTTCGTATTTGATATGAGTGCGCGCGAAAGCGTACACCTCTATGAATCCTGTCCGTTCCCCACCCTGCCGAAAAAGGTCAGCAGGTACAGACCGCAGATTCCCACTAAAACGTAGATGATTCTGGAAATCAGGCTCATCTGGCCGAAAATCATGGCGACCAGATCCAGACGAAACAGTCCGATCAGTCCCCAGTTGACCGCCCCGATAACGGCGATCACAAGCGCTGTATAGTCAAGTGCTTTGCTTCCCATGACAGCCACCTCCTTTTCTCTACGTGACTATCATGCCCGGATTTATGATGGAATATACATTGAATTTTGCATTCAAAGACAAAACGATACAGATATGATAGAATCTCCCTGTGGAACAACCGTGTCCCTGCAAGGGCGTTGACCTCCCATTCTTACATAAGAGGGGAGGTGAGTAAGATGAAATTTGATTTCAAGGACCTAATGGCTTTTGGAATGTTCATTCTTACCCTGCTGACTCTGATTATTCAGATTTGTCAGTAAGCTTTTCGTTTCCCACAATCGGGTAACAGAAAAGCCACCCTTGTATACTTGCCCGAGTTACAGGTGGCTATTCTGTCATCCAAACCGGTCAACCCCTTGTGGGACGGTTGTTCCTTTTAACAGCTTTATTTTAACATATAAGCAATGGCACCGCAATGATAAGTTTCATCCCCTCCAATGCAGCCGATGCAGTTCTCCCTCCAGCAGCATTCCGTCAAAATGGTTCTGCCGCAGCGCTTCGTAAAGAACGATCGCCACGGAATTGCTCAGGTTCAGAGAACGGATCTCGTCCAGCATGGGAATGCGGATACAGGTCTCCTCATTTTCCACCAGAATCTCCTCCGGGATTCCGGCGCTTTCCTTGCCGAACATGATGTAATCATCCGGTCCGAAGGCGGCTTCCGTATAGACGCGCTTCGCCTTGGTGGTCGCCATCCAGAGCTTTCTGCCGGGATGCAGCCGAAATTCCTGTTCCAGGAAATCCTCATAATTGATATAACGCCGCACGTCCAGCTTATGCCAGTAATCCATGCCGGCCCGTTTGATCTGCTTTTCATTCAGCTGAAAACCGAGCGGCTCAATCAGATGCAGGGTCGAACCCGTCGCCACGCAGGTTCTTCCGATATTTCCGGTATTTGCCGGAATCTCCGGCTGATGCAGTACAATGTTCATTTCTTCTGTTCTTCTTTCAGACGTTTTACAAAATCAGCCAGGCGTCCGATGGCCAGCTTCAGGTTTTCCAGGGAATAGGCATAGGAAATACGGATGTAGCCTTCGCCGCATTCTCCGAACGCAGTTCCCGGCACTACGGCCACCTTTTCCTCCTGCAGAAAGCGGAGAGCGAACTCATCGCTGGTCAGACCGAACTCTTTGATGCAGGGAAACACGTAGAAGGCGCCGTAGGGCTCAAAGCAGGGAAGTCCCATCTCTTTGAAGGCATGCATCAGATAGCGGCGTCTCTGGTTATAGGCCTCCCGCATCTCCTGTACATCCCGGTCACCGTTTCTCAGGGCTTCCACCGCCGCATACTGGCTGGTTGTCGGCGCGCACATGATGGCAAACTGATGGATTTTCAGCATCTGGTCCAGAATCAGACGCGGTCCGCAGGCATAACCCAGACGCCATCCGGTCATGGCATAGGATTTGGAGAAGCCATTGATCAGAATGGTTCTTTCCTTCATGCCCGGAATCTGCGCGATGGAAACATGATCCCGTCCATAGGTCAGCTCACTGTATATTTCATCGGAAATCACGAAAAGATCCTTTTCCAGAATCACTTCCGCGATTGCTTCCAGATCCTTCCGCTCCATGATCGCCCCCGTCGGGTTGTTGGGGAAGGGAAGGACGAGCACCTTGGTCTTATCCGTAATGGCGTCGCGGAGCTCCTGCGCCGTCAGACGGAACTGATTTTCCGCCTTCAGATTGATGAATACCGGAACCGCATCCGCCAGGACAGCACAGGGTTCATAGGAAACGTAGCTGGGCTGAGGAATCAGCACCTCATCTCCCGGATCGATCATCGCGCGCAGGGCGATATCAATGGCTTCAGACCCTCCCACCGTGACCAGTACCTCATGGGCGAAATCATACTCCAGATCAAACCGTCTTTTCAGATAGTTGCAGATTTCCACCTTCAGTTCCTTCAAACCGGCATTGGAGGTATAGAATGTCCGCCCCTTTTCCAGGGAATAAATGCCCTCGTCCCGGATATGCCAGGGCGTATCAAAATCCGGTTCTCCGACGCCCAGTGAAATGGCGTCGTCCATTTCACTGACAATATCAAAAAATTTCCGGATGCCGGAGGGCTTGATGGTTACGATTTTCTCAGACAACGGATTTCTCATGGCATGATCTTCTCCCTTGTATCTTCATATTTTCTGGCCAGAATGGTGCCATGATCCTTATACTTTTTCAGGATGAAATGCGTTGCTGTACTCAGCACGCCGTCCAGCGTGGACAGTTTCTCCGACACAAAGGAAGAGATCTCCTTCAGATTTCTTCCCTCCAGCGTCACCAGCAGGTCGAAGCCGCCGGAAATCAGATAGACCGCGTTCACCTCCGGATATTTGTAAATCCGCTCCGCGATGTTGTCAAAGCCCTGTCCTCTCTGGGGCGTCACGCGCACCTCGATCAGCGCGGAGATTTTGTCCAGGCTGGTTTTATCCCAGTCGATCAGCGTATGATAGCCGCAGATGATCCCTTCTGCCTCCATCGCCGCCAGCTCATTTACCACATCAATCTCTTCCACACCCAGAATCACCGCCAGCTCCTTCAGATCGATCCGGCTGTTCTTCTCAATAATTCCAAGCAGCTGCTCTCTGAACTCTCTCATACTTATCCTTTCTTTGCGGCCGAACGGCCGTATATTATTCACAAATTTTATGGATTTCATCCATCCTGACCGGCCCCAGGAACCGCTTTTCTTCTCCATTTAGAACGATCCGATCATTTCCGGCTGTGGCTCTTCCCACCACGGCCGCCGGAATGCCTGCCTTTTCCAGGCGCTCGGCCAGGGCGTAACCGTCATCCGCCGCGATCAGCAGGCTTCCGCCGGAAATCAGCTCATAGGGGTTTAAGTCAAGGTGGTTGCAGATTTCCACCGTTTCCTGGCGGATGGGGATTTTCTTCAGGTCGATTTCCAGTCCGACTCCGGAACTCTCTCCCATTTTCCAGAATGCGCCGAAGATTCCTCCCTCGGACACATCGGTCATGGCGCAGATCCCGCCTTTGCCAACGCCGGTCTCCACCGCAGCTGCCGCTTCCGGGAGAACGGACAGGCATTGGTCAAATCCCTTCGCCGCCTCCACCAGATACGCCGGAAAACGGGCCAAAAGCTCCTGTTCCTTTTCCTTCGCAGCCACTGCCGTTCCCTCCAGTCCGACCCATTTCGTCACCACCAGCTCCGCCCCCGGATGAAGACCTGCCGTTCGTATCGCCTGCCCGGAAGGGGCGCTGCCCGCCGCTGTAACGGAAAGCGCTGTCCGGTTCACCGCCGAAGTGACCTCCGTATGACCGCCCGCAATCTGGATATTCAATCCGGCACAGACTTGCTCCGCCTGCCTCATGAGCGCTCTCAGTTCCTCTTCCTCCGCTTCCGGCGGAAGCAGCACCGTCAGCCAGACGGCGGCGGGCCTTCCCCCGCACGCTGCCAGATTGTTCACAGCGGTATGGATTCCGTACAGGGCCGCGTCTCGCCCGGTTTTCACCGAAGCGGCCGTGGAAACCAGCAGCTCCTCTCCGGGCGGAAATGACAGAATGGCGCAGTCCTCCCCTGGTCCTGCGCCGCACAATACTTCTTCTCTCTTTGTTTTCAGCTGTCTGAATACAGAGCGTCTCAGCACGCTCTCCTGTATCTTCCCAACGTTCATTTTTCACTCTGGCGTCTGGCTCTTTTCACTCCGGCAGAGAATCCCCGGGCCGTTTTGCCCGGGGATTTCCCGATTCCCAGCTTGAAACGCATTGCCGCACAACGCCCTTCTCACTTTTCATTTTTTCGTACCACTGATCACTGTCCCGCCTGCTGTTGTTGCTGTGCAAGCTGTTCATTGTACTGCTGGATCAGAATTGCCTGCTCCTCCGGCGTCTTTCCTTCCAGAATCGCCGCAAGCGCGGGATCCACTCCCGTGGAGGGCTGAGTCGTCGTGGACTGACCGTTTGCCAGCGCTGACGCCACGCTCTTCACATGGTCAATGCTTCCGGTGGCAATGGCCGCCTGGAGTTCATTATAGACATTCGCATCGCTTGTGGAGGTTCCCACAGTCGCCGTTCGCGGCGTCATTTTATAGCTGCTGCTGTTTACCTGCTCCCGGCTGACTTCTTCACCGTCCACTGTCACCACCTTCCACAGTCTGGCCTTATAACCGGTGTGTGCGGACTGAACATCCACATATCCGACAGGCTGCGAGGAATCCTGATTGATCACCTCCGCACCGGGAGAAATCGTCTCCAGCACCTCGCTCTCATAGGTAACCTTTCGGTTGGAGTCTCTGGTCTCCACGCCATAGATGGTAAAGGTAATTTTTTTGTTGCTCGTGTATCCTTCAATATAAATCGGATATTCCGTATTGTTTGTAAAAACAAAATCCTTTCCGGAGGATTCCGCAATTGCCGCATCCATGGAAGGGTCCACATAGTTAACAATCATGGAATGGTTATGCCGTTCATCCACCTGCAGCTCAGCAAGCAGAACTGCATTGTACAGAGTGGTGGAAACCTGGCAGATTCCGCCGCCGATGCTGTCCACTACCTGACCGTTCAGATAGGAACCGGCCATGTAATATCCGTTTTCTTCTGTAAAGGGCGCTACCGCTTCATAGGTAGAGAAACTCTCGCCCGGATAAACCGTGGTTCCGTTGATCAGTTCACAGCCGTTCGCCACGTTCGCGCTTCTGTCAGGCCCGGACGAGGAATAGCTGGTGGTATAGGTGCCAAGCACATCCTTCACCAGAGCCAGATCCTCCGCATTTCCCTGCGGTTCCTCTTCCGTTACCACCAGATCGATGGAGGCGTCTCCGCCCTTCCACTGGGTCGTCAGATATTCATAGACCGCCGTTTCGGAAGCGCTGTTGTCAATGACAACTCCTGTCTGCCCTTCTTCTATCACAAATTCTCCGTCCACTCTCGTCAGATGGGCATCTACTGCTTCCACATTATATTCGGCGCAGTCGTTTTCAATGAGAGAGGCAATCGCTTCCTGATCAAAGGAAAACTGAATGTCATATACCTTATTTTCATGCTCCAGATCCTTAACGGCCTTATACCGGGCCACCACGTTTCCGGATTTTCCCAGATTCACCGCTTCGCTCACCAGATTCTGGTTGCTCCAGCTCATTCCCAGCTCAGACGCGGTCGCCGTTACCGTGTTTCCATCCACCACGTTCAGCGTGATCACGCTGCTTCCCAGAGAATCCACATAGGCCTGAACCGCCTCCTGCGCCTCCGTCTGCGTCATCCCTGCCAGCGAGATCTCCCCGGCGTACACGCCTTCCATGATCGTGTCGTCCGGTCTGGCCTGTGCCTGTGAGGTGATGCCGGAAGCGACAGGCGCAATTCCCACAAACAGCAGAAACGCCAGAAAACCAATCCATTTCTTCATAATATAAATCACTCCTCAAACATTACAGCACATACAACAGTGTCGGAATAACCATGGCCAAAACCAGAATGATGATGATCACCGACGAAATAATTCTTTTCGATTTTTTACTGTAAATATTAAACATTGCAATCTCCATTTCCAATATATATCAGCTGTTTTATGGTTCACTTAAAAGCTTATTATATCGGAAAGGGCCCGTTTTTGCAAGAGCGCGCACTGACGTGCCGCATTCCGAAGTGCCAAAAAACGCAGGCTATTTCTGCGCTTTTTCGGGATTTTCCACAGTTTGCGGCACTTTTCCGTATCTGGCGATGAGCTGATCAGCAAGACGGCTCGCCTCATTTCTGGTCAGCTTTTCCACATCCACCGAAAGCTGTGTTTGATACAGTGCTACCAGCCTTCTGAGCCTGTCCTTCTGAGAGCGGCTGGCCGGCCCCTCTTTTTTCACGTTGAAAATCAGAGGAACCGGGGCAAACGGCTTTTCTTCGTAAAATTTTTCACAGAAAAGCTCGTACAGCGCCGCCGTCGCCTGCGCGTCTCCCAGCGCCCGGTGCGCCTGATGGGGAATATCGAAATGGCGGCAGAGTTCCCCCAGATTCCGGCTCGGAAGCTCCGGAAGGTACTTTCGGGCCAGCTTCAGGGTATCGATACCGCAGGCTTCAAAGGAAAGCCCGGCGTTTACCGCCGCCTTTTTCAGAAAGGAAAAATCAAAGAGCAGGCTGTGGCCCACCAGCACATCCTTTCCCAGGAAATCCAGAAGCTGCGGCAGGATCTGTCCGATTTCCGGCGCATGATCCACCTTTTCCTGGCTGATCCCCGTGATCTGCCGGGTGCGCTCCGTCAGCTCCCTTCCGGGATTCACCAGGCTCTGCCAGGTCTCTTCCACCTTTCCTTTCCGCACCCGCACCGCGCCGATTTCTATGATTTTATCTGTTTTGGGATGCAGGCCCGTGGTTTCCAGGTCCACACAGACGTAATCCCTCACCGGACTGTTCATGGCTTCTTCCCTTCCGCCTTTTTCTTTTTTTCATACCAGGGGCACACTTCTGTCAGAAAGCATTCTTCGCACTTGGGTTTTTGCGCCCTGCACAGCTGTCTGCCCAGCGTAATGATCTGCATGTTATAGAGAATCCAGTGGTCTTTGGGAAGCACCCGCATCAGATCCTTCTCCACCTTCACCGGATCTTCCTCCTTCGTGAAGCCCAGACGGTTTGAGATCCGCTTCACATGGGTGTCCACCACGATGCTGGGATCGTTGTAGATGTTGCCCCGGATCACGTTGGCGGTTTTTCGTCCCACGCCCGCAAGGGAGGTCAGATCCTCCAGCGAGCGGGGTACCTCTCCGCCGAACCGGCTCACCAGATCCTGGCAGCAGGAAATGATGTTTTTCGCCTTGTTATGGTAAAAGCCCGTGGCGTGAATGTCCTGCTCCAGCTCTTTCAGATCCGCTCTGGCAAAATCTTCTACGCTTCTGTACTTCTGAAAAAGATCTCTGGTAACAATGTTCACCCTTGCATCGGTACACTGGGCGCTCAAAATGGTGGCAATCAGAAGCTGCCAGGCATTCTCATGCTCCAGATAGCAGATGTATTCCGTACCATAATGCTCGTCCAGGAGCTGCAGCACTTTCTCAACCCGTTCCTTCTGTCTCATTTTCGCTTTGGTTCCTTTCTTTATCTCATATCGATTCCCACGCCCGCCGGGACGCCCCTTTCACGGCCTGTCCCTTTCATGGCCGCCCCTTCCATGACGAGTTCTCCCGTTCACAACGGAAGGATCACCAGCTTCGCTTCCCGGTTCAGCGGATTTCTGTTTCGATAGTCGAAGAGCACGAAGTATTTGGAGGCTCCGTCATTTCCGGCTTCCTCTTTTCTTTTCCCGCTCTCTTCCCATACCGGAAGGCTGAAGCATTCCACGTGGGTCATGCGCGCCATCTGCCGGGAATCATAGCCCGCCTGCACGTATTCCGCCAGAAAACGGGGATTTTTCTCCTCTTCCCGGTAAAAACGGCTGATTTTTTCCTTCGCCTCTTCCTCCTGACGGAAGGGAGGGGCAAAATCCGGCCGGCTCTTCGCGTTCTCCCGCAGATAAAGATCCAGGGTCAGAAGCTGCCGCCAGAGTTCCTCCTTTTCGGGAGCCGACTGCAGGGCAAATTCCAGAAGGGCCTGATAGCGGTACATGCGGGAAGGGCTCTGCCGGAACAGCCCCCGCCTGTCATAAAAATCCGCCAGAGCGCGGTACATCTCAAAGGGCGAAGAAAAGCAGCGCTCCAGGACCGGAAGGGTATGCGTAAACTGGGCGCTGTTGTAATACAGCTCCACCATCTCCTCCACCCGCTTTAACATCAGAATATCCGCATAGGAAATCCAGCGGGTAAAAAGCACCTCATAGGGCGGAAAATCCGTGTACGCGATCCCGTATTCATCCGCTTTTTCGTGCATATGGGACCCCTTCAGCACCTTCAGAAAGCCCAGCTGCAGCTGATCCGGCCTGCAGGCATAAACATCATTGAAGGAGCGCCGAAAGCTTTCCATGTTCTCCAGCGGAAGCCCGGCGATCAGATCCAGGTGGATGTGGATGTTCCTCCCTTCCCGAATCCTTTCCACAATTTCCTTCAGCCGCTCCCAGTCAGCCATGCGCCGGATCTCCTTCAGGGTATCCGGATTGGTGGACTGCACGCCGATTTCCAGCTGTACCAGGCCAGGACGAAGGCTGCGAAGCAGCGCCAGCTCCTCCTCCGTCAGGATATCTGCCGCGATCTCAAAATGGAAATTGGTGACACCATTGTCATGCTCCCGGATATAGCTCCAGATTTCCATGGCATGGGAATGGCTGCAGTTAAAGGTGCGGTCCACAAACTTGACCTGCGGCACCTTTTCGTCCAGGAAAAACTGAAGTTCCTTCTTGACCAGTTCCACATTCCGAAAACGCACCGTTTTATCAATGGAGGACAGACAATAGCTGCACCGGTATGGGCAGCCGCGGCTGGATTCGTAATAGATGATGCGATCCTGAAAATCGGTGATTCCATTCTGCTCCCCGTAAAAGAAGGGAATCTCATCGAGAGCCACAGCCTGCCTCCCCGGCGTTCTTCTCACAACGCCGCCCGGCTGGGTGCGGTAAGCAATGCCACAGATCTGATCCGGCAGGGGCCATGCGGGAGTTTCTTCCGAACTGTCGGGAGCTTTCACGGAAATCCCGGCGGATTCTGCAGAAAATTCCGGTGCGGAAGGCAGCGCGTCCGCATACAGTTCTATCAGTTCCCGGAAGGTTTCTTCCCCTTCCCCGATCATGACACCCGCCGCCAACGGAAGTGCGGAAAGGGTTGCCTCCGGGTCATAGGAGACCTCCGGCCCGCCCAGCCAGACCGGAACACGCGGCAGTACCTTGGAAAGTTCGCGGATCAGATCAAACACCATCCCCCGGTTCCAGATATAACACGAAAAGCCGACCGCATCGGGCTTTTTCCCGTAAAGGTCGGCAAGAATCTCCCAGAAGGGCTGGTTGATGGTATATTCTGCGATTTCGATTTCAGCCCGGGCAGTGCCGCCTGAAGATGCCGGATCGCCGGACGGCGAGGAGCAGAAGCGTTCCGCATAGGCGCGCAGGCTGTAGACGGCGGGGTTGGAATGTATGTATTTGGCATTGACGGCTGCGAGGAGGAAGCGCATATGGTACCATTTCCTTTCTGAAATATTCGCATAAGGCCAGAGCACCGGAGCCGAAAATCTTCTTCCCTCAGCCTTCTGTAATCCTTTTCATTCGTTCGATCCATTCCGAAAAATGGGGACATTTTTCCCTGATTCGGTCTATCGTAATAAACTCCAGCCACTCGGCAGGCAGATCCCCTTTCTGATACGCAACAGCCTGCATTATTCTTTTCGAAGGTGCCGTATCCGGGCCGTGATTAATTTCTTCCGGGGGAATGTTCTTTGTCTCTTCGTACAGTCGGTCAATACTGTGAATATCTTCTTCCTCCAGATAATCATATTTTAAGACCCGAATGTCCGTATACAATAACGCCTCAAATTCATGAAGCTGAATATATGGAAGAAACCTGTCCTCTGATATGCCGGGGAGCTCCGATAAAATATCGTCTTTCATTGCCCTTTCCAACATCTCTGCTCCCATACAATGGTTCTGATACAGTCTGGCATTTTGATATTGAGGAAAATCTCCCGGAAGCCGGAAAAAGTCAAACATTGTTGAAACATAAGCCTCTTTATCACTCAGAAGCCAGTTTTTAATATCTCTTTTTGCCTTTCCATATGAGGTCAGACCTCCTCTGTACTCATAATTCGACTGTCTGTCGGTGCTTGTCAGCACACACCTGGCATCCAGAACAGGATTTCCGCCAAAATACTGGTTCAGTGTATTTTTTACAAATCTCAGTTCACTCTGTCCCTCTGTTATCACATTGATCCGTATCATACCGGCAGTCCTCCGAGTACATTTTTCTCCCAAAGCTCTCCAAGCGAATAGTCGTTCAACCACTCTTTCAGCTCATCCGACGTATGGCGGCGCAGCACACTTGCCTGACGCCCCGGATCATACTCTGCCGTTATAATATCATCACAGGTAAAATGATTTAAAAGAAGCGGTGACTGCGTGGACACAATAATCTGCGATGTCTTATTTGCCATTCGAATCTCTCTGGCAAGAACAGAAATTGCATATGGATGCAGTCCAATTTCCGGCTCATCCAGTATAATGGTCATAGGCGCCGAAACAGAAGGCTGCAGCAATAACGTTGTCAGGGCAATAAATCTTAAAGCCCCATCTGAAAGCTGATGCGGTCCGAACACCTCTTCTGCCCCGTTCTGCACCCAGTTCAGACTGATATACCCATTTTCATCGGGTTCCAGTACGAAATCATAAAACTGTGGCAAAATCATTCTGACATATCGGACAATGCGCTGATAATAAGCATACTCCGCTTCATTTTTCTTCAATCGATATAGGAAACCTGCCAGATTTCCTCCATCCGCCCGCAGATATCCTCCATCGGCAGTATTTGTGCTGCTGCGGATACGGGAACTGATAGAAGTATCGTTAAAATGAAATATTTTCAGCCTTTCCAGACATCCCCGAAGCGTTCTTACGGTCACATCACCAGAATCCGCCACACCAGCTTCAAAATGTCCTACTCCAAAATCCTGAACATAAGGACTGGAATATCTCTGATCCTGATATTCCATCTTTTCCTCCGCGAAAAAGAGCTGATTGGTAGCGCTTAATTCCAACGCAAATGAATATTGATCCGTTTTCCCTCCCGTCAGGTCCTGCAGCAGAAGGTCTCCGCGAATCTGATCTGTATTCTTTGGCCCGAAATACATAAGGGAATTCCCGCCGCCCTGTCTGGATACGTAACTGCGCAGTCCACGCGTCATCATATAAGAAATCATTTCAAGAAAAGAGACCAGATTACTTTTTCCCGCACCGTTCGCCCCAATGATAATATTCAGTTTTTGAAAATCTATCGTATTTTTTTCGAAATCATTATCATAAGAACGATAGCCCGCCAATGACAGACGTTTCAGGTATGTTCCCATAATTTCCTCTCATTTTACAATATAAACATTTAAACTTTGAACAACTATATATAGTCTACACTATATATATTCTCTACGCTATATATTCTTCCGTCAGTATACCCTAATCTCCCCGCTTTATCAACCTTGGCACAGAAAAATAGCCGCTATGAAAACCTTTTTGCCCTAACATCGGTTTTCATAACGGCCCTGTTTTCAGCGTCCGCTTTCTTCCCTTTTTTTCCTCGAATATATGCTATTTCCGCATATATTCCATAAAATGCCCCCAGTCCTCCCGGCTCAGATAATGCGTCCCGGCCCGCAGGTGATATCCGATCTCTCCCTCTCCGAAACAGTCGCCGGGAACCGGATCTCTGTCCGGGCGGATGAAGCCTTTCAGCCCCATATTCCGATAATATTCCCCGGCGGCAATACAGGAAAGGTATTCATTCTCCGGATCTGCCCAGCAGTCCTGCGAAGCGCTCGCCACATAGACGCGGCGGGGCGCAATGGCAGCGAGGAGGAAATGCTGGTCAAAGGGCATGGTATCCTCCTGTTCCGCATAGGTTCCATACTTTTCACAGAACCAGTATGGAAAATTCTGATAAATTTTCCCCACTGTCTCGCCCTTCGTTCCTCTGGCCAGCGCCGCGCCGCTGCACCCGGAATCGTTGGAAAATGCACAGAAAAAGCGCTCATCCAGCGCTCCCGCAAGAAGCGCGGTCTTTCCCAGCCGGGAATGTCCCACCACGCCGATGCGGTCATGGTCAATCTCCGGAACCGTACAGGCATAGTCCATAACCCGGCCTGCCGCCCAGGCCCACAGACCGATCTTCCCGCACTGTGTTTTTCCTCTTTTTTCATCAGGATAGATCATCCCTGCCAGTCCGTTGGTGAAATCCCCATCGTCAGAGGTCACATCCTGATAACAGAAATGAAGCACCGCAAAACCGTTATCCAGAATTTCTTCCGCCGGGAAGGACAGATCCGGGATCCGGTCCGTAAAGCTGATATAAAGGAAGCAGGGAACCGACTTTCCTTCTTCCCGCGCCTCTGCTCCTGCCGGGTACATCAGAGACACCGGGAAGGAAAAAATCCCATTTCCGGTATTGCAGTTCAGCTTCAGCTTTTTCAGCACCGCTTTTCCCGCGCAGAAACTTCTGTCCTCCGATTCCACATCAGCGGTTACTCCCACGGGCGGCCCCGGCAGGAAACCATATTCCTCCGAAAGAAGGAGATTCAGGATTTCTGTCCGTTCCAGGTTATCCGGCATGGGAAGGTTTTTCAATAATTCAGAATTCATATGCCCTCCATGATATATCGTTAGCAGTTACGTTCAGTATACTGCCGGGGATTGTATTTTTCAATTTCTGACGAAGAGAAAAATTTCTCCCCGTATATTACTTTTCCGCAATAGCCGGAAACCGTTTGACGCCCGATATATGAACTTCTATAATGAAAGCAAAAACAAAGGGAGATAAGATCCGGCAGATATGGAAAACACAGAAATAATCCAGAAAGTAAAAACCGCCCTCCTCTCCATGCAGCGTCATTCCTGGGAACAGGG
>UQVK01000083.1 GCA_900544445.1 uncultured Lachnospiraceae bacterium
GGCCCTGGATGAAAATATTTCCCACGGAAATGAAGCTCTGCTGCAGAATACTGGGGACGGCGATCCGGCTGATCCGTCCCAGCATGTTCCAGGAAAACAGTTCCACCCGCCCTTCCGTCCGGATGGAGGCCAGCCGCTTCCGCAGCGCCAGAAGCGCCAGCACGCAGGCGATTCCCTGAGCGATAAAGGTGGCCCAGGCCACGCCCGCCACATCCCAGTGAAAAACCGCCACGAAGATCAGATCCAGCACAATGTTTCCCAGGGAGGAACCAATCAGGAAGTACAGAGGTGTCCTAGAATCTCCCATGGAATTAAAAATTCCCGTGGCTACATTATACAGGAAAAGAAAAACGAAGCCTCCGATATAGATCCGCAGATACAGATCGCCGTCTGCAAAAATATTCTCCGGCGTATTGATGGCGGTCATCATCCAGCGGCTCCCCAGCAGTCCCGCAAACGTCAGCAGCACAGACAACACCGTGGAAGAAAGCAGCGTGGTGTAGACTGCCGTTTTCATTTTTTCAAACCATTTTGCCCCAAAATACTGGGAGATGATGACCGAGCAGCCGATGTTGCTTCCCACCGCAATCGCCATGAAAATCATGGTGATCGGATAGGAGGCTCCGACCGCAGCCAGCGCATCCTCTCCCGCAAACTTTCCCGCTATCACGCTGTCCGCCATATTGTAGAGCTGCTGAAAGATCACGCTCACAAACATGGGGATGGAAAATCTCCACAATACGCTCTGCGGTTCTCCCACTGTCAGATCTCTGTTCATTTGTTTTCTCCGTTTCCGCATCCGGAAGGCAGCCTTTTTTCCGTCTCCTTTTTCGATGCTTTCTTTTCTTTTGATCATATCAATTTGCTATCGCGGTCATGCCGATAAACGTTTTTACATCCCGCGACATGCCAAGTATAATAGGTTCCGGCGCAAAAAACAAGACAGCCCTTAAGGAGAAAATCCATGAAAACCTCTCTGCAGAAGCTTCTGTACATAAAAACCGGCCGAAGGCCCAGGGGACAGATGTCGGAGGCGTTTCTGACCGCCGCCTTTCTGTCCCTGTCCGGCGGCCTGCAGGATGCCTATACCTATCTTTTCCGCGGCCGGGTCTTTGCCAACGCCCAGACCGGAAACATTGTCCTTCTCAGCACGAACCTGTGTGAGGGGAACGGAGCCGCGGCCCTCCGCTACCTGGTACCCCTGTTGTTCTTCGCGTTCGGAGTCGCTTTTGCCGAGTATATCCGCCGACGCTGCCGGCAGGCATCCCGCCACATGCACTGGCGGCAGTCCGTTCTGCTGATCGAGATCCTTCTCCTGTTTCTGGTAGGCTTTTTCCCGGAGGAATGGAATATGTTCGCCAACGCCCTGGTTTCCTTTTCCTGCGCCATGCAGGTGCAGGCCTTCCGCAAGGTGGACGGATACGCCTTTGCCAGCACCATGTGTATCGGCAACCTGCGAAGCGGCGTGGAGGCCCTCTTCCTCTGTTTTCATGAAAAGAACGGACAGACGTTCGGAAAAGCCGCGCATTACTTCGGCATCATTTTCTGCTTCGCGGCGGGTGCGGCGCTGAGCGGCCTGTGCCTTCCTCTTCTGGGAAGCCGTACCATCTGGCTCTCCTGCGCCCTGCTTCTGATCAGCTTCACTCTCATGTTCATCGAGTCCTCCGAAGCAGCCAGCGCACCGCCAGAGCCCCGTCCGCTTCCGTAATTTCTTTCTTCTGGAAGCCCAGCCGCGCAAGCACCGCCTCCGCCGCCCGGTTTCCCGGCCGTGTCAGCGCCTGTACCTCTGAAAAGTCCAGTTCCTCAAAGCCATATTTCAGAATGGCACGGCACGCCTCCAGGCAATAGCCCTTTTTCTGCTCCGTTTTCCGAATTGCAAAGCCCAGTTCCGGCGCCACAGCGTCCTCCCGCCAGAAAAATCCGGCTCTGCCTATACAGTCTCCGGCCCGCTCCGGACGGCCGCCCAAAGCCTCTTCTCCGTACTGTTTCGTGCAGCCTCCTTTTTCCCTTCTCTCCGGTTCTCTTTTTTCCAGCATCCACAGGCCAAAGCCGTACAGAGGATATACGGTACGGATATAGCTTATCAGCCGCTCCCGCTCCTCCTCTCTGTCCGCAGAAAGCCCTTCCATAAAAGCGGTCATGTCCGGATGGGCATAGATCTCATACAGACTGTCCAGATCCTCTTCCTTCTGTTCCCGCACAATCAGCCGCTCTGTGCGCAGAATCTCCCAGGGCTTTCCCGACAGGCGTCGGCAGATACCCTCCAGTTCCTCCGCGCCGATCCCCTCCAGACTCTCCACGGCATAGGGATATTCCCCCAGGGGAAGCGCTCTGCTCTTCTCCGTCAGATACAGAAGAATCCGGCAGCCATCGCCAGCCAGCCGCCGCACCGCCTCCGGGCAGTCCGTGATCCACATCTCCCCTTCTGCCGTCCCTGTTTTTCCCACTCCTGCCTCTTTCGCCTTTTCTCCCGACGCCCGTATCTCTTCCGCCTCTATTCCTTCCGCCCGGAGCCGCTCTGTCAGCAGCTTTGCCTGCTCCGTCGTTTCCTGGCTCTCTTCCACAATCAGAATATGGACTTTTTCCAGCATTTTCTTCAACTTCTCTTTACGTTTTCCTTTCTTTCCGATACAATAAATGACTGATAAGACCATGCGCGCAATCATTATACCACGCGCGCAGGGAAGAAAGCGACGCCGCAGGCGGCATTTTCTTCACAAGCCGTGGATTCCCGGTATAATCCCCGCGAAGCGGGGCGGCACGATATAATCGTGCCGGATTGCGCTGCGCGCAATCATTATACCGCGCGCGCAGGCCGCAAAAATATGTACAAAGAAAGGAAGTTCTATATTATGGCACAGAATCCCATTGTTACTATTACCATGGAAAACGGCGACGTGATCAGGGCGGAGCTTTATCCCGAAACCGCTCCCATCACTGTCAATAATTTCATCAGCCTGATCAACCGTCATTTTTATGACGGCCTGATTTTTCACAGAGTCATCAACGGCTTCATGATCCAGGGCGGCGATCCGGAGGGAACCGGAATCGGCGGACCCGGATATTCCATCAAGGGAGAATTTGCCCAGAACGGCGTAAAGAATGATCTGAAGCACACGGAAGGCGTACTTTCCATGGCCCGCACCATGGCCCCCAACTCCGCCGGAAGCCAGTTCTTTATCATGCACAAGACCTCTCCCCATCTGGACGGCGCTTACGCGGCCTTCGGAAAGGTCATCGAGGGAATGGAAAATGTGAATAAAATCGCGGAAACCAGAACCGATTATTCCGACCGCCCGCTGGAAGAGCAGAGAATCAAAACCATGACGGTGGAGACATTCGGGGTTGATTATCCGGAACCGGAGAAGATGTAAAACGGAATGCGGATGACGTTCATATATTGTTCATATATCCTTTAAAAAAATTTCATCCACCTAACAAGCTTTTGTTACTTCTCCCGGTTATACTGTATTCATAAGTTGAAAGCACGGACTGCCGCGAGTCAGCCGAAGGGCATTTCTTCTTATGTGTATGCCGAGTGTGGAGATACACCAAAACTTTTAAATAGCTTTTTCATAATAATGCCAGGTAAGGTAACTTACCTGGCATCCTCCCTTTTATGGGGGCTTTTGCAGACAATGGAGCATTTCGGCCTGATATCTTTCTTTTTCTACTGAAAGTTGAATTTTCCCAATAATTCTATTAACAGATTATTTTTCAGTTTCTTCCATCATAATATAATGACTTTATAAGAAGAAGGGAGGGCATTTAATGAGCACCGCCATCGGAAAAAATATTCATACCCTGAGGAAAAAGCAAGGGCTTACCCAGGAACAGCTCGCTGAACTGGTAAATGTATCCTTTCAGGCTGTCTCAAAATGGGAAAATGGGAATTCCGTACCTGATGTCTCGACACTGCCGGTTCTGGCAAATGTACTCCATTGCAGCATAGATTCCCTTCTGGGATATGCGGCCCAGCAGCGAAAAATTACCGATTATGAAGAACGTTATAAAACCGACGGCTACTACTGGGGCATACGCCCTTCCAATATGTGCTATGAAATCATGAAGCTCCGTCCGCCTGTCAAACCTCTTCGACTGCTTGATGTGGCCTGCGGAGAAGGAAAGGACGCCGTCTTTTTTGCACGGAACGGTTATCACGTAACGGCGTTTGATGCAGCATATTCCGGTCTTGAAAAGGCAAAACGGCTTGCCGATCAGAGTGGAGTCGAAGTGAATTTTTTTCAGGCTGATATGCTTGACTTCCGGCTGGAAGGCGAATTCGACATTATTTTCAGCTCCGGTTCTCTGCATTACGTGCCTCAAAAGCTCAGAAAAGAGATTCTGGAAAATTATCAGGCTCATACCGCCCCGGGCGGTCTTCATGCCCTGAATGTCTTTGTGCGTAAGCCATTTATGAAAAGCCCCTCTGATGAAAGGAAGGCCCGTTATAAATGGCTTTCCGGTGAGCTTTTTACCTACTACTCCGACTGGCTCATCGTCTCCTGTATGGAGAACATTTTCGACTGTATGAGCGGCGGCGTACCGCATAAACATTGTATGGATACAATGTATGCCATAAAACAGGACAATCCTCTGTAATCGAAAGAAGGGAGAATTCATGAAAAAACTTATTTCCGGAAAAGTCAGAGACGTTTACGATGTTGGCGAAAACAAGCTGGTTATTGTCGCTACAGACAGAATATCCGCTTTTGATGTCATTCTCAATTCAACCGTTAGGGGAAAAGGAATCGCACTGAACCTCATCTCTCTGTATTGGTTTGACTATACGCGAAATATCATCCCCAATCATATTATTTCTGACAGGCTTTCCGACATGCCTGCATACTTTTCTCAAAACCCCGGACAGTTTGACAATCGCACAGTTCTTGTTAAAAAACTAAACATGCTTCCTTATGAGTTTATCGTACGCGGCTACATGTTTGGAAGCATGTGGAAGGAATATCAGGCTACAGGATCATTCTGCGGACAGATACCTGAAAAAACATATCGCCTTGCAGAAAAACTTGCTGCTCCTGTTGTAACTCCTTCTATCAAGAGCAGTACCGGACATGATGAATACATTTCTCTTGAACGGCTAAAAAAGGAGCTTGGCGACAGGGAAACAGACCGAATCTGCAACGTCAGTCTACAGCTTTATGAAGCCTGTTTGAAGCAGGCCGAAAAAAATGGTATTATCATCGCCGATACAAAATTTGAGTTTGGATATGACTCAGATGGAATCCTCACTCTGGGAGATGAAATTTTCACACCGGATTCCAGCAGATTCTGGGCCCTGGAAGATTACCGGCAGGGCCTTTCACCCAAATCCTACGACAAGCAGTTTGTCCGTGACTGGCTGATGGAACACGGTCTGGACGGAGTCACACCCGCGCCAGAGCTTCCGGAAGAGATTTTGAATGCAACGATTGATATTTACCGGGAATGCTGCCAAAGAATAACGGGAAAAAATATTTTCTGACAGTAAAAAATATGTACACTTGAATATAATCCGCCAGGCTTCCGGATGATTCTTTCACCATTTTCCAGACAGCCTGGCGTATTTTGCAACCAAATTTTCAATTTCCTATCTCCAACAGCTTCAGCGCCAGCCCCACACTTCCCACATGATAGCCGCTGCAGGCATAGATCCCGCAGCCCTGCTCATCCACCGCCACGAGAAGGGGCAGCAGGTCGGGAGCGACATACATCCTTCTGGCAACGGGCTCCGCATTTTCCAGGCCTTCGTCAAAATAGACCTCCGCCGTTTCAAAAGTGTCGACCGTTCGCTTCAGAAGCGGATTTTCCAGGGAAGCCGGGGAATCCGCCGCAAGGATGAGGCGGCAGGAAAGGTGTTCCATCCGCTCTTTTTCGGCGGGCAGCTCGTTCAGCACATGCTCCGTGGGCTCCTTTCCCTCTTCCACAAAAATCAGCAGACTCTTCGCGCCGGTCAGAAGGGACGCGGATTCCACCGCGTTCCCCCTGCCATCCGTCAGGGTAAAGGCAGGCAGGGGACTTTTCACCAGCAGATCCTTCAGCTCCGGCCTGCGCAGCTTCATTTCCAGCGTCCTTTCCTCCTCCTCCTTCAGACGGAAGCGGATGATGGAAGCGTACTGGCTGCCGCCCGGCATCCGGTTCGTGATGATCAGACGATAGGTTCCGCCTTTCAGGAGCAGCTCCATCCTGCCGTTTTCCGGATGAATTCCTTCATAATTTAAGGTTTCATATCCCATCCCGACAAGCCTGCCGATCGTCCAGGTCTGGGCATAGGTCCAGGAGTCCTCCGACGATGTCAGAAGAAGCAGGCGGGCGGAAGTGCTGCCGCTGTGACTCCGGTCTGCGAAGACCTCTTCGCCCTCTTTGACTCCGCTTCCGGTCTCTCCCTCCACTCCGGGAATCTCGCTCCAGCCATCATTGGTCAGGTATTCCGCCTGTCCTGTGACAGGATTCAGGCGGGCGGGGATGCCGAGGGTTCGGCAGACAGTCACAAACAGCGTGCGCTTTCCCGTCTCATCCGCCCAGAGACCGCGCAGGGCTGCCGGAGGGGTAATCTTCAGCGTGCCATAATCCTCCTGTGGCAGATACTTCAAATGAACCTGTTCCCATTCCCAGATGCGCTCCGGCTGCTCCCGGAAGGCCGCCTGTTCCTCCTCAGAGAAAAATGCCTTTATCGCCGGGGCAAAGGCGGTCAGTTCCTCCAGACCGATACGGGGACAGAGGCAGCAGCGCACAAAAGTCTCCCGGCTGGAAACGGAATCAGCTTCTTCTCCGGATGCTTCCCTTCTCTGAACGTCCGGAAAAAGGGGCGCAAGCTGCCTCAGCTGTTCCTGCAGGATCTCCGGCTCCAGATCCCGGAAATCCTTGTCCGACAGGGAATGCAGAAGCTCCCTTCTCTCCTGTTTCCAGTCTTCTCCGTCCAGAAACTCCTTCAAACCGGCCACATTTCCTCTTGCGCGAAGAAAAATATCCGCTTCGCCGGGATACCTCTCAGCCGCGCGGATCGCATCCTCACGAAAGGCTAAAAGTTTCCTTTCCCGTGCGGCATCCGCCGTCTTCAGCCGTGCCCTACCGACGACCTTCTGCGCGGCATCCGGCACGGGCCAGGGAGTCGCTCCATCCTTCGGCGCACGGATTTCCAGTTCCGTCCATTTCTCTTCCGCGTCGTTGCCATTTCCCGACGTTGATCCGGGCTGTCCGGAAGGCTTCCGCTCTGGCACCGTCCGCCCGGACGGCATATTCTCCGGCGTTTCCGTCAGATTCAGACTGACTTCCCTCTCTTCCGCCCTGACAGGCGTCTCCGCACACAGACCATCCTTCCAGGCGCGCACCAGAACATCTCCCAGCCCCATGGTGAGGCTGGCCGTCCCGTCCGCTCCCGTGGTCAGCGTGAGCACGCTGCAAAATTCCGCCATGTTCAGGATCTCAACGCTCACGGAAGCACCCGGTATGGGATGATTTTCTCCATCCGCCACTCGGATGCGGAGCTTTTTGGTTTCCGCATAATGCTCCGTCACATTCAGGAAACGCACACAGCCGTCCCTGCCCGCAATCTGTTTTTCCACACCGTAATCCGTGAAGGTACGTGCATATACCAGAACCGCTCTCGTGGCCGCGTTGGTAAACCAGCCCCTGTCCAGCACCTCCTCCGGCTCGCAGGCTCCCAGGAAATGCCAGGTTCCCTCCACATAAACCTCCACCCAGGCGTGATTGTCGTCGCAGTGCGCCCAGCGGGGCACGTACACCTGTCTGGCCGGAATCCCCACGCTCCTCAGCACGGATACCAGGAAGGTGGATTCCTCCCCGCAGCGTCCGCTTCCGGAACGATAGACGGAAAGCGGCGACTGGGTGCGCTCGTCGCTGGCCTCATAGGAAGCCTGGGAAGCGCACCAGTAATTGACTGCGAGCACCGCCTGCGTTTCATCCAGCCCCTGAATCAGCGGAGACACCTGCTCCTGAAAAAAGGAACGGCAGTCCACGATTTTCTCTGAATTGATCCGGTACCAGGCCACGTCATGCAGAAAAATTTCCTCCGGAAGGGCAGCGCAGCGCGCTTCCGTCCTCCGCAGGGAAGCGGCGTGGGCAGCGTAACGGTAAAACAGATCAAAATCATAGGTAAAGGCATCTGACAGGGGCATGAAGCCATAATAAAACTGCAATAACTCCCGTATTCCTTCAGGACAGGCTGAAAGCTGCTCTGAGACCGCTTCTCCTGTTTTCCCCAGCAGAGGAAGGCGGTTTGTAAAAGCGGTTTGCGCGTAATGCGTAAAATTATCTGAAAACATATAATTCTCCCTTCCATTATAAATTAAGCCTCTTTTATCCACAGGTTCCCGAAAAATTTGTGAAAAAATCCCCAAATGCGGAACAGTCTGTGAATACAGCAATCATTCCAGTTCAATAATCTCATGATATAAATCCGCATACCTGCCGCCTGCGGCGAGCAGCTCTTCGTGGGTGCCGCGCTCGATGATGCGCCCCTTTTCCAGCACCATGATGGCGTTGGATTTGCGGACGGTGGAAAGCCGGTGAGCAATCACGAAGGTGGTCCGGTTTTCCATCAGCGCGTCCATGCCCTCCTCGATATGCCGCTCTGTTCTGGTATCCACGGAGGATGTGGCCTCGTCCAGAATCAGAATGGGCGCACGGGAAATGGCGGCGCGGGCGATGTTCAGAAGCTGGCGCTGTCCCTGCGACAGGTTGGCGCCGTCATTTTCCAGGACCGTATCATAGCCATGCTCCAGCTGTTCGATAAAGGAATGGGCCGAAGCGATCTTCGCGGCCTCCACCACCTCTTCGTCCGTGGCGTCCAGCCGCCCATAACGGATGTTTTCCCGAACCGTCCCGGTGAAAAGATGGGTGTCCTGCAGCACCATGGCGATGTTCTTTCGCAGGAAGGAACGGTCGATTTTCTCAATGGGAACGCCGTCGATGGTGATCGTTCCCTCCTGAACGTCATAAAACCGGGACAGCAGGTTGGTCACCGTGGTTTTCCCCGCGCCGGTGGAGCCCACAAAGGCGATTTTCTGGCCGGGCCTGGCATAGAGAGAAAGGTCGTGCAGCACGGTAACTTCCGGCGTATAGCCGAAATTCACATGATCGAGGACCACATAGCCGTCGATTTTCTTCAGAGGAACAGGATCATGGTCCGGCTCTTCCGGCGGGGTATCCAGCACCTCAAAAACCCGCTCCGCTCCGGCAAGAGCCGAAAAAACCGTATTCATCTGCATGGAAACCTCGTTGATGGGCCGGTTAAACTGCCGGGTGTAGTTCAGGGATACGGTAAGGCCTCCCACGTCGAAGCGCCCCACGGCCACCAGAACGCCTCCCACACAGGCGGAAACGGCATACACCATGTTGCAGAGCTGGTGCGTCACCGGGCCGAGGATGCCGGAACGGAACTGGGCCTGCTCCTGGGCGGCACACAGGTTGTCGTTCAGCCAGGAAAATTCATCCAGCGCCACATCCTCATGGTTGAACACCTTGACCACCTTCTGGCCGGAAATGGTCTCCTCCGTAAAGCCGTTCAGCATGCCAAGCCCCCGCTGCTGCCGGGAATAGGCCTTCTGTCCCTTCTGCATGATCACTTTGCTCATCCAGGTCAGAAGCGGCGTGGCAATGATGGTGATGGCGCCGAGCACCGGACTCGTATAGAGCATCAGCACGATGGTTCCCAGGATGGTGATGGCGCCGGAGATGATCTGAATCAGCGTGGTGTTCAGCATCTCCCCGATGGTATCGATATCGTTTGTAAAGCGGGACATGATATCCCCAGCCGCATGGGTGTCGAAATAGCGGACCGGAAGACTCTGCAGCCGGTCAAAAAGCTCCGAACGCATGCGCACCAGCGTGCGCTGCGAGGCCTGCAGCATCAACCTCTGCTGTAGCCACTGGGTAATCACGGAAACGGCATAAATGACGGCCAGCAGACAGAGCCAGCCCGCAAGCCCTAAAACCCTTGCCGCAAGATCGGAGGAATCCGCATCATAATAGATGAACCGGTTGATGATCGGACGCAGCAGGTAGGAGGCCGCAAGCGAGGTAACCGTATAGAGCAGGGAACAGAGGATCGCCGTCACAATCAGCGCTTTTTCTCCGGCGATATAACGGAGCAGCCTTCCCACAGACGCCTTCAGGTTCTTCGGACGGCCGGATGCGGCCATGGCGCGGTCGCGGCCGGCGTTTCTTCCCACGTCCATCTGCCTTTTTCCACCGCCCGAACCGCTCATGCCGCCCACGCTTCCGCCCGTCAGGCCGCCATATTTCGCCTCCAGGCGCGCGTTTCGTTCTTCCTTCCGGACAGTCGCTTCATTCATGTCCTTCCTCCTTCTGCGAATAATAGATTTCCTGATAAGCCGCACAGCTTTGGATCAGCTCCTCGTGGGTTCCGCACGCAACGAGACGCCCCTCGTCCATAACGAGGATCTTGTCCGCATCCATCACAGAAGAAATACGCTGCGCGATGACGAGCTTGGTCACATGGGACAGCCGCGTCCGGAAGGCCCTGCGGATGGCCGCGTCCGTGGCGGTATCCACAGCGCTTGTGGAATCGTCCAGAATCATGATCTTCGGCTTTTTCAGGAGGGCGCGGGCGATGCAGATCCGCTGTTTCTGACCGCCGGACAGATTGCCGCCGCCCTGCCCGATCTGCGTTTCATAGCCATCCGGAAAGGATCGGATAAAGCTGTCCGCCTGGGCGATCCGGCAGGCCTGCACAAGCGCCTCATCGGACGCCTCCTCATTTCCCCACCGCAGATTTTCCGCAATGGTTCCTGAAAAAAGCGTGTTTTTCTGCAGCACCACGGCCACGCTCTCCCGCAGCTCATACAGGGAAAGTTCCTTCACGTTGATGCCGTCCACCAGCACCTCCCCGGCATCCGGATCATACAGACGGGGAATCAGAGACACAAACGTGCTTTTTCCCGAACCGGTGGAGCCGATAATGCCGACGAATTCTCCCGGTTCCATTTTCACACTGATGTCATCCAGCACCGGCGCCCCTGTGTTCTTAAAATACCGGAAGGACACGTTTCGAAATTCAATGCTGCCCTTCTCCACATGGCAGTCCCGCCTGGAGGCATTTTCGTCACTGATGTCCGGCACAGTATTCATCACCTCGCTGAGACGGCGGTTGGAAGCGGCCGCCCTCGTTCCCTGCAGAAAGATGTTCGCCAGAAAATTTAACGCGGTCAGCACCTGGGAAAGGTAGGTGATAAAAGCGGTCAGGGAACCGATTTCCATGCCGCCGATCATGATCTGCCGTCCGGCCACCCACACCACCACCAGCGTGGTCACATTGATGGCAAGCGCGGAAACCGGCTGCATCAGGATCATCATTTTCAATGCGGCAATGCTCTTATCCATCAGAGATGTGTTGATTTTCCGGAATTTTTCCTTTTCATATTCCTCACGGACGAAGGACTTGATCACCTTTTCATTGGTGATCGTCTCCCCGATTCCGGTGTTCAGCGTGTCGATCCGCTCCTGCATGACGGTATAGCGGGGGGATGCGGTTTTGATGATGAGAAAGGTGGCGATTGCCAGAAAGGGCAGAACGATCAGAATCACCATGGCGATTTCCGCATTCAGCTGAAAGGACATGACCAGCGCGCCCACCAGCATGACCGGGCTTCGGAAAAAGCCGCGCATCAGCGTCTGGAGGAAGGTCTGCACCTGAGTGATATCGTTGGTAACACGGGTGATCAGAGAACCGGTGGAAAAGCGATCGATATCCGAAAAGGAGAAGGTCTGGATCCGGGCAAAGGCGTCCCGACGAACGCCCGCCGCCACCCGGGCGGATCCCCGGACTGCAAAAAATGCTCCCAGCACGCCGAAGGCCAGCATGGCGGCCGCGATCAGCAGCATGTAAACTCCGTTTTCCAGAATGTATGGGATATCCCCGCTGGCGGCTCCCTGATCAATGATGTTGGCATTGATGAACGGCAGGATGAACTCTCCGGCCGCTTCCAGTGTCATGAAGATGGGCGCCAGCAGGAAGCAGTACCAGTGTTTTTTGATGTGTTCCTTATATTTTTTCATCCGGTTCTCCCTCCCCTGCCGTTTCAAAAAAAATACCTTTTGATCATTATAAACGAATGCCGTTCTTTTTTTCAAGAAGTCAAATCGGACGGAATTTTCTTGTAAACAGCGCCGCCGCAGGTTATACTGATTTCATCAAAACCGTACAGAATCTTCCGCGGCCCTGTCGGCCGTATTTGCCCAAATTTTTTCGGAAAGGAGCCGTCATGAAAAACGACATGCCGCCCCGTCATAAAACGCTGAAAAAAGTCATTGCCGCCGCCCTCCTGCTCCTGACCGCAGCAGCGGTATTTTTCATCTGGTACTATCTGCGAACCTGGCCTCTGCGCTTTCATGCAGAGTTCGACGCTTTTTTCGGGAAAGGAAACTGGGAACAGATCTCTTCTGAAACAAAGGAAAGCCTCATATACTCCGTTTATCATCGTTCCACGAATCCTTCCCTTTCCGGTGAGCGCCCCGGCAAATTCCATGAGTGGGACATCGCCTTTACCAACCCCGGCGGAGAAACGGAAATCTGGACCATCTCCGATCACACCATGCGGATCAATCAGGACAAATACTGGCTTCTCAGCCCCAAACGTTACTCCGCCAGACAGGCCCTCACACAGGAGCTGATGGATCTGTCCTTCGGTATGGCAGGGCAGCAGGTTCTGGATGAAATTCTGCGCGACATTCTTCCGGAGCAGGAAGCGGACTGTATCAATGTGGAGATTTCCTACCGGAACGGGAATCCGCCTCCGGGCATGTACAGCCGACTGAGCCGGCAGTCCTGGTTTAATGTGGAGCAGATCAGCGCCTCCGAATACCTGAAGACGGATCTCTATGATTTTTATATCCGTATCCTTGCCTATGACTACAGGGTGGAAAAGCTCACGCAGGAAGAACAGGAGCACCTGTTTGGAAGCCTTGCGGAAATAGAAGAGGCGCTTCAGAAAGCCTTCGGCGCCTATGCGGACTATGATATCTATCTCGGAGAAGGATATACGGCGGAATATTCCGGGGAACTGGCGGATTAACAGATCAATCTCATAAGCCGTCCGGCTTTTTTCTATCAGGGCGTCCACGATCCGCCCAATCTGTTATCTTTTCCGGCCTGTCCGGATCTTCATTCCAAAAATCCTTAAAAACTGTGAACTTTTCAGGAAAGGGGAATACATATAGGATGAATGCTGAAAGCAGCTGTATAAAGCGCTGCATCCGGCGGATCTGGACGCGACGGAGGAAAACATCAGTAACGTGACCATCCAGAATATTCTTCTGGATCAGAGTTACAACGAACAGATAAAACTGCACGGCCGAACCCGTGAGGCCGTTCTGGAAACCATCCGTATCTGCAGAGACAGGAATATTTTAAAAGATTATCTGGAATCCAGAGAACAGGAGGTTGTAAATATCATGATGACATTATTTGATGAAGAATATATCCTGAAAACCTATATTGAACAGGAAAAAAGGGATGCTGCTGAGAAAGCTGCCGAGGAAGCCGCGAAACAGGCGACCAAAAAAGTCCAAAAAGAAACGGCTCAAAAACTATATCAAAAAGGAACGTCTGTAGCGGATATCGCCGATGCCATGAGCGTGACTGAAGAAGAGATAAAACAATGGCTGGGACTGATCTCGTCTCATCCGCATTGAAATACAGTATGAACTGCGCGTCTGTCAGTCCTCCACTTCTGGCCGAAGCCAGCAGATACACACTTCCGTTTTTGGAAACGTAAATACTGTATCCGCCATTGCTATATTTACCCCTCCTGCATGTACCACTTTTTCTGCGCCTGCAGCATTTCCCGGAACATTCCTTCTTCCTTTTTCAGCTCCTCATAGGTTCCTGTCTGTACCAGCCTTCCCCGGTCCATAACCATGATCCGGTCCGCGATCTTCGTCAGGCCGATTCTGTGTGTGACAATAAACGCGGTCCTCCCCTCGGCCATTTCCGCAAATTTCTGATACAGTCTGGTTTCCTCCAACGGATCGATCGCAGAAGTCGGCTCATCCAGTACCATCACTTCCCTGTCACGATACAGGCCACGCATTATGGCGATTTTCTGCCATTGTCCGCCGGATAATTCTGTCCCGCCAAATTCCCTCGACAGAATCGTATCACGGCCCTCTACAAACTGCCCGGCCTCAAAATCCATATCGAACTGCGCCGCACAGTTTTCCAGCGCGGCCCGATCCTGTCTGCCGGGATCGCTGATTCTAATGTTATCCTCCACCGACATTTTGTATTTCAGAAAATTCTGAAATACTGCCGACATTCCCACCCCCACAGACTTTGAGGAAATTTCTCCGATATCCACATCCCCAATCTTCACGCTTCCGCTCTTCGGCGTATAAATACCTAACAGGATTTTTGATAACGTCGTTTTCCCAGAACCGTTATTTCCCACAATTGCTATCGTTTCACCCGCTCTGACACGGAAAGAAACATGATCAAGCGCCGGCTTATCTGCCCCCGGATACGAAAAAGTGATATCCTCGGCCACAATCGGCTTACTGAAATCAACCGGCCTGTCCTTCCGTTCCGGCAGTTTCCCTTTTATCAGGGCCACAAAGCTGTTTACGATCGCAACTCCATCAAAGGGTGACAGAAAATGATACGCCGCATCGTCACACATGGCATACATGAGCGTGATGGATGAAAACACCGATGCATAGAGCGCTGTCGTTATCCGTCCCCGCAATAAGGAAACAACCAGCAGCACCATCACTCCCCCATATCCAAATACGGAAAACAGGGTTGTCATCAGTTCTACCAGTTTTATTTTTTTCTGTGCCTTCCAGATATAGCCGTTCAGCAGCTTCACATTTTCCAGAAATTTCGTTTTAAAATAGCCGCTGATTCCCAGTGTTCTCGTCTCTTTGAAATATTCCGGACCTCCCACGCATTTTTTCAGGTAAGCGTCCATCCTCCGCGCCGGAGCGGCATGATCCTCCAATTCAAAAAAGATATCTGGCCTGATTACCATAGACGCAAAAGCAGGAATAAAGATCAGCACGACACACAACGCGAGCACCGGATCATAACGCTTTAGATAAAGTCCCATCAAAACGCAGTACGGCCCATACTTAAACAGAAAACGGAGCATCGGAATCAGCAGGGCAAAACAGTACCCGGTTCCCTTATATGCCTTCTCCAAAAAGTCCAGAAACTCCCTATGTTCAAACCACTCTGCAGGAACATCCTTGCTTTTCCGTTCCAGCTTCACCAGCGCCTCCCTGTCCAGCTTTAATTTCAGCGCAGGGATCACTGAATGGCCGATTCCGTTTGTCGCATGCTGCAAAATGATGACCGCACACAGCACACCCAGGGCAAGCACCACCTGACCGGAATAGGAATCGTTTTCCTCCACCACACGAAAAAACTCCGTCGTAAAGTAGGTTATGGAGAATGCCAGCAGGCAATTCGTTATGTCAATCAGGAGAAACACCAGAAAATGAAACGGGCACCTGCCAAAGCCCTCTCGCAGCGTCCACAGGAAGAGCCGTAAGAAGCCATATTTTTTTTGCAGAATATCCTTCATCTCACTGTTTATCATTCATACCACCTCCTCTGGCTGTTGTACATGGCTGCATAAAAATCATTCCTCTGCATCAGCTCCGCATGAGAACCTGCCTCCCTGATTTTTCCTTCATCCATAACAAAAATAATATCTGCAAGTTTCGTGGAACCCAGACGATGACTGATAAATATACTCGTCCTGTTCCGGCAGATTCTTCCAAATTCCTCGTACAGCTGATTCTCCATCATCGGGTCCAACGCCGAGGTGGGCTCATCCAGGATCAGTAACGCATTCTCTTTTATCAGCGCCCTGGCAAGTGCAATCCGCTGCCATTCGCCGCCGGACAATTCCACTCCGCCTTCTGCAATTCTCCCCAGCGGTCTCCTCACGCCGCCAATTTTTTTCACCAGCTCTTCCAGCGCGCAGCGCTTTATCACCTCTTCCATTTGCTCCTGTGTACACCCCGGATTACCAAACGAAATGTTATCATACAGGGATACCTGATATCTGGCGAAATCCTGATAGATGACCGCATACAGCTTCCGCAGTTCCTCCACCGGATACTCCCGGAGTTCTTTTCCGTCAATCAGAATTTCACCTTCATAGTCCCGATATAACCCCACAAGGAGCTTTATCACCGTGGACTTTCCGGCCCCGTTTTTACCAACAAACGCATAATGGGATCCGGCCGAAACGGAAAAGGACAGCCCCTGCAAAATATACTGGTCCGTATTGGGATATTTAAACCAGACATCCCGGAATGTTATCGAGGGAATCCCCGGCATCCAGTTCACCGGCGAGTCCTCCGTTTCCTCCTCCGGCAGCCTGAAAAACGCATCAATATCCTTTAATTTCTGATGATTATTGGTAAGCTCTGATATTGCACCCGCAAATCCCCAGGACATCGTTTCTGTCAGGGACATCACCTCCGAGAACAGGGAAAGAAACAGGCCGATTGTCATACTTCCCCTGTAATAGGAAAACAGAAGCATTGATGCGATCAATACCGTAAACAGAGACGTAACTATGCTCCCGCCTTCCACGTTTATATTATTTCGAATGGTCACAACAACGCTCTTTTTGCGGAACATCTCATAAAATTTCAGCATATGCTTTTCCACAAAAGAGCCATACTGAAACAACGTCCGCTCCTCCACGCTGTCCCTGCCGGAAAGCAAATCATAAAAATACTCATAACGCCTCTTACAGGCTGCCTCTTCCCTCTCAAGATCGTATTCCCGTTTCCCCGATTTTGCGGCAACTTTCATCAAAGGCAGCGACACTACCAGAACAATCAGTCCTGTGAGAAGGGAAGCCGTCATGATGGCTGCGAATACGGACAGAATCTGCGCCAGCAATACAACGGCATTTAACATGGACTGATAGATTTTGCAGATGATCTCCCCATCGTCCTCCGTCCGCTTTAACAGTTCCAGCACATTCGGCTCTTCTATATTGTGGTATGCAACCACAGCCATTTTATCCATCCGCATTGATCCGTAAATCACTCTCAGCTTTGCGGTCAGCCGGATTGCGACAATACTACGGATGCTTTTTCCCAAATAGGAATAGCCCGATACCAGGACCACGACCGCAATCGGGAAAAGGGCATCGGTCAGGGGCGCTTCTTCGGACAGCAACCGAATGGAAGCATCGATAAATTCTGCCGTCGCGTAGATTTTTAATAGCGGACTCATAACCAGAATGGCTGTGTCAAACAGCATCAAAACGGTCAGAAATGGCGCCGCTGTAAAACATAGTCTTATACAGAAAAACTCATTGAATCTTGTTTTCAAAAACACGATTTATCCCTCTCTTCAATTGCTTTTTCAAATAAAACATGCCCCCATCTCCCCTTCCCTGAAAGTATTCCCCTTTCAGTATAAAGGAAGACAGAGGCATCTGTCTGTCATGAGAACAATTATAAAAAAAGTCGTGAAAACCTCCAGTCAGGTAGATTACCGCGGCCTTATCGGCTGCCGGATCACCGTGCGAAGCCGCTCAGGAGCGGTGCGCCTGGGATCGCTCAGATAGATCTCATGATGATAACGCCGGAACAATATCCTGTCCTTCCCAGCTTCTTCCCATTCAGGTCCTTTTTCCTGTCCCTTCTCCACACTCCGGTAATCCACCTCATACCCCTGTTCTCTGGCATATTCCCCCATCCGTCTGATCGTATCCGGTTCGTCGTCATAGGCTCCCACGTGCATACACTGTACACACAGCCCTTCATGCCAGGTGAAAAATTCTGCTTTTGAAAAATCCTTCTGTTTTTTCTCCTCCGCTTCCCGAACCGCCCAGTCAAATACCTCCCGTGTCACGAATTTCGGCAGACGGATCATGGAAATCCATTCAAGCTCGTCCTTTTTCCCATAGTCGAAAGTCCCTGTCTCTCTTATCTCTCCCGTCTCTTTTCTCTGCCGCCAAAGCCCTTCCAGAGGCGGAACCACATAAGAAAAGTATCCTTCGATTGCGTGTCCTGTCCTTTCACTCATTTTGATGGTAAAGGCGATTCCGTATAAAATCCCCATGGCCGCCTGATATTCCCCCTCCGGCTCATTGGGATTTCCCCGGCCCCGGACGGCCACATAGTTCATCGCAGGGACATCAATGATCCCCGGCTTTTTCGGCGGAAGGTAAAACTCTTTATATTCTTTTTTGTAATCAAATGCCATTTTTTCCTCCATGCCGAAGCGTTGCTGAGGCCCGCGCGCCGAACCTCCAGTTCGGTGCTGCGATAACTGGATTTGCGACGCTTCGGC
>UQVK01000084.1 GCA_900544445.1 uncultured Lachnospiraceae bacterium
AACGCGCGACCTTGCCAAGGTCGAGACCGCGGGTTCGAGCCCCGTCTATCGCTCTTTCAACTGAATATTTGCGGGTGTAGTTCAATGGTAGAACACCAGCCTTCCAAGCTGGATACGTGGGTTCGATTCCCATCACCCGCTTCGGATGCGATTCTGCATCCTTTACATATATGCGATAGTGGCGTAGTTGGTAACGCGCGACCTTGCCAAGGTCGAGACCGCGGGTTCGAGCCCCGTCTATCGCTCTCTGATTTAAGGAAGAAGTCCTGTAAATACGGGGCTTCTTTTTTTCTTCTCTTGCAGGAAACTGATTACAGACTGATTATAGGCGGCAGGCCCCTCACCGGATCATCCCTGCCGCCTCATTCAAAATCTCCGCAATCCGCTCCGGGGACACCTGGCTGATCGTAAGCAGCTCGCCGGGCGGGCTGTCAGGATCTCCGATCGGCCGTTCAAATCCGGATACGTCAATCCATTTCCCCAGCTTATATCCGGTCTTTTGGGAAACGCCGAACAGGCGGAAGCCCATGGCGGCATGCAGCGCCTCACTGGGTGGATTGGGACTGGTTACAATACCGTATACGTTCCGCACATTCTGCTCCTTCAGGATTTCCATGAGAGCGGTATAAAAAGCCCGTCCAATGCCCCGATGCGCATATTCTTCTCTCAAATAGACGGAAAGTTCCGCGTCCCACTGATAGGCTGCCCGCTCTTTGTAGCGGTGGGCATAGGCATAGCCCGCCATAACGCCGTCGATCTCACAGACCAGATAAGGGTATCCCTCCATGATTCCCTCCATCCGCTCCCGGAACGCAGAGAGAGAAGGCACTTCATACTCAAAGGTTATATTGGTATTTTTGATATACGGAGCATAAATTTCCAGAACAGCCTCCGCGTCCTCAGGACACGCCTGTCTCAGCGTTATCGTCTCCATTTTTTCTTTCTCCTTCTGCCACCGGAGCGGCATTTTCTCTCTTTTACATGTTCTGCAGGAACCGTGCCGCGGCCTCCGCTCCTTCCGGCACGTATATCCAGACGTCAAAATCCGTACTTCGAAGCTTTTCAATCTCCGCCTTCACCCTGCTGCTTATCTCGCTGATGCGGACAGCGCCGCCGTTCTTCCGGAAAAGGGGATCGATCCAGCGCAGCTTGGAGGGAACCCGGACGCTGTAGCAGCCCTCCGGCCGCTGATCCGTTGTACAGACACGGGACAGCTTCCTGTATTCTTCCCAGAGCCTTTGGCTTCTTTCATCCCTCTGCAGAAGACCGATCACCCGTTTTTCCGTGCCATACAGATCTTCCGGCTGCAGAACGCCCCATTCCAGGCTTTTTTTCAGTAGATCAGCCAGATACTGCATACAGTAACGGTCCTCGTCCGCCGTATACATCCGGGAATTTTCCAGCGCGCCAAGGGCGAACTCCTCCGCCGCCCGTTCCGACGCAAAGGCAAGCTCCGGTTCCCCTTTTTCATTTTGGATACAGGAAAGGCTTTCATACAGCAGACGGATTTCCTCCAGACTCTTCCTCCCTCTGCAGTAAAAATTACCAAGCGTATATTCCAGCCGGTCTGCCGAGAGGCCGGGCGAAGGATTGTCCGCAATGGGATATCGGTGATAATCCGACACTTCTTCCACACGGATGCCATATTTCCGCAGGGCCTCCATGATCCCTGAAGAGGCCCCGATCATTTCTTCTGTAGCTTCCTCCGTCGCCTCCTGACACACATGATCTCCCTTTAAAAAATCCACCACATGGGCGAACACAGGCGTCGCGATATCGTGAAGAAGACCGGCCGCGCTCTGTTTCAGATCCCCTGTAAAGTGCTGGACAATCAATGCGGTTCCCATGCTGTGCAGATCCCTGGTATAGCGCTCCACCTGTTCCGCCATGGGCTGAAACCGAAACATTGGGAAGGAACTGTAGTCGCAGCCACAGTGCATTCCCACATCGGCAAGTCTGCACAGTGGAGGCGTTTCATACAGTTCCTGAAGCAGGCCGGGAATTTCATTATGATAAAGCCGCATCAGAGGGGTAAACCGCTTTTCCATATCCGCATTCATGCGATTCCGCATGCGTCCCTGTGTACATCCCTGCATGCTCATACGCCTCACTCCTCCTTTTTTCCCATCTCGATCTGATCCCGGATCTGCTGCATCCGCTCATCCACGCTGCTGATAATATCCGCACACTCCTTCAGCTGGGCCGCGATCCGTTCCGGCTCCTCCACGTCCTTTTTATACTTCAGCTTGTGATCCAGGCTGGCCCAGAAATCCATGGCAATGGTACGGAACTGCACCTCAACCTTCATATACTGCTTGCTCTGGGAAAGGAAAATCGGCACCTCCAGAATCAGATGCAGACTCCGGTAGCCGTTGGACTTGGGCGCGATAATATAGTCTTTTTTCTCCAGCAGGCGGATATCGTCCTGTCCCGCCAGCATATCCGCCAGCGTATAAATGTCGTCCAGGAAAGAGCAGATCACACGGATTCCGGCAATATCGTTCAGCCGTCTCTCAATTTCCTCGACAGTGAGCGGATAGCCCCTCCGTTTCATTTTTTCTATAATGCTGACAGGCCTTTTCAGCCTGCTTTTAATGGTTTCAAAGGGATTCCGGTCATAGGTCATGGAAAATTCCTCATCCAGTACCCGCAGCTTGGTTTCCACCTCCATCATGGCGCAGCGATACCGGCTCATCAGCTCCATGAAAGGCTGAGCGCTCTCCAGAATTTTTTCCGGATATTCCGCCTCTGCGAGCCGTTTCATGAGCCCTCCCTGCGACAGGCCGGAAAGCTCCGGCTCCGTAAGGTCATTCCGCATTTCTCCGCCTTTTTCGGCTTTTCTCTGCATTTCTTCGTTTTCCAATTCCTTATCGTTCCTTTCCATCCATTCCTTTTCACCCGAAAACACCGGCGCCTTTTTCGCAAAGCCTTCCGGCACATTTTTCCTCCTGCCTCCGGCAGCAGGGGTTCCTCCGTTTTTCATCATACCACAGAGGCCATGGAAAAAGAAGACCCTTTCCGGCCCCGGACAGCGGCCATGGCTCTTTCGTTATTCTTAAGATTTTCTTCCTTGTTTTTCCTTATGGGATATTCCATAATATAGGTAGAAAGGGTAATTTCATTTTATTTTTTATAGAGGGGAGGAGTTTTGTATGACCAACAGGAAATGTCAACGTTTCACAGCCTTCCTGCCGTTTCTGGCAGCTCTGGCCACACTTGTTCTTTTTGCGGGCAGCACCCGGGTGTCTGCATCGGCTCCTTCTGTGCCGCCTGCCGGGGAAAACGGCACGTCCCCTGCGGCCTCCGATCCTGCTCAGGATTCCACTTCTTCACCTGAAGACACCGGTACGCCTGAAATATTTGAATTTTCGCAGGGTACCATCACCGGATTCAGTGAGGCTTATCTGGAAAGCATCACACAGTCCGGAGGCCGCATAACCCTCACCATTCCTGATAAAATCAACGGCGTTTCCGTCACGGCGATTGGAGAACGGGCCTTCTATGGCTGTCAAAGTCTCGCCGGTGTGCTGCAGTTGCCGCATTCCATTACCCAAATCGGAGCGGAAGCCTTTTATGGAACGGGGTTAACTACCGTCTACCTGCCAGCTTCCCTTTCCGCATGCGGCGCTTCTGCCTTTGACGCAGGTCCGGTTCTGGTGTTTCACAATCAGCAGTGTTTTGAGAAGTTTGCCTCATCCGGCATGACAACGGACTGGAATCGTGCCGGCTATGCGCTCAAGCTGACGCTTCAGAACGTAGACGGAACAAAGACGCAGCGTCAGGTTCTGTACAACCTTCCGCTGTCCTATACCCAAAACGCCAGGGGCGAATGGAAAAAGGACAGCTCCTGGGAGCTTCCTGCCATTCCCGACGAAGAGGGCTATTCATCCGGCAGATGGGTTTTCGATCCTTCCGCTTCTGATGCGACGGGTGTTACCGAAAACACGCCCGTCACAGGAAACACTCTCTACGCCGTAAGAAACATTGTCCCTCCCGAAATCACCTTCAGCGAAAATATTGACTGCGAATATGATGGAAAAGAGCATGCTCTGTCCGTCCGCGCATCCCATCCGCTCTACAGCTCCCCGGATACGGCAGAAGAAGGCGACGTCCTGTTTTTCTATACCTGGAGCTGGGAAGAAAATGGGCAGAAACAGAAAAAAAAGGGCTATGATCTGTCCTCCCTGTCCTTTACCCAGGCCTGCGACCTCTCCGTTGCCGTAAATGTGGAGGCGCAGGTAAAGTCGGCTGAAGGCGGGATTGATTCCGTTCTTGCTAAAAAGTCCCATACCTGGACGGTACGGATTACGGAACCGGAGCCGGAACCTTCTGAAGTGCCGGAATCCTCTGAAACGCCGGAATCTCCTGAAGAGCCTGAATCCTCTGATTCGCCAGATTCTCCCGATTCGCCGGAGGCCGACGGGTCACAGGGCGCATCCGGCTCCACGGGATCCCAGAATCCGGCAGGTTCCGGAAAGGGGGAGTCCCCTTCGGCATCCTCGGACCCTGAAAATACCTCCGGCTCCGGAAATCCTTCCGTTTTTCCCTGTCAGATTGAAATTCAGTGCGGTTACGGCGGCAGCGTGAATCCGGAGGAAACGATTTCCATTCAGGAAGGTTCCAAAATCACCTTTACCTTCACGCCTGATCCGGGCTTCTGCATCCGGACAGTTATGCTGGACGGAGAAAATGTCACCGCACAGGTAAAAGATAACAGCTACACGCTGGAACCCCAAAATCTTTCCGCAGACCATGACCCGCATAAGCTTTCCGTATCCTTCCGCGGATTAAAGAAAACAGAGATGAATGAACTGTTCAAAGCTCTGCCGTCTCTGGATGGAACCGCGGACTACAGCGAAGAAACCATAGACGCTTATCTGGATGCCTGGATTCAGTATCAGGCGCTTCAGAAGAACAGCGGTATGCGGCTGGGCAGCGAAGTCCTGCAGACCTATTATAAAAACCTGTCCTGTCTTCCCTGCTTCGATCTGAAGGTAAACGTGGATGAGAGGGTGAAGGATCTGGTCTCCGTTCCGGATGTCTCCCCTCTGCTTTCCTCCCTCACACAGGAGGAGGCGCAGGGACTTCTGGACAGGGATATCACAAAGATTTCCTTCCTGCTGAAAATCACGCCTGACAGCCTCAGTGAAACGCAGGAGCAGGCGGTCCTTTCTCTGCTTGACAGTCCGGTTCTCCTGGAAAGCTTTCAGGCTTCTCTGGCAAAAATCGTGGAGAGACCGGGCGCTTCCAACACCTGGACCAGCTTCCCGTCAGGCCCGTCGCTGACGCTCCGCTGCTCCTTTGCGGGAGCAAAGCCGCACGAAAAGGGATATGAGCGCACCTTCTATATCACGATGCAGAAAAAGGCCTCCGGAGAAACTGACGATGCCGCTCTGGCGAAAACAAAGACAGCCAAAAAAGGAGTCCTCACCACCGAGGCCTCTTCCTTCCCCGCCGTTTTTACCCTGCTGTATCAGGACAGGAAAGCCGGCGGAGAAACCGGTACGACGGAAACGCCTTCCGAATCCGAATCTCCGTCCTCCTCCCAGTCCGAAGATGTCTCGGGAAATGATGTTTCCGGAAATAATCCCTCCGGCGGCGGTTCCTCTGGCAGCGGCTCCTCCGGAAACCAGAATTCCGGAAATGATGATTCCAGGAATGATAATTCCAGGAATCATGATTCCGACACATATGTCCCGGATTATGAAAAGGAATTCTGGGAGGATGTACGCTCCCTCATTCAAAAGGCAAAGGCCGGGGAAACGGTAAACGTGAATGCGGTTACCTGGGACAAAATGCCCGAAAACGTCATGGATGCCCTGCGGAAAAACCCGTACGTGGCTCTGATCGTCCGCTGGGACGGCGGCGATCCGGTTATCATTCCAGCGCTGACCGCGCTGGCAAAGGAGGAAGGGCGCGTTTACTATCCGCTCTCTTATCTGAGCAGCCTGTACAAAACCATCAACGCCGCCCTTACCCAGCCGGTTCCTTCCGTAAGCGAGACACCGCAGATTACCGCGCCTGTTCAGTCCACATCCGGTTATACGCCGACGCCAGAGTCCAGCGGCATTAAGAAAGGAAGTTCCTCCGGCCAGGACGAAGGTCCCGCTAACGGAACGGATTCCAATGGTACGAGAGCTTCAGAAGGGGAAACCGCAGAAGAAGCGGAAAATGCCTCTCCCGATGTACCGCAGACAGAGCCTTCCGATGACTCTCAGGTACTGGATACCGCACAGTTTACTCAGGTACAGAAAAACCGGAGTCCCGTGACCGTTATCATACTCATTGCTTCCGTCGCGCTTTTAATCCTGGTGGCCGCTCTGATCGCCGTTCTTCTGACGATGAAAAAAAGATAGAAAATTCCCGTCCAATACGCTGACAACGGCGGGGCCTGTCCAAAGCAGGCCCCGCCGCCGTCTCTTTTTCAATCGTATCACAAATGTCGGAAATATGGATGCTCAGTTTCTTTTTGTCAGCTCGTCCACAATGACGGAGACTGCGTTCAGTTGCCGCTCATTAAGCCGCTCCATCTGTCGTTCCATGCTCTTTATTTTTTCCGGATTTCCCATCTCAAAGTCAAAAAATTCTTTTGGAGTAACATTCAGAAATTCGCAGATATAAAAAAAATTAATCATTGTCGGAAAGGATTTTCCATTCTCTATTGTATTGATATAACCGGGATTCTGTCCGATGGACAGACTCATGTCCCTTGCGGAAATCCCCTTTTGAAGACGTAATTGTGCAAGCCGCTGTGAAAATATCTTTTCATACATTCGAAATCCCATCCTTTTATCACATTTTATCTGATATACATTTCTATATTGGTTTATTATTTCTGTTTTTTTGCTTTTAATATCAGATTTATTATGATATAATCAGAATCGTGAAAGAAAATATGTGACACGTCAAAAAGGACACGAACAACCATGCAAAAGAAGGAGAGGAAAAACGTAAAGAAAGGGCTTTGGAAGCATCTAAAAAGCATATTTGAAGATTCACGCACCGCATATGTTCTCTTCATTGCCTTTTTCTACTTTTCTCTGCTCAGACATCCTCTGGAAGAAAAAATTCCTGCTCTCTCCTGTATGGATGAGTTACTGGCGCTGTGTGCCGCTCCCCTTTTTACAGTTGAAATCCACCGGAACGGGATCCACGGTCTTATGGAAAAAGGAGGGTATGGCAGATATATCCTGGGTTTTCTGACCGTCAGCCTTGCGGGAAGTCTGGTATACGATTATCAGCCGTTTTTCCACGTTGCCCTGCCCGACTTTCTTCTCTGTTGCAAATTCTGGCTGGCAGTCTATGTCGGAAAAAAATTTGCCGGGCGCTTCGTCGTCTCTGAATATGCAGGCAGAATCTTTTTTCATATCCGGACAGCCGTATGGATATATCTCCTGCTGATCATTGCCGATCATTTTGCAGCACTGTCAGGCTCCGGAGCCGGCCTTTTCTCTCCTGTGATCCGGTATGGCCTCAGGAGTACGCATTTATTTTATTCTCATCCAACCCATTTCGCCTCCTGCTGCGTCTTTCTGCTCGCAGTGCTCACCGCGGTCAGCGCGTATGTCAGGGGCGCCGGAAAATATATGCTGCTTCTGTTCGTCATACTCTGCTCTACCCTGCGGAGCAAGTCCCTAGGGACGGCTGCAGTCTGTGGACTGGCTTATTATCTGGTATCCATCCGGAAAGAAAAGCTGCGGCTGCGGACCTTTCTGGCTTTTATCCCGGTTCTGCTGCTGTTCGGAGGCAATCAGATCTATTATTACTTTTTCAGCAGGATCCAGGACGATTCCGCCCGTTACCATATGCTGGTCACCAGTGTCCGTATTGCCGGTGATCATTTTCCTCTGGGCGCCGGTCTGGGAACCTTCGCATCCTATCTGTCGGGAGCGGTCTATTCGCCGCTGTATAAAATATATGGAATCTCCAACGTATGGGGACTGCGGGAAGGCGAAACCTGGTTTGTCAGCGACGCCTTCTGGCCTATGATACTTGGGCAGGCCGGCTGGTTCGGGCTGGTATTCATGTTGCTTGGGATTCGGGGACTGTTTATTAAAATCCAGATGCTGTATTCCGTTAATACGGCATTTTACCTTTCAGCTCTCTTCAACTTTCTGTATCTCCTGATCTCTTCCGCAGCTGAATCCGCCTTTGTCCATCCGTCTGCCATACCGCTCGCCCTGTGGATTGGAATCCTGCTTGGGAGGAATGTCGCATGAAGAGCTACCTGCCGGGTAGCAATGTTAATATTCTGCCTGATATGGAAAAAGGACTGGTCAGCATCGTAGTTCCCGTCTATAACACGGCAAAATACCTTGACCGCTGTCTGGAAAGCATTACGTCTCAGACCTATCGCAGTCTGGAGATCCTGCTGATCGACGACGGCTCTGACGACGGAAGCGGAAGGCTTTGCGACCTCTGGGAAAAAACTGACGAAAGGATCCGGGTCTTTCATAAACGCAATGCAGGTGCCGGTCTGGCGCGAAATACAGGAATAGAAGCTGCCAGAGGCGAATATATCTGCTTTTTCGATAGCGATGACTGTGTGGCGCCGGATGCCATTGCAAAGGCGATCCGGCAGGCACAGGCAGACCGTTCTGATGTCGTCATCTTTGGTTACTATCTGGTTCGGAGAAATCGCGCGCCCGTTCCGGTCATTCCACGTCCCGGCAGGCTACTTTATTCCGGCAGCGAGGTACAGGAGCTCCTCTTGCCTGACCTGCTTGGCCCGGATGTGAAGCAAGGGAAGTTTCCCAGCCTTCCCACAGGCGCATGGGCAACTCTTTTTTCCAGGGCCCTGATCCAAAGGAGTGGATGGCGTTTCGCATCCGAACGGGAAATCCTTTCCGAGGATATTTATTTTCAGTTCTGCCTCTACAGGGGCGTCCGCCGGGCATCCATCCTGCCGGAACCTCTCTACTATTACTTTGAATCTCCTGGTTCCCTGTCCCATTCCGGGCGGATGGAAAGGCTGGAAAAGATCAATTTATTCTATTCCATATGTTGCAGGACCGGATGCCGTCTCGGATATTCGGAACAGGTGCTGGAACGCCTGTCGTATCACTACCTGTCCCTTATCATAGAATATCTGAAAATGATCGTTACATCCGATGAAACTGCAAAACAGAAAAGGTTCCTGTTCCGACGAACCATTCTGGACGGGCAGCTTCAGTCTCTCCTGTCCGGGCTGGATTTTAAACGGGAAAAGCCGGCGCGAAAGCTGCTGCTTTTTCTGATGAAACACAGATGCTCCCATATATGCTGCATGTTGATCAAAATCAGGGCCAGGAAAGATTTGTACTATGAATGAACCTTATGAAAGAAAACAATCGGGAAAAATGAAGGATCTCAGCAATCGGCGTTTTGGCCGCCTGACGGCTGAATTTCCCACTGAACGCAGAGATCATAAAGGCTCCGTATACTGGAGCTGCCGCTGCATATGCGGAAACCAGGTCGAGGTTACGGAAGACGGCCTGATGTCCGGAAACAATCTGAGCTGCGGATGTCTGAAAAGGGAAAACCAGAGGCAGATCGCCCGGCAGCTGCATCACGTGGACGGTACCTGCATAGAGTGGCTCGAAAAACGAAAAAAGCGCAGGGATAATACAAGCGGCTTTCGCGGGGTCTCCCGTCGGGAAAACGGAAAATACCGGGTCACGATCGGCTTCAAGGGGCAGCGCTTTTATCTCGGCACCTTTGCCGGCCTGGAGGAGGCCGTGCAGGCACGCCTGAAAGCAGAAGCCGAGATCCATGAAGCCTTTGTCAAAAAGTATCGTCTCTGGTCGGAAAAAGCAGCGGCAGATCCGGACTGGGGGAAGCAGAATCCCTTCGTTTTCCGCGTACAGAAGGAACACGAATTTGGTTATCGCATCATCAGCAGCCCGGAACTGGCAGAATTCGGACCGTAAAGGAGTCGGCAGAATGTATGAAGGAAACAGCGAAGATCCAAACGGCTGTATATGCAGGCCGCATCAAAGACAGGCAGACGCTTCTGCGCAGCTCGTCGGGAGGCGCTTTTACCGCGCTTACGAACGTTTTTCTGAAACGTGGAAACGCGGTCGTGGCCGCAGTCTATAACTATCAGACTCACAGAACCGAATTCCACCTGATTCTTACGGAAGAAGAGCGGGATGCCGCGCGCGGTTCTAAATATATGCAGAGCGATCCGGGAAGGATATTCCGGGACGCGCTGTCCTGGTTGAAAGCGAATCCGGATAAGTGCCTCCTCTTTACAGGTCTGGGCTGCCAGGCAGAAGGCTTTCGAAAGTTTGCAGAACTGAAAAGGATCCGCGGCCGCGTGTACATCGTCGACCTGATCTGCTTTGGCTCCATGAGCCCCGGGCTGTGGAGGGAATATGCACGATCGCTGGAAAAGCGCCATCATGGGAAGATCACTTATCTGTCTTTCCGGGACAAAAGGAACGGATGGGAAAAGCCCTCGGCGTATGCAACGATAAACGGCCATGAGGTGCCGGTCAACGACTGTCTGAACGTATATTACGGCCGCTGCGCATTAAGGCCGTCCTGTTATGTGTGCCCGTTTACTTCCACAGAGCGGAAAACTGATATTACGATAGGCGACTATTGGAACATCGAGAAAGCGCTTCCTGATTTTTACGATAAGGACGGGGTTTCTCTGCTTTTGATTCATACCCGGAGGGGGCTTCGCCTGCTACGCCAAGCCGGGACAGAGCTCGACTGCCGCAGAAGCGACAAAAGCCTCTGCCCGCAGCCAAATCTCTCCGCGCCTTCCAAAAGGCCGGCCCAGAGAGACAGGTTCTGGAAGGATTACCGGAGGAAAAAAGCACAGGCCGTCATAAAAAAATATGGTTCCGGGGATGGCGGGAGGCTCCGCCGCATGATCCGAAAATGTATCAGATTCCGCCCGTGGGAAAAAATCTTCTGCCCGCCGGAAAGGAGAAAAGATCAATGATATCCTTTACGAACAGAGGCTTTCCGGTTCTGTATGAAAAAAAGGAGGAGTGCTGCGGCTGTACAGCCTGTCTGGCACTCTGTCCCCAGGACGCCATCCACATGGCAGAGAATGAAGAAGGCTTCCTGTATCCGCTGCTTGACAAAGACAGATGCACGGGCTGTTTTCTGTGCATGCACGTATGTCCATTTTCACTTATAAAGAAACAGAGAAATAAAAGCCTCTGACAGAGGAAGAACCGGCATGGAGACAAAATGAAGATTGGTATTCTCACCTTTTACTGTTCTGACAATTACGGCGCAATGCTCCAGGCCTTTGGGCTGAAGCACTGTGTAAAGGAAATTTTTCCGGAAACGGAAATCATCCCTTACACGCCTGCCTATCTGGCCGGAAGGCACTGGCTTCTGCCCTATTGTCCCTTGGGTTCTCCGCGTGAAAGCCTTTTCCTGGCAGCCACATCGCTGAAACAAAACCTGCGAATGGGAAGAAGCTTTTTTCACCAGAAGAAAAACATGAATGCCTTCCGGCGAAAATATCTGGTTCAAAAGAGACGGGAGATTCACACCATACGAGGGCTGCAAAAAACGGCATATGATATTTATATTGTGGGAAGCGACCAGATCTGGAACCCGGACATTACCCTTGGGCTGCGGCGGGAATATTTTGGAGCGTTTCCCTGCCGATGCAAAAAACACGTCGTTGCCTATGCCGCCAGCCTTGGCGGGGCTTGTCTCGCCCCCAGGTATGGGGAAGACATGCGGGCTTTGCTGAAGTCTGTGGATTCCATCTCGCTGCGCGAGATGGAAGCGGCGCCGTATATCAGAAGCCTGACCGAAAAGGAAATCTCCGTCGTATCGGATCCGGTCTTTTTCCTGAACGCAGGACAATGGGAGCAACTTGAAACAGCTCCGAAAGAAAAAAACTACATTCTCCTGTACGGCACGGAATGCAATGAGTCAATGCGTCGGTATGCAGAGAGACTTTCCGAAGAAAAGGCTCTGCAGATAGTGGAACTTTCTCTTCGCCAAACGCGTGAGGAAGCAGGCTTTACCGTCAGAACTGACGCGGGACCCGCGGAATTCCTCGGTTTTGTTCATCATGCATCCTATGTGGTGACGAATTCCTTTCACGCGGCGGCGTTCTGCATCATTTTTCAAAAACCGTTTCTGGTCTTTGCCCACAGCTGCAGGAATGCCAGGCTTTCGGATCTCCTGTCCGCCTGTGGGCTGAAGGATCGACTGGTCTCTCACGGGCAGACGCCGCCGGATATCGATCGGCCCATCTGCTGGCATGAGGCGGAGGCAAAGAAGAACCTGATGTCGGAGCGGTCACGGTGCTTTCTAAGGCAGGCTCTCGCCGGCAGCAATCATGGATCTGACGGCTGACAGAAAAAGGGAGGTGACAGATTTGGGCAAAAAAACATTTACCGAAGGGCTGGTTTCCATCGTAACGCCGGTTTACAACGGAGCGGAATATCTTCCGGATTATCTGGATTCCATCCTGCGGCAGACATATGGAAAGCTGGAGCTGATCCTCGTGGATGACGGTTCCGAAGATCAGACCGTAACCATTGCGGAATCCTGGAAAAACAGAATGGAAAGAAAAGGTATATCCTTTCGTCTCCTGCGGACAGAACACCGAAACGCGTCTTCCGCCCTCAGACACGGCCTTTCTTATGTAACAGGCGAATACCTGGTCTGGCCGGACGGCGATGATGTTCTGACAGAAGACTCCATTGAAATCCGGGTTGATTTTCTGGAACGGCATCCGGAATACCGTTGCGTACGCTCGCTGTCCTGGTATTTTGATCCCCAAACAAAGCGAAGAATGGCGGCGGAAGAACAAACCGGCGATCTGCAACGGGAAGCGCTGTTCTGGGATGTCCTGGAGGGAAGGACCTTCGTATGCTGTGGATGCTATATGCTGCGTTCAGAAGCTTTCTTTAAAATTTACCCGGACGGAGGCATCCCCGTTTATCCGGTGGGGCAGAATTTCCAGATGCTACTTCCTTTCCTGTATTTTCATAAATGCCCTACCATAAGGAAGGCTCTGTACGGTGTCGCGGTCAGAAGCGGCAGCCACTCAAGGCAGCCGCTGACCAGGCAACAGACAGAGCGAAAGTATCGGGACTACGAACGGCTTATGGACGATATCACAGCAATATGCGGCATCACGGATAAAGAATCCTTAACGCGCATAAGAATATGGAAGTACCGCAGACGCCTCCTGCTGGCACGGCAATACCGGCAGCAGGGAAAGGCAGTACGGATTTTTTTCCTCCTGACGAAGTGGGAGCGCGGAAAAAACATAACGAACCGCATTTCTGAAATCATACGGAACACCGAATGGAAGCTTTATAAATATGTAAAAAGAAAGCGGCTGAAGGGGACGCCTTCGATCCTTTCCTCAAACTGCGTCGGCACGATCATCTGCCATGACATGAAGCTTCCCTGGAACTCGCCGACCATCAATCTGAAAATGGACATGAACGATTTTGTCAAATTCTGCGAAAATCCGGACTGGTATCTGCGCCAGAAGCTCCTCCCGCTCCCGGACCGACATCTGCCCTGTCCAGCAGGAATGTTGGGAGATATACGCATCGATTTTGTTCATTACCTGAATTTTGACGACGCGGCCGAACAGTGGGAACGCAGAAAAAAGCGGATCGATCGGGAAAATCTGTTTATCATGGGCAGCGAAAAGGACGGCTGTACCTATGAGACGCTACAGTGTTTTGACCGGCTGCCCTGGAAAAACAAAGTGGTTTTTACCAGAAAGGCTTATCCGGAATTCCGATCCGCCTTTCCAGTCAGAGGCTTTGAAAGCTGCGATGAGCTGGGTACGGTCACAAATTTCAAGCCGCAGTTTCTGAAAAGAAGATATCTGGACGATTTTGACTATGTTTCCTTCCTGAACCGGAAGGGGATCAAAGGAAAGGGCATGCGCAGGAAATGAAAAATCTGATTTCCGTTATCATTCCTGTCTACAATTCAGAAGACTACATTTCCGTCTGTCTGCATTCCGTAACAGAACAGACTTATCCTCATCTCGAAATCCTCGTCATAGACGATGGCTCAGAGGACAATACGCCGACTCTCTGCAGGCAGATCGCAGAGGGTGATAAAAGAATAAAAATTTACCGCCAGACGAATCAGGGCGTTTCGGCCGCAAGAAACCGGGGCATCGATCTTGCGGAGGGCGAATTCCTTGTCTTTCTGGACAGCGACGACATGCTCCATCCGCGCTTTCTGGAAAAAGCCCTGGAACGGGCCGTACAGACCGGCGCAGACATGGTCAGCGGACGTCTGGTCAAAATACCGTCGGAGGACATGCGGACGGAATCCGGAAACTGTTTCCGGCAGTTCTGGACGGAACCGTGGACAGATATTCCGGCAGACCGGATCCTTTCGCAGTTTCATGAAAAAGAAGAGCTCGATCTGTATACGGCCGCCTGTAAGCTGATCAAAAAGGCACTGATCGGAACGCTGCGGTTTGAAGAGCAGATTCTGCTGGGAGAAGATACGCTATTTATGTACCAGCTCGTACGAAAAAGATTCTCCCTTACATTTACCGGGGCCCCGTGGTATCTGTATCGGATGCGTACCGGAAGCGCCACTCATAACTGGAACTACATAAAAAATCCGGATCCTTACGGGGTACATATCAGGATCAGGGACGCAGAATACAAGGAAGGCCGGTATTCCTACGCGGCAATCTGGGAGCGAAGATACCTTCTGCTCCTGAAGGAAAAGTTTTTCCATGCCAGGAAGCTCGGTCAGAAAAGCGTCTGCCGCAGCCTGCGCGGACAAGCCCGACATGCCATGAAGGACTGCAAGTTTCCCGGTTCCATGATCCTGTATTTCCTGATTTTTTACTGCCCTTCCCTGTTTCTTTTCGGAAGGATTGTCTTCAGACGTTTAAGGAAGAGAAAATATGTTCAAAATGTTTTACTGTTTAACCGGAATTCTGGAAAAGGATGAAAAAAAACGGTTTCTGAAACTCTTTATATTAACCCTCATAACCCCCGTTTTCGATCTTTTCAGCTTCTCTGCGGTCATTCTCATTCTGAACGCTGCCGTTGAAAGCGGACGTCCTTCTTCCCATCAGCTTCTGCTTCTGGTCTGCCTGGGAACCGCATCATTTCTGAAAAGCTTTTTTGAACTGTACAAAAACCGCGTGCAGAACCATTTCATCAATTTCGGCTCGCAGAAGATATCCGTTAAAATATTCGAACTGCTTCAGAAGGAAGACCTTTCCCAGCATAATGAAAAGACCCCCATGCAGGCGCTTGCCATCGTCCGTGAGGATTCCCTTGTCTGTATGGAGACTCTTACGGGCTGCATCATACTGTGGACGAACAGCATAACACTGGCGGGTTTTTTTATCATTCTTATATATTCCCTGAAGCTTCCCGGCGTTCTTGTCTGCGCAGCGCTGACCGCCTGCATGATTTTCCTTTACCGTCATACCAGGGCTCAGATGGAAATTTTCGGGGAAAGGCGCAGAGCGTATTCCATCAGGAGCAACGCTCAGGTAACGATCGCTTTCGGGATGTTCAAGGAGCTACGCTTCGACAGAAGAACCGTTCTCCTGTCGGACAGATATGAGGAAATCAGCCGGACCTGCGCCGAAATCCAGAGTGATTATCAGAACAGGCTTCAGGCTCTGGCTATTCTGCTGCAAGATTCTATCCTGACAATCCTGCCCTTTGCCCTGGCCGTCATCCTGAAAACGGGAGTCTACTCCGCCGGACTGCTGGCGCAGTTTACGGTCAGCCTTTCCCTGATTCTCCGGATGCTGCCTATGGCGGCAGGAATCGTCAGCCGCGAGATCCATATCATGTACGCGCATAAATCCTGCGACTCCGTGCGGAATTCTCTGGAAGAGTACCGAAGTATGAAGCAGAGGGAAAAAGAGGCGCAGGCTAAAAGGCTGAAAAAAATCACTCTGAAGAACGGCCTGTATATAAGGAATATGACCTTCGGATACAACGACAGGCAGAAAATCTTTGATTCCGTATCCATCGATCTTCCAGCAGGAAAAACCATCGCAGTAATCGGGACCACCGGTTCCGGCAAGACCACCTTTCTCGATCTTGTGCTGGGGCTGCTAAAACCCTGGACGGGAAGCATCTTTTATGATGATTATGACATCGTCGCCGGTGCCGATTCGGAGGGCGAATGCCGCGCGGACATCGGCGGCGTCGTAAGCTATATCCCACAGACGGTTTTTATGAACGGAGAGACTGTGAAAAACAATGTGGCTTTTCCGGAGCGGGAGCAGGATATCGATGAAAAACGGGTGATCAGCTGTCTTCAACACGCACAGGTATGGGACGAGGTCGCGGCAATGCCGCAGGGTATGGATACCGTCATCGGGGAAAACGGAACGGCCATTTCCGGAGGGCAGAGACAGCGGATCGCTCTCGCAAGAGCCCTGTACAAGGATTTTGAAATGCTGGTCATGGACGAGGCCACCGCTGCCCTCGATATGGAAACCGAAAAAGCGGTGATCGATTCCGTCAGACAGGTGAAAGGGAGCAAAACCCTTCTGATGGTGACTCATCATATGAGCCTGGCAGACGAATGCGAACTGTTGTATAAAATTGAAAACCGAAAGATAATCCGGATCCGATAAAACTGCTTTATCCCGTTTGTCCGCCCTCTGCCCGCAGAAGGCGGACAAATGTCTTTAATACCTCATTCCCCCGCAGGCTGCGGTAATAAATGCCAAAGGATATGGGATCCATTCCCTCCATGGGAATCCGAAGCAGCGGCGCGTTCAACGGGACAAACAGCTCCGGCATCACACAGATACCAAAGCCCGCCTGCACCAGAATGGCTGCCGCTTCCACCGATTCGCAGAAATACAACTCCGGAAGGGGTCTTCCTTCCACCAGCCTGCCCTGCATCTGCCCCATGGAGGCCGGAAGCAGGGTAGGCGTGAACAGAACCAGCCTTTCTCCCTTCAGATCCTGCGCCGAAACAGATTCTCTGCCCGCAAACCGGTGCCCCTTTTCACAGATGCAGACGATCCGGATCTTCTTCATTTCCCGATAGACCGCCGGAACTTTGATGGTTTCAGCCTCCCGAAAACCGATGACCGCATCCATATCCCCTTCCTCCAGCTGCCGGTAAAGATGTCTGGCTGGGGTCATCTGAAGCCTGGGATGCAGATCCGGGTAAAGCTCCGAAAGCTTCTTCAGGATATCTGAAAGCTGAAACAGCCCGGCAAAGCTGTAGCACCCCAGCGTCAGGGGCCGTATTTTCCGGCTGTCCGGATTCTCAAAGCGTTTTCTGGCCCGCTCAGAAACCTCCACCACCTGTTTTGCATCCTGCAGAAAAATCTTCCCCTCCTCCGTCAGCTTCACACTCCTTGTGGAACGGTTCAGCAGCCTGACATTCAGTTCTTTCTCCAGAGCATGAATCTGCTGGGTGACCGCGGGCTGGGTGACGTGAAGCTGCTCCGCCGCCCGCGCAAAGCTCAGATTTTCCGCCACCGCCACAAAACATTCCATCTGAAATATGGTCATTTTTACCTCCATGCCGAAGCGTTGCTGAGGCCCGCGAGCCGAACCTCCGGTTCGACGTCTGCGCCGGAATAGAAATCCCATACTGGGATTTCTATTCCGGGGATTTGCGACGCCTCGGCGCAAATTCGGATTGAAAAATAAGCCATCGGGCTTATTTTTCAATCTTTACTACTTTTTAATAAGCTTCTCTTATTAATTATAATATTTTCTAAATTCACATTCAAGCGCGCCTTCCTATAATAGTTCGTAGAGTAAACCAATTTGGGTTACAGTTCACTCGTCCGCCAGAACCAGTCAGATGTCGTGCTTGCACGAACAGATGACTGGCTCTGAGCGGAC
>UQVK01000085.1 GCA_900544445.1 uncultured Lachnospiraceae bacterium
CCGGGACCATGGGCGAGGAGGACAGGCAGCTGGATCACGGAACCATGATTCCGCTGTGGTTTCTGAATCAGTATGACCGGAATTATCAGGTGGTGCGGATCGGTCTTTCCGGGCTTCCTTTTTCCGCGCACTACCGGCTGGGGCAGTGCATCCAGCGGGCGGCGGAGCGGTCCGAAAAGAGGATTGCGGTCATCGCCAGCGGCGACCTGTCCCATCGGCTGACGAAGGACGGGCCCTATGGTTTTCAGGAGGAAGGCCCGGCGTATGACAGGCGCATCATGGACGTGATGGGAAGCGGGGAGTTCGGCGGTCTTTTCGACTTTTCGGAGGAATTCTGTGAAAAGGCGGCGGAGTGCGGCCACCGTTCCTTCGTCATCATGGCGGGAGCGCTGGACTCCCTGGCGGTAAAGGCAGAGCGGCTCTCTCACGAAGGCCCGTTCGGAGTAGGTTACGGCATCTGTACCTATGAGGCGGGCGGACCGGCGCCCGGCCGTGACTTCCTGCGGCAGCGGGAAGAAAGGGAGAGAGAAGCGCTGGAGGAACGGAAACGGAAGGAAGATCCTTACGTGCACCTGGCGCGGCAGACCATAGAGGCCTGGGTGCGCGGGTGTGCGGGGCGCACGAAAAAAAGGATTGCCGTTCCGGAAGGCCTGCCGGAGGAAATGCTTGCCCGGCGTGCCGGAGTGTTCGTTTCCCTGAAGGTGGATGGGAGGCTGCGCGGCTGTATCGGCACCATTTCTCCGGTGAGAGGAAGCATTGCGGAGGAGATCATGGAAAATGCCATCAGCGCAGCATGCCGGGATCCACGGTTTCATCCCGTGGAGCCGGAGGAGCTGGACCGGCTGGTTTACAGCGTGGATGTGCTGGGAAAGACGGAGGAAATTTCCTCAAAGGAGGAGCTGGATGTGAAGCGCTACGGCGTCATCGTGAGCAGAGGGGCCAGAAGGGGCCTGCTCCTTCCCAACCTGGAGGGTGTGGACACCGTGGAGGAGCAGATCGACATCGCGAGACAGAAGGCCGGAATCCCGGAGGATGCGGAGAACATCCGGCTGGAGCGCTTTGAGGTGGTGAGGCATTTTTGAGCATGGAAAAAGAAAAAAGCCTGCAAAAGAGGGAGGCTGTCTGTCCCGTCTGTCCTCATCACTGCCTACTGGCGGAGGGGCAGACCGGGCGCTGCCGGGCCAGAAAAAACAGAGAGGGAAAAATCGTCAGCATCAATTACGGAAAACTCACATCCCTGATGCTTGATCCGATAGAAAAGAAGCCTCTGCGCCGTTTTTTCCCCGGAAGCAGGATTCTTTCCGTGGGGAGCTTCGGCTGTAACCTGGCCTGCCCTTTTTGCCAGAATTATGAGATTTCCATGGCGGACAGCGGACAGGCGCACTGGCAGGAGGTTACGCCGGAAGCGCTTGCCGGACTGGCGCAGGAGTATCAAAGCTATGGAAACATCGGCGTGGCTTTCACCTATAACGAGCCTCTGGTGGGGTATGAATTTGTCCGGGATACGGCCCGGCTGGTACGGGAGCGGGGCATGAAAAATGTGCTTGTCACCAATGGCTGCGCGGAGCCTTTGGTTCTGGAGGAGCTTCTGCCTTATGTGGACGCCATGAACATCGATCTCAAGGGCTTCACCGGAGAATGGTATGAAAAGCTTGGCGGAGATCTGGAGACGGTGAAGCGCTTCATCGCGCGGGCGGCGCAGGACTGCCATGTGGAGCTGACCACACTGATCGTTCCTGGTGAAAACGATTCCGAAGAGGAGATGGATCGGGAGGCCAGATGGATCGCGTCGCTGGATTGGGAGATTCCGCTTCACGTGACCCGTTTTTTCCCGCAGTATCGGATGGCGGATAAGGTGCCCACACCTGTGGAGAGGGTGTACCGTCTCAGGAACACAGCGGCACAATGGCTGCGGTATGTGTATGTGGGGAACTGCTGAAAAAAATATGCCGGTCACAGATTTGGTTTCATCCATTGCCAATACTCCGGCAAAAGGGTATACTGTTGCCAGACGCTTCGGAAAATCTGCCTTCTGCAAAGATGCGGCAGATCTGCGCAGCACATGAGTCAGGCTGATACCGGAGGCAAAATATCTGAAAAAGGAGAAACGGCGGGATGAAAATAGCGGTAACTTATGATAACGGAAACATCTTCCAGCATTTTGGAAGAACGGAATACTTTAAGGTATATGAGGTGGAGGACAAAAAAGTGGTCTCCAGTGAAGTGATTGCCTCCAACGGCGTCGGACACGGCGCGCTTGCCGGTCTGCTGGCCGGACAGGCGGTGGATGTACTGATCTGCGGCGGCATCGGCGGCGGAGCGCAGGCGGCGCTTGCGGAGGCGGGCGTTGAGCTGTGTGCCGGTGCAGAGGGAGATGTGGACCAGGCGGTGGAGGCCTATTTGAAAGGAGAACTGGTATCCTCCGGTGCGAACTGTGACCACCACCATGGGGAAGGCCACAGCTGTGGCGATCACGAAGAGGGTCATTCCTGCGGCGGCCACGAAGAAGGTCACAGCTGTGGAGAGCATGGCTGCGGCGGCCATGAGGACGGTCATTCCTGCGGGGAGGGCTGCGGAGGCGGCTGTGGCGCACAGTCTGCTGTGACCGGCCGCAATGTGGGTAAGACCTGCCGCACCCATTACAGAGGAACTTTCAATGACGGGACGCAGTTTGACTCCTCCTATGACCGGGGTGAGCCGCTGGAATTTGTCTGCGGAGCCGGACAGATGATCCAGGGATTTGACGCCGCGGTAGCGAATATGGAGGTGGGACAGATCGTGGACGTCCACCTGATGCCCGAAGAAGCCTATGGCATGCCGGACCCGAATGCCATTTTCACCATTGAGACCGCACAGCTTCCGGGATCTGAGAACCTTGAAGTGGGACAGCAGGTCTATCTGACCAGTCAGTATGGCCAGCCCTTCCCTGTGAAGGTGACGGCAAAAGAAGGAACCACAATTACGCTGGATGCCAACCATGAGATGGCCGGAAAGGAACTGAATTTCCGAATCGAACTGGTTGAGGTAAAATAAGAGAACGCGGAAAAACGAATCAGGAAACCTGTTTTACGGTTATGGATGAAAGCCCGGGGCACATGCTCCGGGTTTTCTGCATGTTCTCCTTAAGGAAAGTCCGGCGAAGGACCTTTCCTTTGGAACTCCGGATCTCCTTCACAGAGTCGGCTTCTGTTTTCCAGAACGGAATCAGGTGGGATTTGTATCGGACAGCTCTTCCTGTAATCTGTTACTATCGAAAAAAAGAAAGCTTGACATTATCAGGAAGGAGCGAAGAGTGATGAAGGGATACAATACGGAGAACGGTTATATGGGCTATGTGGACGGAGGGTATCAGCTCTTCGCAAGTGAAGCTGATTATCTGGAATGGCTGGAAGACTGAGGGAGGTGCGGCATATGAATGGAAAGGATGCTGTTGATTTTGCCGGAAGGGCTGATGCGGAAAAGACGGAACTGGAATTATCAGGACTTGATCCGGATGCTCTGGGATTCATGCGGGCCGGAGAGCGGAAAAAAGTCTTGGAACGGGCCGGCCTGGACCCGGCCAAATACGACTTTTAAAAAAGAAAATCCGTTGGCGAATGTGTTATAAATTTCCCACCTGTGCTATACTGAACCAAAAGGGACAGGAGAAGGAAGGCCATGCCAAAGGGAACGAATCAGAAGTTTAAATTGTACCGGCTCGCACAGATCATGCTGGAAAATACGGATGAGGAACACTATATCACCATGCCGGAAATTATGGCCGCGCTGGGAAAATATGAAATCACTGCGGACCGGAAAAGCATCTATACTGACCTCCGGGATCTGGAAACCCTTGATATTGAGGTGGAAGGGGAACCGGTGGGAAACAGATACCACTATCATGTGATCAACAGACCGTTTGAGCTGCCGGAACTGAAGCTCCTGGTGGACGCCATCCAGTCCTCCCGGTTTATTACGGAGAAGAAAACGAATGCCCTGATCCGGAAGCTGGAAAAGCTGGTCAGTAAATATGACGCCCAGAAGCTGCAGAGGCAGGTGTATGTATCCGGCAGGATCAAGACCATGAACGAAAGCATCTATTATACCGTGGACGCCATTCACAATGCCATCTCGGAAAACAGGAAGATCCGTTTCCAGTATTTTCAGTGGAATGTGAAAAAGGAAATGGAGCTGCGCCATGGCGGGGCTTGGTATCATATCAGCCCATGGGGGCTGGCCTGGGACAATGAAAATTATTATCTGGTGGGCTATGATTCGGATGCCGGACGGATCAAGCACTACCGTGTGGACAAGATGCTTCATATCCGCATATCGGAGGAAGAAAGAGAAGGCAGAGAGCATTTCCAGAAGCTTGATATGGCGGACTACACCAAAAAGAGCTTCGGTATGTTCGGCGGTGAGGAGCAGACCGTAAAGCTTCTGGTGGATAACAACCTGGTCGGCGTCATTCTGGATAGGTTCGGTAAGGACGTGATGCTGATTCCCGCAGATGAGGGGCATTTTACCGTAAACGTGGACGTGCATGTCAGCGGCCTGTTCCTGGGATGGATCTTTTCGCTGGGGGAACAGGTGAAAATACTGTCGCCGGAGGGCGTGGCAGAACAGATGAAGCTGGAGGCGGAGAGGCTGATGAGGCAGTATGGATGAGAAACAAAAAAATGGATTAAGTTCACAACAGTCCCCTCAATTCTCTTCAAAGGAGTCCTCAACCATGAAAACGAGCCCGAAGCCTTTTGCCCTTTTTCTTCTGACAGCCCTTCTTCTTTCCTCCTTCACCGGATGCACAGGAAAGGACGGCGAAATATACGGCCAGCGCAAGGTCCTGGAATATGTGGATTCCATCTGCACGGAGCCCTATCATCTGGTAGACAGGGAACTCATAGAAGAAAGTCCCGACAATATGGAATACCGTTTTATGACGGATAACCGGGAACTGGCCTTTACAGCGAACAGCCGCCTTGTCCCGATCACAATCGACGCTACGCAGACCAGCTTTTACAGGAGAGAAATAACCTGTGATTATGTAAATGCGGTTCGCGGGCTGTACCGGGATGATATTGATGCGGTTCTGCAGGAAAATGGGCAATATCTGGAAGAACACGGCTGGATATACCTGCTTTCCTTCAGTGACATTGATCAGGTGGTGGATACGATTCTTACAGCGGATCAGATTTACAGCCGGGAGCTGGAATATAATCCGCCGGAATTTCTTTCCAGCAATCCGGCAGCCGGTGTCCATGTTGTATGGCAGCGTTCCAGACAGGAAGCGGAGGAACATAAAACATGGGTCAACCTGACGGATATCGGGGTTACCGGCCAGCATGAACGGCAGGAATTATATGACCGTCTGGCGGATGTCTATGCTCAGATGTACGTCGATGGGAAGATTGAAAATGGGCACGATATACCGGCAAGGTATCTTGCGGACAAGCACGTGTCCCTGCTGCCGGTTATTGAACTGAATGGAACGGAAATGCGGTATGACAGAGCGGATAATCCGTACGGACCATACGGGCTGACGACCGACGATTATAAATACTGCTGGTACAACCGGGAGCTGGGAACCTATATGATGGTTATGGATATTGGACTGACTACCGATCAGATGAGCATTCCGCTGATTATTCGGGAATATGTGACGGCCCTTGGCGGAACCTACAGAACGTCTTCACAGGATGAACTCTATACCAGTACCTGGACCATCGACGGCGACACCTGGATTATGGAAGCGGAATACGACGATAACGAAATCAGAAGTCTGGAGGTCAGAAAAAATGGCAGCCCGCTGGAACTTCCTTATATCACCGTGGAAGAGGATATCCAGGTGTCAGCAACCTTTTGCGTCGGAGTAACAGTGGAGGACTTCTGCCGTCTCTTTGATCTTACATATGAGATCGAAGAGGAACAGGGGAAGGTTCTTTTCTGGAAAGGATAGACGATGAACCGTTTCACCTGCTATTCTTTGACAGGATTCATGGATTATGTAACAATAGTTGCATAACATGTGCAGCGGATAAAAACCTGCCCTGGATTTTGCGGCGTTTTTCGATCCAAAATGACATATTTTATCAGAATACGGAGGAAAATAAGAATGCTTGAGGCAAACAGAAAAGCACCGGATTTTACACTTTTGGATAAGGACGGCAGGCAGGTAAGCCTGTCAGATTTTCTCGGAAAAAAGATCGTTCTGTATTTCTATCCCAAAGACAATACTCCCGGATGTACCCGCCAGGCCTGTGCGTTTGCAGCAGCCTATGAGCGGTTCAAAGAACAGGACGTTGTGGTGATCGGCATCAGCAAGGACAGCACAGCTTCCCACCAGAAATTTGCGCAGAAATACAATCTGCCCTTCATCCTGCTGTCTGATCCGGAGCTGCAGGCGATTGAGGCATACGATGTCTGGCAGGAAAAGAAGCTGTACGGAAAGGTCAGCATGGGCGTGGTGCGTACCACCTATATCATTGATGAACAGGGGAACATCGAAAAGGTGATGCCAAAGGTTAAGCCGGATACCAACGCTGCGGAAATTCTTGATTACCTCGCAAAGAAATGAACTCTGTAAGCTGTAAACAAAAAGAGAAAAAAATCTCTGTATGGAGATAAATGCAGGAGGCAAAAAATGTTCTGGTCTCAGTCAAAAGACAACATCTGGATTGTCGGACATCGCGGAGTACGCGCCCTTTTACCGGAAAATACGTTGATTTCCTTTCAGAAAGCCATTGACCTTGGTTTAAACGGAATTGAAACGGATATTCACATGACAACGGATGGCCAGCTTGTGCTGCACCATGACGATACCCTGGAACGGACGACCGACGGCTCCGGAAAAATTGAAAACTACTCTTATGCGGAGCTGCGCCAGCTGGACGCCGGCATAAAATTCTCACCGGAATATGCAGGACAGCGGATCCCGAGGCTGGAAGAGCTGTTGGAGAGAATTGCCGACCCGTCTTTTTTCCTGAATGTTGAGATGAAGGATTATCGTCCGGAGGCTTTGGACAGGACGATTAAAACCCTGGAGAAATATGGATTTCATGACCGCTATGTGATTGCCTGCTTTCATGGAGATGTGACAACCCTTGCCCACGAAAAATACGGGGTGAAGACACAGGGATTTCCGCTTCAGATGGTAAAGGAAGCCAGGGAAGATACAGAAAGCCATTACTATTCTGTAGGCATCGGAATGGAGATGCTGACAGGGGAGCTGGTGGAGAGCTATTACAGGAAAGGAATTGATCCCTGGTGCTGGTGCCCGGATACCCGGGAGGAGGTCAGCGCTGCCATAGCATCAGGAATTACTCTGATGACTGTGAATAATCCGGAGCCGACATTGGAAATGCTGCGAAAGGAGAACTGAACCGGAATCCGGAGCTGCGCGAAATCATTCCTGCCGTTCAGACTGTATTATTGATCGAATCGTTTGCATCCATAAAAACATCATTATTTCAAAATAAGAAATGCGGACTCCATCTGGGAATTTATGGGCAGATGCAGCCGCCGTGGAGGGTTACTATGCAGTACATCAGTCATTATGCTTCCCCTGTCGGCAATATCCTTTTAGCCGCAGATAATACGGGTTTAACCGGTTTATGGTTTGAGGGGCAGAAGTATTTTGCCCTTTCTCTGGATAAGGAGCATGAGGAAAAGGAAATCCCTCTTTTTGAAGAGGTAAAGCAGTGGCTTGATATTTACTTTTCCGGAAAAGAGCCGGATTTTACTGTACCGCTTCATTTCACAGGCACAGCTTTTCAAAATGAAGTATGGGAAATACTCTGTACGATTCCATATGGACAGACCATGACCTACGGCGAGATAGCAAAGCAGATCGCCGTCAGAAAAGGATTGCCGCATATGTCGGCGCAGGCTGTAGGCGGCGCGGTAGGGCACAATGAAATTTCAATCATTGTCCCCTGCCATCGTGTTGTAGGCGCAGATGGCAGTCTGACAGGCTACGCAGGAGGAATTGATAAAAAGATTAAATTACTGCAGCTGGAAAAGGCGGATATGAAATCCTTCTTTATTCCGTAGGAACTGTCAAGGTTGATTTTGGAAGGATTTTCACGAAGCGGAAAGACGCTTACAACACTGTTTATGAAAGCACTCTGAAGTGACAGGATTTTAAAGCTTAATAAACCAAAATGGCCAGAAAAGCAATCGTAAAAAAATACAATTGCTTTTCTGCGTGTTTCTGCATATAATATAAGCAGTGAAATTGGAAAGGAAGCACAATGTATGCGTGAAACAAGAACAACAGAGTTTAAGGAAAAGATTACAAATACATTTTTAAAAACAGTAAGTGCCTTTTCGAATTACGATGGTGGAGAAATTTTTTTTGGCATTGATGACAATGGTAATATCAAAGGACTGTCGGATGTAAAACAGGCGTGTCTGGATATTGAAAACAAAATTAATGACAGCATTGCTCCGCAGCCTGATTACACACTGGAATTGCAGAATAATGACAGAACGATAAAGCTGACTGTAAAAAGCGGGCTTCAAAAACCATATTTATATAAATCAAAAGCATACAAACGAAATGATACTGCAACAATAGAAGTTGACACGCTGGAGTTGTCAAGACTGATTTTGGAAGGAAAAAATATCAGATTTGAAGAATTGCCGTGTGCAGATCAGGAACTGACGTTTGATATTCTAAGCCGAAAATTAAAAGAATGCATCCAGATTGAAACTTTTAATCAGGATACCCTGAAAACGCTGAATTTATATAACAGCAACATTGGATACAATAATGCGGCTGGTATTTTGGCAGATAAAAATCGTTTTCCGGGAATTGATATTGTGAAGTTCGGTGAAAATATCAGTGTGATTCATAAAAGAGCAACATTTGACAATAGATCCATTTTGACAGTATATGAAAACGCATTAGATGTTTTCAAAGATTATTATGAATACGAAGAAATACAGGGCGCAGACAGGAAAAAGGTAGAAAAAATACCGGAGGCTGCATTCAGAGAAGCAATTGCAAATGCGTTGATTCATAGAGTGTGGGATGTGGAGTCACAAATAAAAGTTTCGATGTTTGATGACAGAATAGAAATTATTTCTCCGGGAGGACTGCCATCTGGAATCACAGAAGATGAGTATTTATCAGGAAAACTCTCCGTTCTGAGAAATAGAAATCTTGCAAATGTATTTTACCGGCTGGGGTTTGTTGAGATATTTGGTACGGGAATTACACGAATAAAACAGCTCTATGAAGAAGGATTAAAACAACCGGACTTTGAAGTGTCGGAAAATACAATTAAGATTGTACTTCCGGATTTTGAGAAAAACCTGAATTTAACGGAAGACGAAAGAAAAATATATAAGCTTTTAAGCAGGACAATGTTGAAATCAATCAGTGAAATTGCTCCTTATGCCCCGTTTGGCAAATCAAAGACAACACAGTTGCTGAAAGAAATGAGCGAAAAAGGTGTTGTAAAAATTGAAGGCAAGGGAAGAGGTACTAAGTACGTGATAAAATAATTAATATGACAAAGAGTAATAGTGTAGACCTGTAGAATGCTGACTATTCTTTGCTTGTGGGGATACTCGATTCAGATATAAGGAGAAATGAGAGTATGATAAAAATTTTGTTCATCTGCCACGGCAACATCTGCCGCTCCCCCATGTCCGAATTCATCCTGAAGGACATGGTCACCAAACGCGGCATCTCCAATCGGTTCCAGATCGCGTCCGCGGCCACCAGTCGAGAGGAGATTGGAAATCCGGTCTATCCGCCTGCCAGGCGCAAGCTGCTGGAGCATGGCATTGACCCTTCCGGTAAAACAGCCCGCCAGATGACCCGGCGGGACTATGAAGAATACGACTATATTCTCGCGGCCGAACAGTACAATATCCGGAACATCCTGCGCATCACTGGCGGAGATCCGGATCATAAGATCCACCGCCTGCTGGATTTTTCTGACCGGCCGCGCGACATTGACGATCCCTGGTACACAGGGGATTTTGATACTGCCTGGAACGATATCGTGGAAGGCTGCGAAGCGTTTCTGGATTGGATGAAAAGGGAAAAACGGATCTGATCCCGGCTGTCTGGTCAACACGTGAAGCATATCCATTGGGGTATGTATCACAGATATTCTGTTACACCTGAATCCCGCATATCGGTTCAGCGTTCAGGGAAACTGCCTGCCGCAGCATGCCTGTTTTCCCCCGCCGTATCTATATCCTGCCCCGCCGCTGCCGTTTCCCCGGCGGCATGGCCGGAGCTCCCCTTTGCCATCCGTTGTCTGAACTGCAGGGGCGTTCCGCCATATACCTTCCGGAACATCCGGCAGAAGGACGGGGAATCCGGAAAACCGCAGGAATAGGCGATGTCCGTGACCGCCCGTCGGGTATCGGCGAGCAGGCGGCAGGCTTCCTCCAGCCGCAGATCCTGCAGATACTGCTGAACGCTTTTTCCGCTGCAGTTTAAAAAGGCTTTGTACAGGTAGGAGCGGCTTACCCCGATCTGGCGGGCGAGCTGCTCGATCCGGACCGGGTAGCCAAAGTTGTGGCGCAGATAGGAAACAGCCTGCAGGAAATATAGCTCCTGACCGGAAGGAGATTTTCCAGCTTCCGGCAAACCGTCGGATTCTGACAGAAGGGTGCCTGATTTCCCGGCCGTATGCATTCCCCCGCCATGGTTCATTTCTTCCGCAAAGGAGAAACCGCCCTGTCCGCTGCCTTCCGGATACATGCAGGAAAACAGCAGGTAGAAGTTCCCAAGCAGCTCCAGCACATTTCTTTTTTCATCCTGAAAACAGCTCTCAAAAGCATCGGCCTGCCGCAGCAGCCGTAACCGTGCTTCTTCGTCCGGCGAACGGTACACCAGATTTCCGGAGAGAAAGCCGCAGCAGCGGAGCAGCGCTTCGGCGTTCGTTCCGTCAAAGGCCACCCAGGTGTAGTCCCAGGGCTCTTTTTCATCCGCGACGTATTTGGTCGTTTCTCCGGGAAGGATCAGAAAGGCGTCTCCCCGGGACAGCTCATGAACCTCATCCTTTCTCAGATAGGTTCCTTTTCCGCTTCGGATGAAATGAATCAGATAATGGGGCCGCACCGCCGGGCCGAAGAAATGTCCCGGCGTGCAGGATTCGCTGCCGCAGTAATACAGACGGATGGCGCTTTCCGATTCCGGCCCTGTCAGCTGCCTGCGCGTTTCTCTCTGAAATCCTCTCTGTGTCGGCACGTTTTCGGCGGTGGGCGCAGCGTTGGCCGTCAGCCCATTTTTCTCTGTCTGTCCTGCTTTATCCGTTTGTCCGGCGCTTCCCTCCTGTTCGGTCGTGCCTGTCTGAACATACGCTTCCATGACCTTTTCCATCCTCTCCGCAGACCCGATACCGGGAAACTGAAAAAGAAAACAAAAATACAATTATATGCAACAAAAAATATAGAACATAAATCCTGAAATCACTAAAATCAGAACCATCAAAGCCATTCTAATGGAATCAAAAAGCAAATGCAAGACGGATACGGAAAAAGGAGGAGAAAACCATGGTAAAAATTGCTTTTCTGGGAGCGGGAAGCACGGTGTTTGCGAGAAATGTGCTGGGGGACTGCATGTGCACGCCGGTGCTTCGGGATGCGGAAATCGCGCTTTATGACATTGACGCAAAGCGTCTGGAGGAGTCGGAGATCATTCTTCGGGCCATCAACAACAATGTGAACGAGGGACGGGCGCAGATCGCCACCTATCTGGGCGTGGAGAACCGGAAGGCGGCCCTGAAGGATGCGGATTTCGTGGTGAACGCCATCCAGGTGGGAGGCTATGAGCCCTGCACGGTGACGGATTTTGAGATCCCGAAGAAATACGGCCTTCTGCAGACCATCGGGGATACGCTGGGAATCGGCGGCATCATGAGAGGCCTGCGCACCATTCCGGTGATGGAGGATTTCGCCCGGGATATGGAAGAGGTATGTCCGAATACGCTCTTTTTGAACTACACGAATCCTATGGCAATTCTTACAGGCTATATGCAGAGATATACGAAGATCCGCACGGTGGGTCTCTGCCACAGCGTTCAGGTCTGCACCGAAGGGCTGTTAAAGGGCCTTGGCATGGAGGACAAGCTGGAGGGCGCGACGGATTTCATCGCGGGCATCAATCACATGGCCTGGCTTCTGGATGTGCGGGATAAGGACGGCAACGATCTGTATCCGGAGATCAGAAAGCGCGCGCTGGAGAAGAATGCGTCGGAAAAGCATAATGACATGATCCGTTACGAATATATCAGAAATCTGGGCTACTACTGCACGGAATCCAGCGAACATAATTCCGAGTACAACCCGTTCTATATCAAGAGCCGTTATCCGGAGCTGATCGACCGCTACAACATCCCGCTGGACGAGTATCCCAGACGCTGCATCAAGCAGATCGCGGAATGGGAGGAGGAGAAGAAAAATATCCTGAACGACGGCAAGGTGACGCACGAGCGCTCCCGTGAGTACGCTTCTTATATTATGGAGGCGGTGGTGACAAACCAGCCTTACCAGATCGGTGGAAACGTGCTGAATACGGGACTGATTGACAATCTTCCTTCCGACGCTTGCGTGGAGGTGCCCTGCCTGGTGAACGCTCATGGAATCAATCCCTGCCACGTGGGAAGACTGCCCGTGCAGCTTGCGGCCATGAACCAGACCAACATCAACGTGCAGCTTCTGACCATTGAAGCGGCACGCACCAGAGACAGAAATCACATCTATCAGGCAGCCATGCTGGATCCTCATACGGCGGCTGAACTGAGCGTGGATGATATCCGCAGCATGTGCGACGAGCTGATCGAAGCGCACGGCGAATACATGGCGATGTATCGCTAAAATAGTGCTAAAAATAAAAAGATTCCGACGGCCCTCTGCCCTTTGGCAGAAGGGCCGTTTTTGGAATTTCCTTGCAAAACTCCCCCTGATGCGTTAGAGTTAATTTATAGACAGGAAGGGGCCAAAATATTTTGGCCCCAAAAATCATAGGATAGAGAATCAGAAAAAAGATTTTGCATTTCCATGGCGCTGACGCCTGGAATTTGAAAAGGAGAAAGAATGAAATATTTTGGAACGGACGGCTTCCGGGGGAAGGCAAACGAGGCATTGACAGCGGATCACGCATTTCAGATCGGAAAGTTTCTGGGATGGTACTTCACGGACGGAGCCAGGAAGAAGGCCAGCTGTGTGATCGGTAAGGACACTAGGCGTTCCAGCTATATGTTTGAGTATGCGCTGGCGGCGGGCTTAAGCTGGGGCGGAACCGACGTGTATCTGCTGCATGTGACCACCACGCCGAGCGTGTCCTATGTGACGAAGAGCGGGGATTTTGACTTCGGCATCATGATTACGGCGAGCCACAATCCCTTTTACGATAACGGAATCAAGATCATTGACCGGGACGGCTATAAGATGGAGGAAGCGGTTCTGGAAAAGGTGGAGGAGTATCTGGACGGAAAAGTGGAGATCACGGCCGCGAAAAATGACCGGATCGGCAGGATCACGGACTATATTCAGGGGCGGAATCAGTACATCAGTTACCTGACCTCCACCACGATCCATTCCTTCCGCGGTTACCGCGTGGGGCTGGACTGCGCCAACGGCGCGGCGAGCAGCATCGCCAAAACGGTGTTTGAGATGCTGGGCGCGAGAACCTTCATGATCCATAACGAGCCGGACGGTCTGAACATCAATGTGGACTGCGGTTCCACCCACATCGAATCCCTGCAGCGCTTTGTGGTGGAGCAGGGGCTGGATGTGGGCTTTGCCTTTGACGGAGACGCGGACAGGTGCTTTGCCGTGGACGAGAAAGGGAACGTCCTGGACGGGGATCTGATCATGTATCTGTGCGCGGTGCAGATGAAGGAGGAGGGCGCGCTCATCGACGATACGGTGGTGGCGACCGTGGCCTCCAACATGGGCGTTCAAAAGGCGCTGGAAAAGGAAGGAATCCGCATGGAGCGCACGCCCGTGGGAGACAAATATGTGTCCGCCAGGATGCAGGAGGGCGGCTACAGCATCGGCGGGGAGGAATCCGGCCATATCATTTTCAATAAATACAGCACCACCGGAGACGGCATTCTCACCGCGATCCGGGTGATGGAGATCATTGTGGAGAAAAAGACGATGCCCTCCTTCCTCACCGCAGGCGTGAAGCTTTTTCCGAAGGTGCAGATCAACAAGCGGGTGAAGGACGCTTCCGCCGTACTGGAGCGGGAAGAGGTGAAGAAAGCGGTGCGGGAGGCCGAGGAAGAGCTGGCGGACAGCGGCCGGGTGCTCATCCGGAAGAGCGGAACGGAGCCTCTGATCCGTCTGATCGTGGAGGCGGATGAGGAGGAGAAATGCCGCAGGCTCGCGGAAAAGATTGCGTCACAGATGGAGGAAGTCTGAAGCTTTCGTGAATGACAGGGGCGGTGACAGAAGGGGATGAAAAGACTTTGGGGACTGCGCGGCAGGCTGATCGTGCTTCTGATCGTTTTGATGATCGTGCCGCTGCTCATTTTTACTCTGCTTTTTCAGAGAAGACTTGTGCGGATCATGAAGGAAGATCAGTCGGCTGCGGCGGGAAGATATGAGTCGGAAGAAGTGGGAGAGGGAGAACGGACGGAATTGCTGGAGGAATATGGCCGGGAGCTGTATGAGCTTCGTGTTCTGTTCTGGGGAATGGCGGGCGTTGTGGTGCTTCTGGTGTTCGTATTCATTCTCTTTGTAACGCGGCCGCTGATCATTTCCGTGGACCGGATTCTGGATGGGATGAAGCGGGTGGAAAACGGAGATTATTCCGTTCGTCTGACCATGAACAGAGGGGCTTCGATGGAGATGCGCGAGATTATCGAAGGGTTCAACTCCATGACGGAGCAGGCGGAACAGCTGCTCGCCCAGGTGAGAAAGGCGGCCGAAGAACAGAAGAACGCGGAGATCTCTGCGCTGGAAGCTCAGATCGATCCTCATTTTCTCTATAATACGCTGGATACCATTAACTGGAAGGCGATCGCCAGAGAGGAATATGAAATCAGCGAGATGGTGGGGGATCTGGGGGACATCCTCCGTTATGCCATTAAAGATGCGGGAGGAATCACCACCCTGGGAAAGGAAATCGTCTGGCTGAAAAAGTACATCCGCTTACAGCAGGAGAAGCTGGGATATGAGGTGCAGATTTTCTGCGATATTTCTTCGGAAGCGGCGGGAGCGGGAATGCACAAAATGCTTCTGCAGCCTCTGGTGGAAAACAGCATCCGGCACGGACTGGAGGCGAAACTGCGGCAGCCGATTCTGGTGATTACCGGACTTGTCCGGGAGAACATGCTTCATGTCACCATCGGGGACAATGGCAGAGGAATGGAACCGGAAATGGTACGGATTCTGAACGAAAAGAATTATCACAGGAGGAATCATTTCGGTATTGAAAATGTCAGAAAGAGACTGACGCTTTATTATGGGGAGGCAGCAGGGCTTTCTTTTGGAAGCCGGAAGGGGCAGTACACCAGAGTGACCCTCAGACTGCCGATGATGGAAGGGGAAAAGATTGAAAATAATAATCGTGGAAGACGAGGCAGCGATCCGGGAAGGGATGGAGGGGATTCTGAAGAAGCTGAATCCTTCTTATGAAGTGATCGGAAAAGCGGCGGACGGCAGGGAAGGCCTGGAACTGATCAGGACGCTGAAGCCGGACGTGATCCTTCTGGATATCCGCATGCCGGATATGGACGGCCTGACCATGCTGGGGGAGCTGAGAAAAGAGGGGATCGTCTGTCAGGCGATGATTCTGACCGCTTATTCGGATTTCAGCTACGCGAAGCAGGCGCTGGAGCTTGGCGTACAGAGTTATCTGCTCAAGCCTGTGCGGATCGGGGAACTGAAACGGGCAATGGAGACGGCGGAGAGAAAGCTTCGCGGGGATGAAAAGCGGGATGTGCTTCTGAACCGGGAGAACATGGTGCGGGGCGCGATGACCGGAATCCTGACCCGGTCGGAGGAAACGGTATCTGCGCTGAAAACGACCTATCAGATTGAAGAAAGGGACCCTCTGGGCCTTTTCGTGGTGTGGCTCGGTTCCGATTTTGAAAAGAACAGGGACATCACCGCCCGGATCCTTGATGAGGTATCCGGGCATGCAGATGGTTTCGACAGTGTGGTGACCAGCTTCGGGGAGCATTTTCATTTTTCCATGCTCGTTTACCATATGCAGGAAGGAAAGGACTGGGAGGGATATTTCGCCTCTGTGGTGGTACCCATGCTGGAGACCAATACCGGAAACCGGGCGCTCTGCGCCTGGACGGACTGCAGCGGCATCTTTGAACTGGCTGAGGCGGGAAAGCGGCTTTACCGGATCATGGACTGGCGCCTGACGCTGGGAGCAGGAGCGCTGGTGTCTGAACGGACGGTTCGTTCCGTTCAGGTCTTTCCGCTGGGGTATCCGCCTGAGATGAACGTACGGCTGAAGCGTGCCGTGATCCGCAGAAACGCGGACGATTTCTCTGCCTGTATGACAGAGCTGATAACCGCCTGCCAGAAGGAACACCATGATCCGAAGGAAATTAAGGAAAATGTGCTTATTTTCCTTTGGACCATCGTAAACACCGCGAGAGAATATATGGTTCTTGAGGAAAGCGGGCTGAAGCTGCAGAGTGTGCTTGCCGAAGTGATGAACGCCCTTACATGGGAAAAAATGGAAGAGATTCTCCAGGCGCTGTTTCAGTTTGTCATACGGAAAAAGAAGGACAGCCGCCGAAGCTTTTCGCCTCTGATTCAGAAAGCGAAGCGGCTGATCGAGGAATACTATGGAAGCCAGATCACACTGGAGGAGGCGGCGAGGCAGCTTTCCGTATCTCCCGAATACCTGAGCCGTCAGTATAAGAAGGAAACCGGGCTTTCCTTTTCTGAGGATTTAAGACGTCTGAAGGTGGAAAAAGTGAAAACGCTTCTGATCGGAACGACCCTGAACCTGACCAAAATCGCCGCGATGACCGGTTTCTCTGATCCCAAGTATATGAGCAGAGTATTTAAAGAAGAAGTGGGCGTGCTGCCGGCGGAATACCGTAAAATGAGTCCCTGAACGGATTCCAGACGGCAGCTGCGGTCAGGGGAAAAAATTGTGCAGAAAATTCCCCTTTTCTTAAAAAATTCCCCCTGACGACAGAATAATTTTTTTGTATGATAATGTCGAAAAAAGGGATCAGGCATTTAGAAAATCGGAGGAATGGCACAATGGAATCAGTAAAAATTTACCTGAAAACTCCGGAAGATGCGGAG
>UQVK01000086.1 GCA_900544445.1 uncultured Lachnospiraceae bacterium
GAAGATTGAAAAATGCGCTCGATAGCGCATTTTTCAATCAGGATTTGCGCCGAAGCGTCGCAAATCCCGTTATCGCAGCGCCGAACTGGAGGTTCGGCGCGCGTGCCTCAGCGTAAAACGCTTCGGCATGGAGGAAAAAAATGCATTTCAGCTATGAGGAAGCCGTGAATTATATTCTTGACGTTCCCAGATTTACGAAGAAAAATGTGCCGGAGGATACGGAACGTTTTTTTGATTTTCTGGGCAGGCCGGGTGAGAATGCGCTGATTGTCCATGTGGCAGGAACCAATGGGAAGGGGTCCGTATGCGCCTATATCAGTTCTGTTCTGGAACGGGCCGGAATTTCCACCGGACTTTTTTCTTCCCCCCATCTGGTGGATATCAGGGAGCGGTTCCGCCTGAACGGAGAGATGATCGACAGGGAGGCGTTCGCATCCTGCCTGAACCGGGTCATGGGCGGTCTGGAGGCCTTTCGCCTGAAAACAGGAAAGACGGAATATCATCCCACTTTTTTTGAACTGCTGTTTTTCATGGGAATGCTCTGGTTCTCGGATCAAAAGGCGGAAGCGGTTGTCCTGGAGACCGGAATGGGAGGACGGCTGGATGCCACGAATGTGGTGAGAAGGCCCGCCGTCTGTGTCATCACCCGGATCGGTATGGATCACATGGAATATCTGGGAGACACGAAGGAAAAAATAGCGGCGGAAAAAGCGGGTATCATCAAACCGCATGTTCCTGTGGTATTTTGGGATGAAGAACCGTCTGTCAGCCGTGTCATTGTCGAAAAGGCGAAAAAAAACGGCGCGGAAACGGTTCCTGTGTCGGAACAGGAAGTCGGTTTCTTTAATTTTAAGAATAAAACCGTTGATTTTTCCATGCGCTCTGGGTATTATGAATATATTAGAGTCTGCCTGCACACCCCGGCAGTTTATCAGCGGCAGAATGCCGCGCTGGCTGTCAGGGCGCTGGAGGTGCTTAACAGGAAGCTGACGGAAGAGGGCAGTGCTGCAAAGAGGATTTCCCGTGAGGCAATAGAGGAAGGGCTTTCGGCGGCGCACTGGTCCGGACGGATGGAGGAAGTGCTTCCGGGAGTGGTTATCGACGGCGCCCATAACGAGGACGGTGTGTCCGCGTTTCTGGAAAGCGTCCAGAGGGATGGCTGTGAAGGAAGAAGAAGCCTTCTTTTTTCCGTTGTCTCCGATAAGCGCGCGGAACGTATGGCGGAGCAGATTCTGAAAAGCGGGCTTTTTTCAAGGATTGCGGCCGCGCCCATGGAAAGCGGCAGATCGGTTACGAAGGAGCAGCTGGATAACATATGGAAGGGCAGAGCGGAACTGCATGACAGTCCGGAGGAGGCGTTTGCCACTCTGATCGGAGCAAGGGGAGAGAAGGATATGGTGTATGCTGCCGGTTCTCTCTACCTGGCAGGACAGCTCCTCGCCTGCGGGAAGAACGATTGACCGGATTTTTCTGGAGGATATAGATGATGTTGGATTTTGAAGCGGAACTGAAGAAATTTCATCCCAGCCTTGAAGTGGACGAGGTGGAGGAAGCGATCTATAAGCATGGTTTAACGGATATCACGGATCTTCTTGTGGAGATGGAGAAGGAGAGAAAGCCGCAGAAGGCGGAAGGAAATCGAGGGACGGAAGGATGAACTGTTATAACTGCGGGGCGCTCCTGACGGAAAATGATTTCTGCACCAGCTGCGGGGCCGATGTCAGACATTATAAAAAAATCATCGGCTTTTCCAACATGTATTATAATGACGGACTGGAAAAAGCGAATGTGCGGGATCTGTCCGGAGCCGTCAGGAGTCTGAGAGAATGTCTGAAGCTGAATAAATTTCATATCGATGCGAGAAATCTGCTGGGACTGATCTATTTTGAGATGGGAGAAACCGTGAACGCTCTCAGCGAGTGGGTTTTGAGCAAAAATCTGAAGCCGGAGAAGAACATCGCGGATAATTATATTGAGGCAGTTCAGAACAATCCCAGCCAGCTGGAAAATCTGAACCAGGCCATCAAGAAGTATAATCAGTCGCTTGTCTACTGCCAGCAGGGGAGTCTTGATCTGGCTGTGATCCAGCTGAAAAAGGTGCTTTCCATCAATCCCCGTTTCCTGCGGGCACACCAGCTTCTTGCCCTTCTGTATATTCAGGCGGAGGACTGGGAGAAGGCAAAGCGTGAGCTGAACAAGTGCAGCAAAATTGATGTGCGTAATACCACCACCCTCCGATATATGAAAGAGGTCAGTGAGGCGATGGTAGAGGATGAAAATAAGGGAGCGCACCGGGGCCGGAAGACGGAGGACGTGATCAAGTACCAGAGCGGAAATGAGACGATCATTCAGCCGGTTAATGTGCAGGAGCCGAAGAAAAGCCTTGCTTTTCTGGTCTATCTGCTGGCTGGCGCAGCCGCAGGGCTGGCCATCGCGCTCACCCTGATTATGCCTGCGAGAATGCAGAGCCTGCGGACGCAGCTCAATGAGGAAAGCCGGGCTGTGGGAGAGCAGCTGGATAAGAGAAACGCGGAGCTCGCGGAACTTCAGGCACAGGTTACCGAGCTGCAGACACAAAATGCGGAACTGACAGATGAGCTGGACGGCTATGCGGGGACAGACGGTACATTGCAGACGGTGGAGAGCCTTCTGAATGCGGCCTACATTTATCTGGACACGCCGGACGACATCACAGGCCTGGCGGAAGCGTTGGAGACGATTGATCTGGAAAGCATGGATTCCGGAAATGCTTCTGAAGCATATCAGAATCTGTATAGCAAGATTTTGGAGCTGGCCGGCCCGGAAATCAGCCAGACCTGTCTGCAAAATGGAAATACGGCCTACAGGGATGGCGATTATGATACGGCTATCACAGAGCTGGAGCGCGCCTTCAGTTATGATGGGACCAACAGTGACGCGCTTCTCCTTCTGGGAGATGCATACCGCAGAAACGGGGACAGCCGGAACGCTACGCAGATATATAACCAGGTGGTTGATCTGTTCCCGAATACGGATAATGCCAGAAGGGCGGAAAGCGCACTCAGTGAACTGGAAGGCTGAGGATAACGCCGGGGCAGGCAGGCGGGAAGGCGTGAAAGGCTTTTTTTGCCCGTCTTCATAATCGGGTATAAAAAGCAACGGTAAAATCAAATATTTCTTTCATATTTACAGACAAAAGAGAACTTTACCTTAAAATTTAAGGGAGGTTCTCTTTTTTGTGGCCGCATGAAAGAGAAAGGAGAGCATGTGAAAGTATTACAGGAGGATTTCAGGGTGATTGACAACTGCCTGTGCATCAGAATGCCGGAGGAGGTGGACCACCATCGTGCGGAGGAACTCTGTAGGATCGCGGATCACTATATTCTGGAGGAACAGGTGGAGAACGTGCTGTTTGACTTTGAGGATACCCGATTTATGGACAGTTCGGGAATCGGTATTCTGATCGGACGCTATCGGCTGATTTCCTGCTTCGGCGGAAAGGTATATGCTTCCCATCCGGATAAACAGATCCGCAGGATGCTGGAGATGTCCGGCATGAAGAATATCGTGGAAATAATCGGATAGCATGAAATGCCGCTGGCGCGGCAGAAAGTCGAGGCGGAAAACGGGTCACCCGTTTTCCTGGAAGAATCCCTTCGGAATTCTTCACTTATGAAATGCCGCTGGCGCGGCAGAAAGTCGAGGTAGAGATGAAAAACGAGATGAGGATGGAATTTGATGCGGTTTCGGAAAATGAGGGATTCGCGCGGGTGGCGGTGGCAGCCTTTGTCACACCGCTCGACCCCACGCTGGAGGAGGTGGCGGATATCAAGACGGCGGTTTCGGAGGCCGTTACGAATGCGGTGATCCACGCCTATCCGGACTGGCCGGAGGAAAATCCGCGGAAGGTGGAATTAAGATGTACCGTGAATGCGGATGTATTACATATTGAAATAGAGGATCAGGGAATCGGAATCGCGGACGTGGAAAAGGCCATGGAACCGCTGTTTTCCACCTGCCCGGACAAGGACCGGTCCGGGATGGGATTTGCTTTTATGGAGGCGTTCATGGACGACCTGGAAGTGGAATCCACGGTGGGAAAGGGAACGATCGTCCGGATGGAGAAGAAGCTGGGGCATTTTTCCTGGGCGGAAGAAGAGGAATGAGGGGAGGCTGACGTGAAGGAAATATCAGTGCTGATTGCACGGGCACAGGAAGGTGACCGGGAGGCCAGAGAGGTACTGATAGAGAAAAATCTGGGACTGGTTCATCATATCGTAAAACGGTTCGCCGGACGAGGATATGAGATGGAGGATCTGTTTCAGATCGGAACGATCGGTCTGATCAAGGCGATCGATAAATTTGACCTGTCTTATGAGGTACAGTTTTCCACCTATGCGGTTCCCATGATCACCGGGGAGATCAAACGGTTTCTGCGGGATGACGGACCGATACGGATCAGCCGGACGCTGAAGGAGAATGGCTGGAAGGTGAAGCAGGCGGCGCAGAAGCTGGCGCACAGCCTGGGACGGGATCCTTCGCTTGAGGAAATCGCGGCGGAAACCGGAATGGAAAGGGAAGATGTGGTGCTTGCCATGGAAGCCGGAGTGGAGGTGGAGTCCATTTATAAGACCGTTTACCAGTCGGACGGAAATGAGATTCAGCTGCTGGATAAGGTGGCGGCTGGCGGGGGATCGGGCGTCTGGGAAGATGAGGAGAAGGACAGGCTGCTGAACCACATGCTCCTGGAACAGCTGCTGGAAGAACTGCCGGAAGCGGACCGGGATCTGATCCGGATGCGTTATTTTGAAAATATGACGCAGAGCGAGGTGGCAAAAAATCTGGGCATCAGCCAGGTACAGGTCAGCCGGCTGGAGAAAAAAATCCTTCTCAGCATGCGGCACAAGGTTCTGTGCTGAGGAATTCACGACAAATCCTGCATAAAACCGGCTCCGCCTTCAAATACTTAAGAACGTATGAAAACTGCCGCAATCCGGCAGGAAGTCAGGGCGCTTTCCGGATTGTCACGGCGGCGTGCGGATCGGAGGTTTGTGCCTGGAAAGGAGCGAAAATGGCAACGCGGGAAACGCTGTACCTGAAGCTGGAGCGGAATGTGGAGACGCAGAAGAAGGAGATTCATCTCAGCGATCTGGGAAAACTGGTGTGTGCAGATAAGGAAATCCTCGCCCGAGCGAAGGCGCTGAAGGTCTGCAGCTTCCGGGATGAAACGAAGAAGCGCTGCGTGGTCAGCGTGATGAAGATTCTGGAGGAGCTGCAGAAAACCGATCCCTCTCTGGAGGTGCAGAACATCGGTGAGACCGAGGTGATTGTGGAACGGGTGGAAGCGGAGCAGAAAAAGGGGCCGTGGCTCTGGCTGAAAATCGCCTTTGTCTGCCTCATCTGTTTTTTCGGCCCGGCTTTTACCATCATGGCCTTTCACAATGACATCGGCATCAGCGACGTGTTCATCAGGGTTTATGAAATGGTGATGGACGAACCTTCGGACGGGATCACCATTCTGGAAATCTCCTATTCCATCGGTCTGGCGTCCGGCATCATTCTGTTCTTCAACCACATCGGCGGGAGGAGAATTACGAAGGATCCCACTCCCATCGAGGTGGAGATGCGCATCTATGAGGATCAGGTGAATAACGCGCTGGTGGAAACCGCGGACAGAGAGGGGGAGACGATCGATGTCTCCTGAAGAAGGTCTGTGGATTTTTTTCCGTCAGGCAGGACTCGCCGTGGCCGGCATCAGCGGCGGTCTGCTGGTATCAGGCGGCGTGTTCACTGTCCTGATGTCTGTGGGACTGGTGCCGCGCTTTGCAGGAAAAACCCATACCGGACGGAATGTTTTTCTTTATGAGGAAATGGTGGTGTTCGGAACGCTTCTGGGAAACTTCCTGAGCGTATTCGGTTATCCTTCTTCTTTCTTTCAGAGGCTGTATGGCCTGTTTGCCGGCCGGGCGGAATGGGTGTGGGAGGGGCTTACGGCCTTCCTGCTTGTGCTTTTCGGCCTGTTTGCCGGGATTTTTGTGGGCTGTCTGGCTCTGGCGATCGCGGAGATGCTGGATTCCATTCCCATCTTTGCCAGGCGCATTTCCTTCCGCCACGGTCTCGGCCTTGCCGTGCTTTCCGTGGCGCTGGGAAAACTGGCGGGAAGTCTGTATTATTTTTTCGGGAAATTTTTTGCCTCATAAAAGCGGGACGGTCAGATAATGTCCACATCCCCTTCGTGCATCATATAGCTGGCAAACACATACATGACGGCCCAGAAGGCGGCAGGATAGTCCCCGGCACAGGCGAAAATCTGCGGGCGGATGGAAAAGAAGGGAGAGATCTTGCCGATGACGGTGGATTCTCTGATGAACAGGACGCTCTGGTCCTGCTGCCTGTCAGCCTGCCATCTTCCGTATGGAGTATCCATGTCAAGGTGAACGCCCTGGGGAGGGCGGATGAGAGAAACGGCTCCGCTGCAGGGACGGCAGGTCAGTTCTGCCTTTGCGCACATCTTATCCTTCTTTCTTGCGAGATAGAAAGTTTTGCCCTCTTTTCGGATGATCTCTGTTTCACCGATGATTTCTCCTCCGCTTCGGATCAGCTTTGCGGAACCGGTTAGTTTTTTCTGAAGAATACTGATTCTTTCTCCGGATGTTCCGAAAGAACGCCCTGCGGCTCCCGCGGAAGCGGAGACGCTCTGAGCGGCAGTGCCGAAAAGCTGAAAGCCGCCCAGAACAGGTCTGATCTGAAAAATCATGACAACCTCCATTCTGAAGCTTTTTACAGGAAGCTTCCGGTCAGAGTATAAAGAATACCGCCTGCCGCTCCGCAGCCCAGCATGACGAAGATGGGATTGGTTTTCCCACGTCTCAGGATGAAAAAAGACAGAAGAAAAAGAAGGACGGCAATCAGGTTGGTGCCTGCGGGATGCAGGGAGATGCTTTCCTGGTTCCAGATGGCAAGGCACAGGATCGACAGCCCGGCGGAAGCGATGAGCGCAACAATGGCCGGACGCAGACCTGACAGGGTACCCTGTATATAAGTGAGATTTCCATATTTGAAATACAGCCACGCCAGCATAAGAACGATGAGACAGGAGGGCAGGATGCAGCCGGCTGTAGCAACGATTGCGCCTGCAAGACCTGCGGTTCGGATTCCCACAAAGGTGGAGGAATTGATGGTGATGGGGCCGGGCGTCATTTCGGCAATGGTGATCAGATCGGTGAATTCCGTCATGCTCAGCCAGCCATGGCCGTCCACCACCTGTTCCTGAATCAGCGGGATGGCGGCCATACCGCCTCCGAAGCTGAGAAGGCCGATTTGAAAAAAGCTGAAAAACAGATCCAGAAAATTCATTTGTCAGGTTCTCCCTTCTTTTTGGAAAGTGTGAAAAAGGTACGCAGGATTCCATAGAGTGCGCAGGCCAGGATGATCCAGAGCACGTTGACGCCGAAAAACCAGGATGCGCAGAACGCTGCGGCCATGACGAGTACGGACAGGACGCCGCTTTCCTGATAAACACTGCTGCACAGGTTGACGGTCACATCAGCGATAACGGCCGCAATTCCGGACTGCATGCCCTTTAAGACGGCGGCAACAATTACATTTTCCCGGAAAGCCGTATAGCAAAGCGAAATCAGGGAAATGATCACGAAGGGCGGTATGATGGTCCCAAAAACCGCAATGATGGTTCCGATTATGCCGGCAGTCCTGTATCCTACCAGGATCGCTGCGTTGACGGCTACGGCGCCCGGTGCGGACTGGGCGATGGCGGCCAGATTCAGCATCTCCTTTTCTTCAATCCAGTGAAGTTCGTCGGTGAATTTTTTCTTCAGGAGAGAGATGATGACGTAACCGCCGCCAAAGGTGAAGCTGCTGATGATCAGGGTTGACAGGAATAAGGTGAGATATTTTTTCCTTTTGTTCATTTGACGATCCCATGCCTTTCTTTTTTCTATCTCAACAATACCCCTTGTCCGATTATTTGTAAAATACTATAATATGATAAAGATCATAGCTGTTTTGTTATAGAAAGGGGACAGGTTCATGACGCTTCGCCATCTGAAAATTTTTCTGGCCGTTTACGAAACCGGAAGTACAACGGCGGCCGCTGAAGAACTGCTCATCGCCCAGCCGTCGGTGAGCGTAGCCCTGAAGGAGCTGGAGGAGCACTATGGGGTCAGGGTCTTTGAGCGGATGTCAAAGCGGCTTTATGTAACGCAGGCAGGACAGGAGCTGTATCAGTATGCCAGACATCTGGTCAGTCTGTTCGAGGAGACAGAGGATGCCATGAAAAGCCTGGGAGCATCCGGTATGCTCCATGTGGGCAGCAGCGTTACCATCGGGAATTATTTTCTGCCCGGCTATATCAGAACCTTTCAGAAGGAGTTCCCGCAGGTGCGCGTGCGGGTGACGGTGGAAAATACAGACACCATAGAAAAGCTGCTTTTGGAGAACGGGATCGATGTGGGCCTGGTGGAAGGACGGATACACAGCCCGTATCTGGTACAGTTCCCTTATCGGAAGGACAGGCTGGTGATGATCTGCCCGCCGGAGCATCCGTATGCATCATACCAAAGTATCGTGCCGGAGGTTCTGGCCGCAGAGGATATGCTTCTGCGGGAAAAAGGGAGTGCGGTCAGGGAGCTGTTCGATATCCGGATGGCAGAGGCCGGGCTGGAAATCGAACCCGTCTGGGAAAGCGTCAGTACCCGTGCCCTCGTCCGGGCGGTCAGGGAAAATATGGGCATTTCCGTCCTTCCCTACTATCTGGTGGAAGAAGACATCAGGAGGGGTGAGGTGAAGGCGGTCGCCGTGGAGCGGGTGGATTTTACACGGGAATTCAGCATCGTTTACCATCGGAACAAGTATCATTCCGAAGCCTTCGATGCGTTTGTGAGAATCTGCAGCGGCGGTGTTGAAACGGAACGGGAAAAGGATTAGAATACAAACAATCAGGAGCTGCATCGGAGAGAGCGGGTGCAGGTTGATACGAAGAAAAAGGGAGGAAAGGACAATGGAAAAAAATACCTGTCTGATTAATGGAGACATCTGGTATGACACCGATGGAAACGTGCTTCACGCACATGGCGGCCACATGCTTTACCGGGAGGGACAGTGGTACTGGTATGGAGAAAACAGAACGGAAAACCGTTATGTGAGCGTGTACCGTTCTGAAGATCTTTTAAACTGGACCTTCTGCCGCCATGTGCTGACCACGGATTCGCCCACAGCGGAGCACCGCGTGAGAACGGACCGGAAGCTGAAAACAACGGAGGGTGGAAAGATCAATGTGGAGCGTCCCAAGGTACTTTACAATGAAAAAATGAAGCAGTTTGTTATGTGGATGCACGTAGAAAACGGGAAGGACTATCATGACGCCGCCTGCGCCATCGCGGTCTGCGACAGGCCGGATGGAGAATTCACCTATCTGGGCTGCTTCAATCCGTTCGGGTATATGTCCAGAGACTGCACGCTGTTTCAGGAGAAAGACGGGACGGCGTATTTCATCTCCGCCTCCAGAGACAATGCGGACCTGCATGTATACCGCCTGACGGAGGATTATCTGAATGTGGACTGCCTGGTACATAAGCTCTGGCAGGGGGAATACCGGGAAGCGCCCGCAGTGATGGAGCGGAACGGGAAATACTATATGTTTTCCTCCTATTGCACGGGATGGGCGCCCAATCAGTGCCGCTATGCCGTTTCGGACAGCATGGAGGGGCGCTGGAGCGTACTTACGGATATCGGAGACGAGGTGACCTACCGCACCCAGCCCGCTTTCATTCTGCCCGTGGGTGAGGGAGATCACAGAACCTGGTACTATGTCTCCGACCGCTGGAATGGAAAAAATTATGAGGATTCCAGATACGTGATTCTGCCTCTTTCCTTTACGGAGGACGGCCTTCCGATGATGGAATATACGGAGAAATTCTGCCCGAAGCTGTGATAAAAGCCTGGCGCGGCGGGGCAGTGACTCCTGCCCCGCCGCGCCCCCATAAAGCGGTCAGGTGCTGTTCCTGCGCTCCATCCACAGCGAGACGGCCAGCGCCGTAAAGGCGCCGGTGAGTTTGGCTGCGATCAGCGGCCCGGTCAGATCAGGAGAGACACCCATGGTGAAGGCGATGTGTGCGCCCATCAGGGAGGCGGCGCTCACCAGGTAGGCGGATACGGCCACACGGCCGCGGGGACTCATGTCCTTCAGCATGGTCAGGGCCGGAAGAACGCTCACGGTTCCAATGAGGATGGCGGTGACGGCGGTCTCATCCAGCTTTAGAAGGTTTCCAGCCTTTTGCAGGGGAACCCGAAGAAGCCGCTGTAGAAACAGGGCGGCGGGCAGGCTTCCCAGCATGACCACGCAGATGGAGGAAACGGTCTGCATGGCGTCCATGACCGGCGTGATCCACCGGTTTTGCAGGTCCAGAAGATACAGGACCGCGCCGATGGTAAGGCCGAGGGTGATGAGAATCTTCAGCGCCCGCACGAACAGGCGGAAGCCCTTCAGCATCCGGGACGGACATTTCCCAAGGCCCAGAACCAGAAGCAGGGCGCATACCAGCAGGACGGCGAGCCGGCCAAGAAGCTGAAGAGGGCTGAAGCCGAAGAGCAGGCCCCCGAGGAAAAAGCCGGCCGGCATGGTGATCAGTCCGATGATGATGCCTTTGAGAAAATAGCCGGTATCATTCTCCTCGATGACGCCGATGCCAACGGGCAGAGTGAAGGTGAGGGTGCAGCCGAATACCGCAGCCACGATGATGCCGAAATATCCGCCCCACTCCGGAGAGTCTGCCAGCTGCATGGCAAGCTGGTAGCCGCCCATGTCGATGGCAAAAAATCCGCCCGCCAGCGCGGGATCGGTTCCGAGAAAGCGCAGAAGGGGAGCGAGCAGCCGCTCCAGCAGAAAGGAAAGGGCGGGAGAGATACAGATCATGCCCGCCATGGAAAGGGCGGTTGGCCCCAGAAGCCGGAAGGCTTCTTCAAACCGCTCCCCATATCCATTTTTGTTTCCTGCAATACAGTCAAGACCGCCCAGCACGGCTGCAGCGGCAAAAAATATCATGATAACCCGGTTCATGGCATTCCCCTTAAAATCCGTAAAAAATGAAAGCTTCCTCCTATTATAGCGTGCGGACAGGAGGGAGGCAAGACAAAAGAGGCGAAGTAAAAATGGAAATCAGCATTCTTCTTTTCTGGCAGATTTTATCCATGTTCCTGATGCTCCTGATGGGATTTGCCCTGGTGAAAACAGGTCTTTTGAAGGCACAGGACAGCAGAATTCTTTCCGTTCTGCTCCTGTATCTCGCCCTTCCCTGTGCGATCCTGGATTCCTTTCAGGTGGAGTACGACAGCAGAATCCTGAGAGGCCTCATGCTCGCGTTTGCTGCAGCGGTGATTTGTCATGTGATTCTGCTTCTTGCGGCGGGGCTTCTGGGAAAGGCGCTGCATCTGACCGCCGTGGAAAAGGCGTCGGTCATTTATTCCAATTCCAGCAACCTGATCATCCCGATCATTACGGCGGTTCTCGGGCCGGAATGGGTGGTGTATTCCACCGCCTATGTGAGTGTACAGCTTCTGCTTCTGTGGACCCATGGCAAGGTGCTCCTGTCCGGCATAAAAGGGGCTGATATCCGAAAAATCCTCACGAATATCAACCTTCTGGCCGTTTTCGCCGGAATTCTTCTTTTCCTGACAGGCTTCCGCCTGCCAGATGTGCTTTCTGACACGCTGCATTCGGTGGGGAGCATGGTGGCTCCGGCCAGCATGTTCATTGCCGGCATGCTGATCGCGGGGATGCGTCCGAAGCAGATTTTCGGAAACAGGCGGGCATATGGAATCGTCTGTCTGCGTATGCTTGTTTTTCCCGCCGTGAGCCTACTGCTGCTGCGGCTTTTGAAAACGGCGGCGGCAGGCGTTTTTGCCGACGCGCAGACCATCCTGCTGATCACGCTGCTTGCGGCCATCACGCCGCCCGCTTCCGCAGTGATTCAGATGTCCCAGGTGTATGGGCAGGACTCGGAATATGCGGGTGTGCTCAACGTGCTTTCCACCCTCGTCTGCATCATTACCATGCCGGTGACGGTGCTGCTCTACCTGATGTAACGGCCAGGTATATTTCTTACGCTTTTGCGCATACTACATCCATAAACAGGCGGCAGTTCCGAAAAAGACTGCAAAAAAGGTGAGAAGCCCGCAGCGCTTTGGTATGGAGGTAGAAATGGACGAGAAGCAGAAAAAGGAATATGAGCAGTATGTCAGCAGAATTACGCCGACCCACAATCTGTTTTTGCAGATGATAAAGGCCTTCGTGACGGGCGGAACGATCTGCGTGATCGGCCAGATCATCCTGAACGTCTGCGCCGGAATGGGCCTTGACAGAGAGACCGCAGGCAGCTGGTCGGCCCTTCTTCTGATCCTTTTAAGCGTGCTTCTGACCGGCTTTAACCTCTATCCTTCCGTTGTGAAATGGGGCGGTGCCGGCGCGCTGGTGCCGATCACCGGCTTTGCCAATTCCGTGGCGGCCTGCGCGATTGAATTTAAGAAGGAAGGCCAGGTGTTCGGCGTGGGATGCAAGATCTTCACCATTGCCGGACCCGTGATTCTGTACGGAATCTTCACCTCCTGGGTGCTGGGGGTGATTTACTGGCTGGGGAAAGTGACGGGAATCGTATAAATTGTATCCATAAAAATGGATATAAGAGTCAGGAAAGTGGGCATTGCAAGGATGCTCACTTTTTCTTTGAGTGAACTGTACCAGGGAAATATTAAGATTTTTCTAAGAGTCTGAAAAATCATTGACATCCTCTTCTCCGTGAGATATGCTGAACTTGTCTTTGGGAAGCCGGAAATTCTGTCCGGGCTTCAAACGTGTAATCACACATTCTGGCAGTTTCTGCCGAAAAAACTCAGTACAAAGTACAGACGGCGGGAACCCGGAAAAGGGAAGGCACTGCGCTTTCCGGCAGTTTTTCTTCTGAATACGCTGCTGTCTTTTTCGCTGACGCCGGAAGAGAAGGAACATATTCTGGAAGAAGAGTACGGAATCAGCATGGAAATGAAAATCAGGAAGGAGCTGGAAGCCATGTGCAATTTAAGCGAAGCAATTGAGGAAAGAGGAGTGGAAAGGGGTTCTTTTATCGCCTTCAGTTCTCTTGTGAGGGACGGTCTTCTGCGGACGGATGAAGCGGCCAGACGCATGAAAATGTCGGAAGAGGATTTCGTTGCCAGAATGCGGGAAGAAAGAGAAAACGAAAAAACAATATAAAAGGAGAATTACATACCATGGATTCGAAAGAAGCGAAGAAAAGAATGATGGAGGGCAGGATCTATCCGCCCGGAGATGAGGAAATCATGGCGGAGCAGGTGGTCTGCATGCAGAAGCTGTGGGAGTATAACCAGATCCAGCCGAAGGATATGGACAAACGGTTTGCCAAGCTTCAGGACATGTTTGCCGAAATCGGGGAAGGCAGCTACATCGAGCCTCCGCTGCACGCCAACTTCGGCGGAAAGCATGTGCATTTCGGGAAAAATGTGTATGCAAACTACAATCTGACCATGGTGGATGATACTCATATTTATGTGGGAGACAATACCATGATTGGCCCCAATGTGACCATTGCGACGGCGGGACATCCGATCGATCCCGCGCTTCGGGACGTGCAGGCGCAGTTTAACATGGAGGTTCATATCGGAAGAAATGTGTGGATCGGCGGAGGCTGCGTTCTGCTTCCGGGCGTTTCCATTGGGGATAATACCGTCATCGGCGCGGGAAGCATCGTGACGAAGGACATTCCGGCCAACGTGGTGGCATACGGCAATCCCTGCCGGGTGATCCGGGAAATCGGTGAGCATGACAGGAAGTATTATTACAGAGACAGAAAAGTGGACGTTGAGGTGAAAGACGGGCAGATTGAATCCCTCACCTCAGAAGAGTAAACCGGACGTTGTCCGGTTTACAGTTTTCCTTTCCTTATTGGACGTCAGGAACCCACACGGAGACGGAGCCGCCGCCCACGCAGAAGTCGGCGCTTCCGCTCTCATCCAGCACGATGGTCTGCTTCTGATTCCCCAGCGCGTCACGGAAGGTGCATCCGGCGAAGCGGGCGCCCATACACATGTTTTTGCTGCCGCCGGGGCCGTCCGTCAGGATGACGGCGCAGCCGGAGCCGGGACGGTCTTCTTCCCCCAGGCGCGTCCATCCGACGATATTATAATCATCGAAATAGTCGATCTGCTCCCCATACGCCGCATCCCGGCGAAGGCGGAGGAGCGTGTCCAGCTGTGCGCCCACCGGACCGATATGGTCATGGGGAACGCCGTAATAATCCCCGTAAAAGACACAGGGAAGGCCATCCCGGCGCAGGAGGATCAGCGCGTAAGCGAGAGGCTTGAACCAGCCCTGTACCCAGGAGGAGAGCGCCTGTCCGGGCTGAGTGTCATGATTGTCTACGAAGGTCACGGCCCGGTTGGGACGCTCGGCAGTCAGTGTGCCATCGAAGATTTTGCTCATGTCAAAACAGCCGTTGCTGGAAGAGGCCTGTACGAAGTGGAAATGCAGCGGTACGTCAAACAGCCGCATGACGAGACCGGATTCGTCCAGATAATGGATCAGGGACTTCACGTTGGGGCTCCAGTATTCTCCTACGGCAGGAAGGCGCTTTCCCGTCTTTTTCCGAAGATCCATAAGCCAGTGGTTGTAAAAGGGAAAACGGATATGCTTGACCGCATCCAGACGGAAGCCGTCCACGCCGGTCGTATCCAGATACCATTCCCCCCAGCGGTCCAGTTCTGCCACCACCTCAGGATTGTTCATATCCAGATCGGCGCCCATCAGATAATCGTAGTTCCCGTTTTCCGGGTCTACCTCATCGTCCCATTCCTTGCCTGCAAATTGAAAGATTTCATGCCTCTTTCTGCGGTCATCCCAGTCAACACCGCTGAAATGGGTATGATTCCACTGAAAATCGGAATATTTTCCGCCCCTGCCGGGAAAACGGAAGCTGGTCCAGGCGGATATCTCCTGCGCCGGCCCTTCCTCCTCGTTCCGGTTGGTATCATCACATTCCTCCGCCAGCACGGTTTCACAGCCGTCCGCGCCCATCTTATGGTTCAGGACGATGTCCGCAAGAACGGAAAGACCGGCATCGTGCAGCGCCTTTATGGCCGCAAGATACTCGTCTTTGGTGCCATATTTGGTAGGAACACTGCCCTTCTGGTCAAATTCTCCCAGATCATAGAAATCATAAACGCCGTAGCCCACGTCCGCTTTCCCCTGTGCGCCTTTGTAGGCGGGCGGCAGCCATACGTCAGTAAACCCCGCCTCCTTCAGATGTGCCGCATCCGCTGCGGCCCGTTTCCAGTGTCCGGCATCCTCGGGCAGATACCATTCAAAGTATTGAATCATGGTTTTATTTTCATTCATAATTTTCCTTCTTTCTGACCGGAGGAGCAGGTCCGGTTCTCGGGCATTTCTTTATGTTCGTGCGTTTCAAGTGCCTGGCGAATTTCTGCTTCCCAGAAGATGAGGGCAGACGTCCCTGCACCGGTGGCAGGAGATCACCCAGCTCTGCGTTTCTTTATCGGTTCCAAAGGCGTGCTCCCAGCAGGCAGACTGATTCATTTCAGCCTGATGGAGCGCATCCACCGGACAGGCTTTTACGCACAGGCCGCAGTTCTGACAAATGGGCTCCTTTTTCTCATCCGGCTCAAGTGGCGCGCTGCAAAGAACGGCGCCCAGCCAGACCATGCTTCCGAATTCCGGTGTGATCAGCAGGGAATGTCTTCCGATCGTTCCAAGCCCTGCGGCCTGTGCGGCATGTTTCAGGGAGATGATGGAACGCCACCTTCCGGTACGCCCGTCCCACTCGCTTTCATTGGTGGGAACAGGCACGGCGCCGATGCCGTTTTCCTCCAGACCGATACAGAGATCCAGGGCAATTCCCGCAATTCCGCACAGCTGTGCCCCAAGAGAATAAGCCAGTCTTTTTACCTGTCCGCTGTTCATACCGTTCCCCTCCTGAAAAATAAGCCATCAGACTTTTTTCCATTCTATCACAGTTGAAGGAAATACGCATCCGAAATCGGCAGGATTACAGTTCCTTCCGCGCCATAGGGCAGTCCGTCATCCTGCCGGACTGCCGCAATTTCCAGTTTCTGAATAGTTTCCGGCAAAAATCCGAATACTATCAGGAAACGGACATGTTTATATAAAAGCCGGCCTTCGGCGGCAAAAAAGAGGTAGATATGAAGAAAGAAGAGAGAAATCCGATTCTGGGAAAACAGAGCATCGCGTTAAATGAGCCGGTCTATCTGATCGAGAGCGCGTCTGTGGTGGGAAAGAAGGAAGGGGAAGGCCCCCTGGGGAATCTGTTCGATCTGGTGGGGGAGGACGATCTGTTCGGCTGTAAAAGCTGGGAGGATGCGGAGAGCTGCCTGCAGCGGCGGGCCCTGTCCTTCGCACTGAAAAAAGCGGGCTGGAAGCAGGAGGATGCGCGCTTTCTGTTTGCGGGAGACCTGCTGGGACAGGAGATCGCCACCAGCTTCGGACTGGAAAATTTTGAGCGGCCGCTGTTTGGTTTGTACGGGGCCTGCTCCACCTGTGCCCTTTCCCTCACGCTGGCTTCCCTCATCATCGCAGGCGGCTTTGCGGAGAGGGCGGCCTGTGTGACCTCCAGCCATTTCGGCAGCGCGGAAAAGGAATTCCGGTTCCCTCTGGCTTACGGA
>UQVK01000087.1 GCA_900544445.1 uncultured Lachnospiraceae bacterium
CGGCTCTTTCCGGCCATCCGTCCATTCTTCCCGGTCTGTCCGACCCGCTCTGCTGCCTTCCTGCCGCTGCCGTCCCTGCCGCCGCCAGCCCGGCTTCTCTCTTCCTTCCGGGGACGGATCAGGCATTTCGGGCCGAAACCGATCAGATCCGTCCGCCCGGCCTTTGTGAGCGCCTCATGCACCAGGTCATAATTTTTCGGGTCCCGGTACTGGATCAGCGCGCGCTGCATGGCCTTTTCATGGGGATTTTTGCAGACGTAAACCGGTTTGCCGTCTCTCGGATCCACTTCCGTATAATACATGACCGTGGACATGGTGGACGGTGTGGGATAAAAATCCTGCACCTGCTCCGGCATATATCCCAGATCCCGCAGATATTCCGCCAGCGCCACGGCCTCCTTCAGGGTGGAACCGGGATGGGAGCTCATCAGGTAGGGCACCAGATACTGCTTCAGTCCCAGCTCCTCGTTCAGCCGGGCGTATTTTTTCCGGAATTTTTCATAAACTGCATTTTCCGGCTTGCCCATCCTTTTGAGCACCGCGTCGCAGATGTGCTCCGGAGCCACCTTGAGCTGGCCGCTCACATGATACTGCACCAGCTCCCGGAAAAAGGTATCGTCCGGGTCCGCCAGCAGATAGTCGAAGCGGATTCCGGAGCGGATGAACACCTTCTTCACGCCGGGAAGCGCCCGCAGGGAACGCAGGAGTTTAAGATAATCCCTGTGATCCGCGTTCAGATGGGGGCAGGGCTTCGGGAACAGACACTGTCTGTTTTTGCACACGCCGCGCACAAGCTGATCCTGGCAGGAAGGCGCACGGAAATTGGCAGTCGGCCCTCCCACATCATGAATGTAGCCTTTAAAATCCTTATCCTGAATCAGCTCCTTCGCCTCTTCCAGAATGGATTCATGGCTTCTCACCTGCACCGTGCGCCCCTGATGGAAGGTCAGGGCGCAGAAGCTGCATCCGCCGAAGCATCCCCTGTTGCTGATCAGGGAAAATTTGATCTCACGGATCGCCGGGACTCCGCCCTGGCTTTCGTAGGATGGATGATAGGTGCGCATATAGGGAAGGGCGTATACATCGTCCATTTCCTGCATGGTCAGAGGCTTCTGCGGCGGATTCTGCACCACATACACGCCGCCTGGATAGCCCTCCATCAGCACGTTTCCATTGATGGGATCCGTGTTGTTGTGCTGAACGAGAAAGCTGTCCGCATATCTTTTCTTATCCGCCTTCATCTCTTCATAGGAAGGCAGCCGCACGCCGCCGTATACCTCGTCCGGCTTCTTCGTCTTATAAACGGTTCCCGCCACAAAGGTGATATCCTTCACATCAAGACCGGAAGCGAGCGCATCCGCGATCTCCACAATGGACTTTTCTCCCATCCCATAAGAAATCAGATCCGCCTGGCTGTCCAGAAGGATGGAACGGCGGAAGGAATCGCTCCAGTAATCATAGTGGGCCATCCTGCGCAGGCTGGCTTCAATTCCGCCCAGAATGATCGGAACGTCTTTGTAGGTGCGGCGGATCAGATTTCCATAGACCACAGCCGCATGATCCGGCCGCTTTCCCGCTTTTCCTCCCGGCGTATACGCGTCCTCCTGCCTTCTTTTTCCGGAAACATAATAGTGATTGACCATGGAATCCATGTTCCCGGCAGAGACGAGGAAGGCGAGCTTCGGCCTTCCGAACACGTCGATGCTCCCCTCGTCCTTCCAGTCCGGCTGGGAAATGATGCAGACGCTGTAGCCGTGCGCCTCCAGCACGCGGCTGATGATGGCATGTCCAAAGGAGGGATGATCCACATAGGCGTCCCCGATGACATAGACAAAATCCGGTCTTTCAATCCCCCTCTCTTCCATCTCTTCTCTTGTTACCGGCAAGAATCCCTTCGCCATTCCTTTTTTCCTTTCCTTTCGGCCGTTGTGCCCTACTGTTTTGAGCGTTTGAAACGTCATATCAGTTCTGTATAATCCGCAATGTAATAATCCGCCAGCTTACGCATCTGCGCCTCCGGCGTCTGACACCAGTCGTCCTTTACCCCGCAAACCCGCATTCCCGCGGCCTTTCCTGCCCGGATTCCCGGCTCGATGTCCTCAAATACCAAACAGTGCGCCGGATCTGTACCAAGCCTTTCCGCCACGGCAAGATAGATGTCGGGAGCGGGTTTTCCCTTCCCCACCTCACAGCTGGTGAGGATGCAGGAAAAGGCGTCCGTCAGTCCCTGCGCGCCGATCACCCCTTCCACCAGCTGCCTGGAATTGCTGGTGGCGATGCCGAGCTTCCATTTTTTCTTCCGGCAGGCTTCGATAAACTCCCGCGCCCCTTTTTTCAGAGAAACCTGATGCAGATATTTCTCCTCCGCCATCCGGTTCCAGTCTTCCTTGATCTTCTCCACGCTGTCCGGGATGCCGAACCGCTCCTTAAAATATTCCGCCGTCTCCGTAAAGCTCATCCCGTCGATGTCGCCCTGAAGCCGCTCATCCAACTGGGTTCCGTATCTTCCCAGATATTCCACGTCGATTTCCGGCCAGACCCACATGGAATCCACCAGCGTGCCGTCCAGATCAAAAATCACGGTATCAATGCCGGAGAGCATCTCCCGCGCGCCGGAACCCGCCGGTTCCAGCGCGGCCAGCTCTTCTGGGGAAAGGGGCCGGAACTCTCCCACAGGAAGGGTGTCGCCCAGAACCAGCGGCCCCATGGACATGCGCCTCAGATAGGTCACCGTTCTTCCCTGGCTCTGCATCATCCGCTTCACCTGGTGGTACTTCCCCTCCGTGATGGTAAGAAGATAGGCCGCTCGGGATTGTTCCGCGCATCCCTCCAGCTTCGTTTCCCGGATTTCGGCCGGTCTGGTGCGCTCCTCTTCTCCGATTTCCACACCCTCCCGCAGCCTGCCGCAGGCCTCTTCGGAAAGCGTTCCGTCCGTTTCCACATAATAGGTTTTTTTCACATGTCTGGCCGGAGAAAGCAGGCGGTGTGCCAGGGCGCCGTCATCCGTGATCAGAAGCAGCCCCTCCGTGTCCTTGTCCAGCCTTCCTGCCGGAAACAGATCCCGTTTCAGCAAAGCGTTCTCCGGCTCTCTTTCCCGCATCCAGTCCAGAACCGTCCTGCCATGGCCGTCCCTGGTGGCAGACAGCAGCCCCGCCGGCTTATTCATCAGATAATAGACGTTTTTCGCGTAGGAAAGAAAACGTCCGTCCACACACACCTGTGCATTCTTTTCATCCACCTTCCGGGCCGGGTTCTTCTCCGGACACCCGTCCACGCTGACGCGCCCTTTGCGCAGAAGCTCCTTCACTTCGCTCCGGGTTCCTTCTCCCATCTCACATAAATAACGGTCCAGACGGATCATAAGTCTTCCTCCTCATCTGTTTCCGGTCATTCTGAAACGTTCTTAATCATAGATTGATAAAAAAAGCAACGGAGGCACCCATGAGAGAACACCGGCTCTACAGGCCCAAAAGCGTTTCCCTGAAGGCGCGGCTTCGCACCGTCAAAAAAGCCCTGCTGTTATGCCTTTTCACCGCTCTCACCCTTTCCATGCTTCTGGAGAATGAAAAAGCGCTGGCGCTGTCCCTTACGGGGCTGAATCTGTGGTTTGAAAAAATGATTCCAACCCTTCTGCCCTTTATGATTCTTTCCGGGATCCTGATCCGCATGAATCTCTCCGACAGCTTTGCCCGCCTGTTCGCTCCGCTGCTCCGGCCGCTCTTCGGCCTGTCCGATTCCTGCCTTTACGTGCTCGTCATTGGCTTTCTCTGCGGCTTCCCCATGGGCGCCCGTGTGACGGCGGAAAGCCTGCAGCACGGCAGGCTGACGCGCCGGGAAGCGTCGCTGATGCTCGCATTCTGCAACAACATCGGGCCCATCTATTTTTCCGGCTTCGTGCTCACTCTTTTTCCCGTTCCAAAACCCTGGCCGTTCTGGGCAGGCATGTATCTGCTCCCGCTGCTCTACGGCCTGTTTCTGCGCTGGACATTTTACCGGGATATTCCGGTCTGCACCAGGTCCGCCGGAACAGTTTCCCTTCCAAAAACCTTCGCGTACGTCCTCCGTGCCGCTTCCCTTCCCGCAGAAAGCCGGGCAGAGGTTCGAAATGCCCGCGGGACGCCGTCTCTGCTGGAGCAGACGCAGGCCTCCATCACCTCGGCGCTCGTTTCCATCGGCTCCCTTGGCGGCTATATGATCCTGTTCAATCTGATGAACCTCATTCCCGATCTTCTGCTTCCCGTCCGGGCGGATACCGCCCGCGCGCTCTGTGCCTGCCTTCTGGAAATCACCAGCGGCCTGTCAGGGCTGGGGCCTGCGAACGCATTCTGGGGTTTTGTCCTGCTTCCCTTCGGCGGCCTGTCCTGCATCGCGCAGACCTACAGCATGATCCGGGAAACGGATCTTTTCCTGAGGCAGTATGTTCTGCATAAATGCATCCAGACCCTGCTCGCCTTTCTGTATTATACAGCCCTCTTTCCCGTTCTTTTCTGAAGAATCCTATCCCGCGAAAAATCCTCACGGCAAAACAGCTGTGCTCTCCGTATACTGGTCGTAGCCGTTGTAGGCCCGGCAGAGGATGACGGGCGCGCTTCCCGCAGGCACGGTGACGGAAAAGGTCAGCGAGCCCAGATTGGCAAAGGGCATGAGGGTGGACCAGGTTGCGCCTCCGTCCAGGCTGTAGCTGTAATACAGAATGCCTGACTGGGCATCCTGCGCTTCCAGCAGAAGATCCACCCGGCCTGCAGCCGCATCCGTGGAAAGGACGCTCAGATTCACGGTTTCCGGCGGCGTGCGGTCGGGCGCAGCAGTTCCCTGCGGCGCAGGCACCGTCCCATAAGAGTAGCTGCTGTAATCCAGTCCCAGAGAGGAAGATTTCAGATGAAAATATTTGGCTGCGGCAATGGCATCGCTGCCCCCCATATTTGCCACTTCCGAAGCCGTATCGACCTGATGGCTGTCAACGGGGTGGTCCATGTAGCAGTGCTCAATGATGACACAGGGAATATCCAGTTCTCTGGACGCGCGGATTACGCCGTAATAATCCGTTCCGCGGCTGCTCAGCCTGGTTTTCACCCCCCGGATATACTGCCCCTTTCCTGCCATCTCCGCCAGCTGCAGCCTGCCGAAGGTCTGGCCCGCGGAATAATATTGTCCGAAGGCGGAGGTCCAGACCTCCGAACCGTACAGATTATGCTCCGAGGACATATTATAATGAAGAGAAAACAGAAAGTCCGCGCCGTAGGCTTTGGCAATCTGCGCCCGTTCCTCCAGGGAAAGCTCCTGGTCCGTCGTTCTCGTCAGATAGACCTCCACTCCCTCAAACTGCTCCAGCGTCTGCTTCATGGCCTGCGCCGTCTGCAGGGTGAGCTCCTTCTCCAGAAACTGCCCTGGCACCTCTCCGCCCCGGTTTTCTCCGCCGTGTCCCGGATCGATCACAATGACCACAGGTTCGCTGGCCTGCGTTCTGATCGCAGGAACAGCAAGGAACAGCAGTGCCGCCGCCAGAAGTATCGTTCGTACATTCCCTTTCACCTTTTTCCTCCTCACCGAAGCGCTCCCGCGCGCTTCATTGCCCGCCGGACTTATCGCGGACAGCTCACCGCAAAGCTGTCCGTTGCCCGTCGGATGTCCGCATGTCCATGCAGACAAGCCTGCCATCCACGCATACGCCCTCCGGGTGTATCGCACAAAAAATAAGGCGGATGCCCCGCCGAACGCGGCATCCGCTCAATTCCCGGCTTTTTTACATCAGATCCAGATTTACCTCATCGCCCGCTTCCTTCGGATCCACCACATTCATGTCCGGCAGGGAAGAGGTATCGTCAATCTCATCCGGACGCAGCTCCATCCGATTGGACTGTACCACATTCAGACAGCTGTTCAGATCATCCAGAAGCTGTCCATAATGGGTATTTGCAATATTGATACCGTTTTCAATAATCTGCTCCAGGTTGGCCAGAATATCATCCGTATACTGGATGGCGGATGCCTTCACACTGTTTGCTTCAACAGTGGCATTGTCCAAAATCTCCTGCGCCTGCTGGGTCGCCATATTGACCACCTCGTTCGCCTGCGCATAGGCCTGCTGCATGATTTCATGTTCGCTGATCAGCTCCGAGGTATGTGCGGTCGCCTCATTGATCAGCGCTTCCGCCTTCTCTCTTGCATCGTTCAGGATGGCTTCCTTATTATTGATGATCTTCTGATAGCGCTTGATCTCATCGGGAGTCTTCATGCGCAGCTCCCGCAGAAGCTCTTCAATCTCTTCTTTATTCACAATAATCTTGCTGTTGGAAAGCGGCTGATATTTACAGCTGTCAATATATTCTTCGATTTCATCAATCAACTGTTCGATTCTGCTGCTCATGTTTTTCCTCCATACAAAAGCGTTCCCGCTCTGTTCTGCCGCCTGACGGCCCTGTCATCATCCGAAGTGTTTACGCATGTCCGAATTTTTCATACAAAAGCCTGGCTACAAAGTCAGGCACACACTGGGAAACATCCCCATGAAATGCTGCGATTTCCTTCACGCTGGATGAACTGAGGTAGGCATATTCCAGCCGGGTTGTCAGGAAAACGGTATCCAGTTCCCCTCCCGACAGCATACTGTTCGTCTGCGCGGTCTGCAGTTCATATTCAAAATCCGTGATGGCACGAAGTCCCCGGATTGCCACATGCACATCCTTCTCTCTCGCATAGTCGATCAAAAGTCCCGAAAAGGAATCAATCTTCACGTTCGGAAGGTCCTTTGTGGCTTCTTCCAGTATTTTAACACGTTCTTCCACAGAAAACAACGGAGTCTTCTGCGTATTGTTCAGCACGCTGACCGTTAATTCATCAAAAATCGACGCCGCCCTCCTGATAATATCCAGGTGGCCGAACGTCACCGGGTCAAAGCTTCCTGGGTAAATTGCTGCTTTCATAAATCAATGCTCCGCATTCCTTTTTTTCATAAATACATGCTTGTTTGTTTTATAGCACTTTTCTCTCGTCACATCAAAGCCGCAGTCCTCCGCGAAGGAAAAATCCCTGTCCTTCTCCGCTTCAAAAACGACCAGCGTCTCCTCCGTCACATAGGGCATCCGGTACAACGCCTCAAGGACGGGCTCCTCCAGTCCCGCGCTGTAGGGCGCATCCATGAAAATCACGTCCGCTTCCTTCTCATGGATGCCGGAAAGCGCCGCCACCACATCCTGTCTCAGAAGGACGGCCCTGTCCTCAAATTTCGTAAAATGCAGATTCTCCTGAATGCATTTCACAGCCTTTGCCGCGTTTTCCACGAAATAGGCCCGCTTCGCCCCGCGGCTGATGGCCTCTATTCCGATGGCCCCGCTGCCGCTACACAGATCCACAAAAATACTGCCCGGTATCCAGGGCTGCAGAATGTTGAACAGGGTTTCCTTAATTCTGTCCGTGGTCGGTCTGGTGTCCAGCCCTTCCGGACACTTTAACGGCAGGCTTCTCGCCTCTCCCGCAATCACTCTCATCCGTTTTCATACCTTTCCGATTCCTGTTTTCTCTCCCGGAATCTGTCTGCCTTTCATTATAATTGCTCGTTAAAAAAAAGGCAATGCTTTTTAAAATCCTAATGAATCATTAAGCAAATCTTCATAAACGGAGGCGCAGATTTCCGACCTTTCTTACACTGCTGCAGATACGACGCCCCACATCGATCTGGCGCAGCTGAACCTGAACAGCTCTGCCGAAGGCTGAACTGTAACCGGGCATGCCCTTTTACGCAGACTTTGCTTGACGGGCACCTCTTCCGGCGCTAAACTGTGGGCAGAGAAAGGAGCGGCTATGAAACATTCTTGTAAGGACTGGGAACTTTATCATCAGGCAGGCCTTGACAGCCTGTATGAAACGGTCGGGAACCTCAATCTGTTCCTGATCTGCAAAAGGCCGGAGCCATCCGCCCTGCGCCCGCTTCCGGAGGGCTGTTCCATCAGGACCTGCCGTCCGGATGAGCTGGGTGTCTGGAAACATCTCGCCGCGGAGGATTCCTGTGCGGATTCCCTCACGGATTATTATGAAAGGGTTTATGCCGGAAACAGAGAAGAACAGAATCAGGCGTTTTTCCAGCGCTGCCTCTTCCTGTGCACTCCTTCGGGAAAGCCCGTTGCCACCGGCCTGACCTGGCTTTCCTACGCCCGCACCGGCTTTCCTGTCAACACACTGGGATGGATCCGGGTTCTTCCCGGGGAAGAGGGCCGAGGCTTCGGGCGCGCCCTCCTGTCAGAGCTTCTGAGGCGCTCTGATTTTCCCCTTTACCTGCACACCCAGCCAACTTCCGTCTGCGCCATCCGCCTCTATTCCGATTTCGGCTTCCATCTGCTCACCAATCCGGTCATCGGATATAGAAAAAACGACCTGAACGCAAGCCTTCCCATTCTGGAAAAGGTCATGCGCCCGGCCGCTTTTCATGGGCTGCGATTTTCAAACGAAGGACAGGCTCTGCATCAGGCGGCGTTGTCCTCCCGGATTTCTGAATTTTAAGTATCCCGTCCATAATGGATGGTATCGCTTATTTTTTCAATAGAAAACGTAAACTTACTCCTGCTGTCCGGTTACTCTCCAGACTCCGTTTTTTCTCGCACCTTCACGGTAAATTACCTTTTTTTCAACCAGATTCTTCATGGTTCGTTGAACCTTTGATCTGGAAAATTCTGCTTTTTCCGCAATTTCTTTCTGGCTTGCCTGGGGAAACTTTCTGATGATTTCAATAATAATTCGTTCAGCATCATTTAAAGCTTCATTTCCAGCATCACCGGATGCCTTATTTCCGTAAACAGTTCTTGTGTCAATATTGTTCCGCAGAATCAGCTTTACGGTATTCGGGAAGCGTCCCGGGCTCTCAATTTCAAGCCTGTCATCATACATACTGACTCTTAATACTCATGGCATCAACGCACCTTCGTGCCCTTTCCGTCCCTCTTTGCGATCTTCAGACGGGACAGCTCCAGCTGTCTGTCCCCAAAGGGAATGCTCCCTTCTTTTCCGGGCTCGGTGAAGTGCACTGCCTCCACGAAGTCCTCCGGGCTCAGGCGGATGGCGCGCACGCCGACGGCAGCCTTTTTCTTTTCCGGAATCTCCTCCACAGCAAAGCGCAAAAAGAAGCCCTTATGGGTCTGAAGCACCACGGTCTGCTGCTCCTTAAGCACGGTCACATCCTTCACCTCGTCACCGTCCTGGAGCTTGGTGGCCGCGACAGTACGCTTCATCACGTCAAATTCTCCGCCGTCCACCACCTTGATCATTCCCATCTTCGTGGTAAAAATCACGCGGCAGAGATTCAGCTCCGACTGGCTGCAGACGTTGCGGATCTCTTCTTTTGTGGAATCGTAGTTGCTCACGTTATCCACCGGGACACCCTTATCCCGGAATTTTCCATAAGGCAGGTCGGAAACCTTAATGGTATACAGCTGTCCCGTATTGGTGAACAGGCAGATTCTTCCCGTGTTTCTGCACTGGAATGCGAAACGGTTCTCCGCATCCGCCGCCTCCTTATTGCGCTCATAGACGGACAGGTCGATGGTCCTGGCATAGCCGAAGCGGTCCATGAGAAACATCACGTCCACCTCTTCCACCTTCTTTTCCTCAAATACCGCCTCCGCACAGTTATCAATCACGGTTCTTCTGGGCCTTGCGAACTTCTTTTTGATCTCGTCCAGCTCATTTATGATGACCTGGGCCATGGACTCCCTGCGCTCCAGAATATCCTCATAACGATAGATATTCGCAAGGGTCTCCTCATGCTCTTTAATCAGCGCCTCCAGTTCCAGGCCGATGAGCTTGTACAGGCGCATTTCCAGAATGGCGTTGGCCTGGTTCTCTGTAAAGGAAAGCTGCTGGGCCATTACCCTCGATTCTTTAGACTTAAAACGGATGCCGTCGGTTTTTCCTTCCACCAGACAGGCCTTCGCCATGGCCCGGTCGCGGGACCCTCTGAGGATCTCGATGATGAGGTCGATCACATTGCAGGCCTTGATGAGACCTTCCTGAATCTCCCTCCGGTTTCTCTCCTTCGTGAGCAGGTTCTCGTATTTTCTGGTGGTCACCTGATAGAGAAAATCCACATGGGCCTTCAGAATCGCCCGAAGCCCCAGCGTCTCCGGCCTCCCGTCCGCGATGGCCAGCATATTCACGCCGAAGGTATCCTCCAGACGGGTCTTCTTATAAAGCATATTAATGAAGTTGTCCACGTCCGCGTCCCGCTTCAGCTCGATGACGATGCGGATGCCCTCCTTGGAGGACTGGTTGGAAATGTCGCTGATGTCCGCGGTCTTTTTTGTTTCCACCAGAGCCGCCACATCCGCCAGGAACTTGCCGATGTTCGCGCCGATCATGGGGTAGGGAATCTCCGTGATGACCACGCTGGTCTTTCCGCCCTTTCCCTTTTCCACCTCCACCTTGCCGCGGATGCGGATCTTTCCGGTTCCCGTTTCATAGATGGAAAGCAGGTCGTCCTTGTTCGTGACGATACCTCCCGTGGGAAAATCCGGACCGTTTAAGTATTTCATCAGCTCCGCCGTGGAAATGGCTTCATTTTTCATAAAGGCCTTTTCCGCCTCAATCACTTCCCCCAGGTTGTGAGGCGGGATGCTGGTTGCCATACCCACCGCAATACCCTCTGAGCCGTTGACCAACAGGTTGGGAATTTTCACCGGAAGGACTGTCGGTTCCTTCTCCGTTTCGTCAAAGTTCGGGCCGAAGTCCACCACGTCCTTGTCCAGATCCGCGAGGAAGGCCTCCTGAGTCACCTGCTCCAGGCGGGCTTCCGTATAACGCATGGCTGCGGCGCCGTCTCCCTCTATGTTTCCAAAGTTGCCGTGCCCGTCAACCAGGGGCATCCCCTTCTTGAAATCCTGGGCCATCACCACCAGCGCGTCGTAGATGGAGCTGTCCCCGTGAGGATGATATTTACCCATGGTATCGCCCACGATACGCGCGCATTTCCGGTAGGGCCGGTCATAGCGGATGCCCAGCTCATACATATCATAGAGCGTCCGGCGCTGCACCGGCTTGAGGCCGTCCCGCACATCGGGAAGGGCTCTGGCCACGATGACACTCATGGCATAGTCGATGAAGGACTTCTGCATGACCTCGGAATATTCTGTTTTTATGATCTTCTCTTCCAAATTTTCACTCTCCTGTTATTTCTGTGAAACAGTTCAGATATCCAGCTGCGCATCCGGCGCATACTCGTAAATGAACGTGCGTCTCGGCGGCACGTCCGTCCCCATGAGAAGCTCTGTGACCTCCGAGGCCATTCTGGCATCCTCGATTTCCACCTGCTTCAGCAGCCGGGTTTCCGGATTCAGGGTGGTTTCCCAGAGCTGGGAGGCATCCATTTCTCCCAAACCCTTATAGCGCTGCAGGGTAAACGGCCCCTTATGCTTCTTCCGATAGCGCTCCAGTGCCTTATCGTCGTAAAGATATTCTTCCTTTCCCTTCGCGGGCATAGCCTTATAAAGGGGCGGCATGGCCAGATACACATGGCCCTCAAAAATCAGCTCCGGCATGAAGCGGTAAAACAGGGTCAGAAGCAGGGTGGAAATGTGCGAGCCGTCCACATCCGCATCGGTCATGATGATGATCTTATCATAACGCAGCTTTGTGATGTCAAAATCGTTTCCATATCCTTCTGAAAAGCCGCAGCCGAAGGCGTTGATCATGGATTTGATCTCCGCATTTGCCAGCACCTTGTCGATGCTCGCCTTTTCCACGTTCAGAATCTTTCCACGGATGGGCAGGATGGCCTGATAGGAACGGTCCCTTGCCATCTTGGCGCTGCCGCCGGCGGAATCTCCCTCTACGATGAAGATCTCGCATTTCGAAGCGTCACGGGATTCACAGTTTGCCAGCTTGCCGTTGGAATCGAAGGAAAACTTCTGTTTGGAGAGCAGATTTGTTTTGGCCCTCTCCTCGCTCTTTCTGATCTTCGCCGCCTTCTCCGCGCAGCCGATGATGCTCTTTAAGGTCTCCAGATTCCGGTCAAAGTAGCGGACCACCTCCTCGCCCGTCACCTTGCTCACCACCTTCGCCGCATCCTGGTTGTCCAGCTTGGTCTTGGTCTGGCCCTCAAACCGGGGATCCGGATGCTTGATGGAAATCACAGCCGTCATACCGTTTCTCACATCCGCTCCGGTGAAATTCAGATCCTTTTCCTTCAGGATGTTCAGCTGTCTCGCGTAGGTATTGATGATATTGGTGAACATGGTCTTGAAGCCGGTCAGATGGGTTCCGCCCTCCGCGTTATAGATATTGTTGCAGAAGCCCAGCACGTTTTCGTGAAATTCATTCACGTACTGGAAGGCGCCCTCCACAGAAATGCCTTCGCTCTCCCCGGCAAAATAGACCACATCACTCACCGGCTCCCTGGATTTGTTCAGGTCGCGGATGAAGCCCACGATTCCCTCCGGCTCGTGATATTCGATCACCTCCGGCTCCTCTTTTCTTTTGTCCGTAAACACAATGGTGAGCGCCGGGTTCAGATAGGCCGTCTCATGCAGGCGGCTCTTGATCTCATCCTCTTTAAAGCGGGTCTTTTCAAAAATGGTATCGTCCGGCAGAAAGTTGATGCTGGTTCCCGTATTCCGGGCCTTGCCCACCACGGGAAGAAGGCCGTCCACCAGCTCCACCGTCGGGATACCGCGCTCGTACCGGTCCTCATAAATCTTTCCGCCATGCCGCACGCGCACGGTCATCCTGGCGGAAAGGGCATTTACCACGGAGGAACCCACGCCATGCAGGCCGCCGCTGGTTTTATAGGCGGAATGATCGAATTTACCTCCCGCATGCAGGGTGGTAAACACCAGCCGTTCCGCGCTCACCCCTTTTTCATGCATTCCCACCGGAATGCCTCTTCCGTTATCGTCCACGGTGGCGGAGCCATCCGCCTCCAGCGTCACGCAGATCTTATCGCACACACCTGCCAGATGCTCATCCACCGCATTGTCTACAATCTCATAAACCAGATGATTGAGTCCCTTCGTGGAAACGCTTCCGATATACATGCCCGGTCTCTTGCGGACCGCCTCAAGTCCCTCCAGCACCGTAATGCTGGAAGCATCGTAAGTGTTCTGACTGCTCATTCTACTCTCCTTTTTCAACTCATACCAAACGCAGGCTGCCTGGCGAAAAAAATCCGTCAGACAGCCGGGAAGCAAAGGCGGGAAGCGACTTTGTGCGTCCCCTTCCCGCCGTTTATCACATTGTCTTTTAGATTCAGTCGTTCCGCATCGTGACCGCCACAGCCAGAGCGCCGGGACCGATGTGGCAGGATACGCTCAGAGAAAGCGGCGCAATATAGCTCTCCGCTCCCGGGAAATGGGCCAGAACCTCCTTCTGGAAATCCCGGATGGCTTCCTCGTTCTGCGTATGGGCGAAGTCGATCCACATTCCGCAGTTCTCCAGCGGACGACCGAAACGTTCCGTCACATCATTGATCACCGCGTTCAGCATGATCTGTCTGGCGGATGCGGTGGTGCGCGCCTTGGCAAAAGCGTCCAGCTTTTCCCCCTGAATCTGCAGCACCGGCTTTAAGCGCAGAAGCGTTCCGAGCGCCGCGGCAGCCGGCGTGATGCGTCCGCCCTTTTTCAGATAAAAAAGCGTGTCCACCATGATGTAGATGCTGGAATTAAACTTGTCCTTTTCCAGAAATTCCCTGATTTCCACCGCATCCATCCCTTTCTCCGCCATGTGGATGGCATCGATCACGGATCGCCGCTGGGTGATGGATATCCGCTGATTATTTACCACCTGCACGCGTCCGTCGAAATCGTCGGCAAGCATCATCGCCGTCTGGCAGGAACCGGAAAGGCCGCTGCTCATGGGGATGTGCACGATCTCATCATAATCCAGAAGAAGCCTGCGCCACAGGCGCAGTACAGAGTCCGGCGTGGGCTGAGAAGTGGAAACGGAAACGCCCGTCCGCAGCTTTTCATAAAATTCTTCCTGGCTCAGATTGATTCCCTCGAAATAGGTTTCCCCGCCTATCATAAACGGCATGGGCAGAACATAGATGCCAAGCTCCTCCGCCTGCGCCTGTGTAATTCCGCTGTTGCTGTCCGTGACAATTGCAATCTTCGACATAACACTCTCCATTCCTGTAATCCTGCTGTTTCCGGCAGAACCGCGGCCTGCCGCAGCCAAACCGTTATCAAAAATTTTACCTTTATATACTCCGAAAGTCAACCGGATTCCCATTTTCGGATTCCCACTGATAGAGGGAGGCAAACTCCGGCTTCCTTTTTTCCGGATCCTCAGAAACGATCCGTTCCGCCAGAGCGCCGGCCTTTAACAGAAGGTCCGAATCCCGGTAGATATCCCCGATCTTAAAATCCAGTTCTCCGCTCTGGCGCACGCCGGCCAGATCTCCCGGCCCCCGCAGCTTCAGATCCTCATTGGCGATGAAAAAACCGTCGTTGGAATCATTCAGGATCTTCAGCCGCTTCATCACCTCCTCATTTTCATTGGAGCTGATGAAAATACAGTAGCTCTGCGCGCTTCCCCTTCCCACGCGTCCGCGGAGCTGGTGAAGCTGCGCCAGTCCGAAGCGTTCCGCGTTTTCCACCATCATGACCGTGGCGTTCGGCACGTTGATTCCCACCTCAATCACCGTGGTGGAAACCAGCACGTCCGTCTTTCCGGCGGCAAAATCCTCCATAATCTGATTTTTCTGCGCGCTCTTCATACGCCCGTGCAGAACTGCGATACGGATCTCTCCGGGCAGAGCCGCTTCCAGCTTTTTCGCATAATCCTGTACATTTTCCAGCCCGTCCATCTCGCCCTCTTCCACCATGGGGCAGATCACATAGGCCTGATGGCCCGAGCGGACCTGCTCCGCGATGAAGGAATATGCCTTCGGACGCCAGGAGGTGCCCACCACACAGTTTTTGATGGGAAGCCTTCCCACGGGCATCTCGTCCAGAATGGAAACGTTCAGATCGCCGTAAAGCACGATGGCCAGGGTACGGGGAATCGGCGTGGCGCTCATCACCAGCACATGGGTTCCTTCTCCCTTATCCGCCAGGCATTCCCTCTGCCGGACGCCGAAGCGATGCTGTTCGTCCGTGACCACCAGGGAAAGATTCCTGTATTTCACCTTTTCCTGAATCAGGGCATGGGTACCCACAATCACATGATATTCCCCGTCCGCGATGGCCTGATAGATCCGCTTCTTCTCCCCTGCCGGCGTGGAGCCGGTGAGAAGAACGGGACGGATGCACAAATCCTGCTCCTCACACAGCTTCAGAAGCGCTTCAAAATGCTGGGCCGCCAGCACCTCCGTGGGTGCCATCAGACATCCCTGCCTGCCGTTTGCCGCGCACATCAGAAGGGCAAGAAAGGCGAGAATGGTCTTTCCGCTTCCCACATCCCCCTGTACCAGACGGTTCATCGCCGTCTCTTTGCTCATATCCTCTTCGATCTGCCCCCAGACCTTAAGCTGCGCTCCTGTCAGCCGGTAAGGAAGCTTTTCCAGCAGCCGGTCCGTATCCGGAACCCGCCGCAGAACCTGCTCCACCCTTCTGACCTGATTTTCATTTTTCAGCCGGGAAAGGCCGAGAAAAAAGGCGAGAAATTCATTGAAGGAAAGCCTTCTTCTGGCATCGGTCAGTTCCTGCATGTCCTTCGGACAGTGAATCTTTCTCACTGCCTCCCGCCAGGGAATCAGTCCGTATTCCCTCCGAAGCTCTTCCGGAAGAAATTCCTGCAGGCAATCCAGCTCCTCCAGTGCTGCCCGCACCGTCCTGGTCATCAGTCGGTTGGTCAGTCCCTTTGTCAGCGCATATCTGGGCTGAAGGGTATCCTGGACGGCAGCATAATCCTCCACGCTGAAAATGGCGGGCTGCTCCATCCGGATGACAGCCGCTCCCTGGATCCCGCGAGAGCCGGCGGATACCGGCACACCGGCCTGTCCCTTCGCCTTCCCTGTGCTTCCCGTCTGACAGAGCCCGCGGAACACATGCACGCTTCCCGGCTTCAGGACGCTGCGGATATAGGGCATTCCAAAAAAGGTGATACGAAAAAGGCCGGTTGCATCTCCGGCCTGTACATTCGCTATGACCAGGGAGCGCACCCTTGTGACCTGGGGCGTGCCGATCACCGCTGCCTTTACAGCACATACCCTTCCGGGCATCAGCGCCGACACGGAAACGGGCGCTTCCATCTTCTCATAATCTCTCGGGTAGTGCTCCAGAAGCTCTCCCACATTTGTGATATGGAGTCTGGCGAAAAGCTTTGCCGTCTTTTCGCCGACTCCCTTAATGGATGTCAATCCTGTCTGAATGTTCATTCTGTTTTTATTCAGCTGAAATAATATAGTAGTAAATGGGCTGTCCGCCGTACTGCAGCTCGATGTCGCAGGAAGGATAGCGTTCTTCCACCCTCGCCCTGAGCTTCTCGGCGTCCTCCTCCGTGATATCCGCTCCATAATAGATGCTGATGAGCTCACAGTCCTCGCTCATCATGGCCGCAGTCATATCATAGGCCACATCGGAGATATCCGAGCCCAC
>UQVK01000088.1 GCA_900544445.1 uncultured Lachnospiraceae bacterium
GTTTTAACTCTCATACTGTCGACAAAACTCTATGATTTTTAGATATTCTATTATTTCATTTCCCAGCACATCTGTTTTTTCTAAATATAAAAGTTTACAGACTCTTTCATTTCCATATTCAAAAACTTCTGCAGTATTGCCTTTACCCACTGATTTTATTTCCTGCATACCATCACCTCATTGTGAAAGCTCCAGTTGATTACTTTTATTCACATACTTTATTTGATAATCAGAAATCTCTTTGCATGGGTATTCCGGACATTCGCTGCGGAAAGAAACATGATGCTCCTTACAGCACTTTACGAAAGGACAATCCCTGCAGAGTCCAAATCTGTTATCTGATCGGCCCATTCAGCGTTCCCTTTGTTCTGCATAAAATCACCTTCTAATTCAGTTTTCTTCTGGCAGTGTGCAATGATATCAAAAGAGTCTGATTATATAAAATATAACATGTAAATACTGACTTTTCTACTGGTTTCTCCCTCATCCGAACAGCCCCAAATGATGCTTCCGGCCTTTCAAGACAATCATGATATACGGTTCCAAACTCAATTTTGAAAGTTTAGTCCGCAGGCATTTATATGATTGTACGGACGAGTAATGGTTTTTTTCAATCTGAACCGTAGCCATTCTCATATTCATACGGTTAAAATCGGAAATTGATGATCTTAAACCGTAGTATCACACTTTTTTGTACGGTTCAAAAGAGATTATTTTAATTTTAAATGGTACTGCGGACACTGATTTGCCAGTTTTTTGGATTTCCGGTCGATGATACATTCCGGATGTATTATGATTGCCGCCCAGAACGCCCCGGCTCCGCATACTCCAAAACAGACTTTCATCCGCATCCTTTTCATGCTATACTGATCCATAGCAAAAATTCCATGCCGCCCCGACGGCGGCCGAAGAAGGAGGAAGTGAATGGATGGACAGACGCGCAGAGAACAGATATTGAAAATGCTTGCAGAAAGTGAACAGCCCTTATCCGGTTCCGCGCTGGCGCAGCAGCTGGGCGTCAGCCGCCAGATCATCGTCTCCGACATCGCCCTGCTGCGTGCCGCAAACCGGGACATCATGGCCACCGCCAGAGGATATCTCCTCTATTCTCCTCCTGTTCCCCGCTGCAGCCGCTGTTTTATGGTTTCCCACACAGATGAACAGATGGAGGACGAGCTGAACACCATCGTGGATCTGGGCGGGAGGGTATTGGATGTTCTGATCCCGCACCCCATATACGGAACCATCCGGGCTGATCTGGTGCTCTCCTGCCGTCAGGATGTTGCCGCGTTCATGCAGCGGCTTCATACCTGTCACACGAAGCCGCTCTGCACGCTGACGGACGGGGTTCATTATCATACCGTGGAAGCGGCGGATGAGAAAATTCTGGATTCCATCGAAAAAGCGCTTTTTTCCAAAAAATACTTGCTCACGCCCTGATGATATGATATGTTTTGCTGTATGGTGACAAGACACCTGTCATGTCATATCAGATTACAGAATGGGGATTATCATGGAAAAAGTGAAAAAGCTGTGCAACCGGATTTTTATCGAGGGCCTTTCTGGAATGGCCCAGGGGCTCTTTGCCACCCTGCTGGTGGGAACCATACTGGAACAGATCGGCGGTCTCATCGGCGGAACCATAGGCGGATATCTTATCGTCATTGCCACGGTGGCCAAGAAGCTGACCGGCGCGGGAATCGGGATGGGCGTTGCGGCCCGTTTCAGGCAGGGAGCTCTCGTGTCCGTTTCCGCTGCGGCGGCGGGCATGATCGGGGCCTATGCAAAGGAAATCACCGCAGGAGAGCTGCTTGCGGACGGGGTGTTTACATTGACCGGCGTGGGGGAACCTCTCGGGGCTTTCGTGGCGGCTTATCTGGCGGTAGAACTGGGCGGTCTGGTCGCCGGAAAAACCAGGGTGGATATTCTGGTGACGCCGATCACCACCCTATGTGTGGGCGCGGCAGCCGGACTTTCCGTCGGCGTTCCGATCTCCGCCTTTATGACCCGGATCGGGGAACTGATCAACTGGGGAGCCGTCCAGCAACCCTTCTGGGCCGGAATCATCGTATCCGTTCTCATGGGAATCGCCCTGACGCTGCCGATCAGTTCGGCGGCCATCGGAATTTCCTTAAACTTAGGCGGCATTGCCGCCGGAGCCGCTGCGGTGGGCTGCGCTTCCAATATGATCGGCTTTGCCGTCGCTTCCTTCCGGGAGAACGGAATCGGCGGGCTTGCCGCGCAGGGGCTCGGCACTTCCATGCTGCAGATGCCGAATATCATCCGCAGGCCGGTCATCTGGCTTCCTGCCATTGTAACCAGCGCCATTCTCGGCCCAATTTCCACCTGCCTTTTTTCCATGCCGAACAACGCCACAGGTTCCGGCATGGGAACCTGCGGCCTGGTGGGTCAGATCATGGCGTTTCAGACCATGACGCAGAGCGGGTATTCCGTTCCTTCCGCCCTGATTCTGATTCTTTTCATGCATATTCTGCTGCCCGGACTGCTTGCGTTTGTGATTTCAGAATTCATGCGCAGATATGGCTGGATCCGGCAAGGGGACATGAAGCTGGACATCTGAGCGGCATACGGGCCTCTGCGCAGGCTGCAAAAAACGGGCTTCATCCCGCAATCCCCATCTGCGTCCTGTACATCTTCGCATAGCTTCCGTCCAGCCGCATCAGCTCTTCATGGCTTCCCTTTTCCACAATTTTTCCGTTTTCAATCAGTAAAATCAGATCACAGTCCCGGATGGTGGACAGCCGGTGGGCGATGAGGAAGGAGGTCCGCCCGCTGGCGGCGGCATCCATTGCCCGGCGGATGTGCTGTTCCGTCACCGTGTCCACGGAGCTGGTGGCCTCGTCCAGAATCAGGATGGGCGCATCGGAAAGAAGGGCCCTTGCGATGGTGAGAAGCTGCCGCTCTCCCTGGCTCAGCTCAGCACCGCCCTGCGTCAGCACGGTGTCATAGCCCTGCGGCAGCCTGCGGATAAAGGCGTCGGCTCCGGCCTGCACGGCGGCTTCCCGGATCTTTTCAAAGGGCACGTTTTCCTTTCCGTAGCTGATGTTGTTCCGGATGCTCTCCCCGAACAGGGCGGTATCCTGAAGCACCACGCCGAAGGCCGACCGCAGATCCGCCATCCGGTAATCCCGCAGGTCATGTCCGTCCAGCAGAATGGCTCCCTCCTGCACGTCGTAGAAACGGGTCAGCAGGTTGATGAGGGTGGTCTTTCCGGCTCCGGTAGGCCCCACCACCGCCACTCTGGTACCGGCCGGAATGTACAGGCTCACATCCTTCAGCACGGGTTCCTCCGGACGGTAGCCGAAGGTGACATGCTCCAGCCGGATCTCGCCTTTTGGATGGTCAAGCGGCAGCGCATCCGGACGGTCTGCAGGCTCCGGCTCCTCATCAAATATCTCAAAAATCCGTTCCGCGCCTGCCACCGCGGTCTGGAAATTATTGTAGATATTCGCGATGTCCACAAAAGGCCTTGTGAACTGTCTGGAATACAGAAGGAAGCTGGAAATGGTTCCCACGGAAAGCTGTCCTGCAGCAGCCATCAATCCGCTCACAATGGCGATGAGCACGTAGTTTATATTGTTGATCACGTTGGTGATCGGCATCAGGTAGCCCGACCAGATCTGCGCTCTGGTTGCCACACGGCAGAATGCCTCGTTCTTTTCCGCAAAGTCCTCCACCATGTTCTCCTCCTGGCAGAACGCCTTGACAATCCGCAGTCCGGAAATGCTCTCCTCCACCTGGCCGTTCAGACTGCCGAGAAGGGCCTGCTGCTGCCGGAACAGCTTTCTCGTGTGCTTTGTCACCGTCCGGGTCAGAAGGAAAATCATGGCCACGGCAATGAGCGCCACTCCGGTGAGCAGCACATTGGAAAAGAGCATGGCAAAGAAAATCCCGATGATGGTAAAGCCGTACATCATCAGCTGGGTGAGAGAATCGGAAATGGTGGTGCTGATGTTGTCCACGTCGTTGGTCAGACGGCTCATCAGCTCCCCGTGCTGTCTTGCGTCAAAAAAGGAAAGGGGCAGCTCTTTCATTTTCCCGAACAGACTGGTGCGGATATGGTAAATCATCCGCTGCCCCGCTGCCGCCATCAGAAACTGCTGAAGGAAACGGACCAGCCAGTCGCCCAGATACAGGCCCGCAAGAAACGCGATTAACGCCGCACAGGGGCTCCCCTCATTGATGCGGTTCACCGCCTGCCCGATCAGGAGCGGGGAAAGGATGGCGGAACCGGACGCCAGAGCGGAGCATACGAAAACCGATCCAAGTCCCTGTCTGTGCCCTTTGGTCAGCTTCCAGAGACGAAGAAGGGTTCCCTTCATGTTTTTCGGCTTCACGCCCGGCATTCCCCGCTTCAGTTTGTATTCGCTCATGCTTACCTCCCTGCCGGAGCGCCTGCTGCTCCGATCTGTGACTCATAAATGGCCCGGTATACCGCACACTGCTCCAGCAGCTCAGAATGGCTTCCAAAGCCCTTCACCCTGCCGTCCTCCAGACACAGAATCCGGTCGGCGCGCATCACGGTGGAAATCCGCTGGCTGATCAGCAGCACGGTCATGTCCGCCGTTTCCTGCCGGATTCCCTGCAGAACCCGCGCTTCCGTGTTCGCGTCCAGCGCGCTGGTGCAGTCGTCCAGAATCAGAATCCGGGGTTTTCTCACCAGCGCCCTGGCGATGGAAAGCCGCTGCTTCTGGCCGCCGGACAGGTTCACGCCGCCCTGACTTAAATCCGTCTCATAACCGTTCGGGAAAGCGGAGACAAATTCATTCGCACAGGCGATGCAGGCCGCTTTTTTCACGTCCTCCTCCGACGCCCTCTCGTCTCCCCAGCGCAGATTTTCCAGAATGCTTCCCGAAAAAAGAAGGGCCTTCTGCGGCACCACGGCGATGGCCCGCCGCAGCCGCCCGGGATCGATTTCCCTCACATCGGTTCCGTCGATTTTCACCCGGCCGGATGTGGCGTCATAAAACCGGGGCACCAGATCCATCAGGGTGGATTTTCCCGACCCGGTGGGACCAATGATGCCGATGGTCTCTCCCGCTTCTGCCTGAAAACTCACGTCCTCCACTGCGGGCCGCGACGTGGAAGCGTAAGTGAAGGAAATCCGTTCAAAGGTCACCTGCCCCCGGATATCAGCCGGACCGGCTCCCCGTTCCGGCAGCTCCTGCACGGGCTTCTCTTTCAGTACCTCCTCCACGCGGGCGGAGGAAGCCAGCGCCCGCACCGCCATATTCAGGATATTGGACACCATGCCCAGAGAAAAGAGCACCTGGGTCATATAATTGACGGAGGCCATCAGCCTGCCGATCTCTCCCCCATTACCCGTCTGGGAAATCCACAGAAGAACCACGATCCCCAGATTCACCGTCAGGTTGATGAGCGGGCCGAACACCGCCATAATGCGCATGGCGGATACTCCCGCCTGCGCGAAATCTCCCGCAGCGTCCGCAAATTTTTCCTCCTCCCGCTCCTCCGCCCGAAAAGCCTTTACCACACGGATGGAGGACAGAAACTCCCGGCTCACCGCGTTGAGCCGGTCCAGCTTCCTCTGCAAAATTCCGAATCTGGGATACCCCAGCTTCATGTTTCCCGCGATGAGGAACGCGGAAATCAGCAGAATCGCCACAATCATGGGAAGCTGCTGCGGGGTCTGCACGATGATCAGGACGATGGCTCCCACACAGGTGATAGGCGCTTTCATCATGATCCGCATACAGCCGTTTAGGAAATTCTGGATCTGCGTCACGTCATTGGTGATTCTCGTGATGATGGAGGAAGGCTGCAGCCGGTCAATATTTTCAAAGGACAGGGTCTGTACCTTCTCATAGATTTCCATGCGCATTTCCTTCCCGATCAGCTGCGAGGTTCTGCTGGCATAGATATTGCGCATAACCGCCCCGAACGCTCCCAGCGCGGCGATTCCAAGCATGATTCCGCCGTAAAAAAGGATCTGCCTCACATCCCGCTTCGCCACTCCCTCATCCACGATAAAGGACATAAAGGTGGGCTGCAGCAGATCCGCAAGGGTTTCAATGGTCAGAAAAAAGATCGCCGTCAGGAACATCCCCAGATGCCTGCGGACATATCTTAACATCAGCTTCATTTGATGCCCTCCCCCTGTTTCGCTTCATCAGCGGCCCAGGCATCCGCCAGCTTCTCCAGGAGAGGATACAGCTGTTCCTTTTCCTCCCCGGTCAGGATTCCGAACAGCTCATCCGCCATCCGCTCCCTTTCCTGCCTGGCTTCCACCGCCGCCTGTTCTCCCTCCGGCGTCAGCATGATGTCCAGATTCCGCCGGTCCGAAGCGCTGACCTCCCGGCGGATCAGACCGCTTTTTTCCATATTTTCCAGCTGTTCGCTCAAGGTGGCCGCCCGCCGTTCCAGAATCCCGGTCAGCTCCTTCTGGCTCATGCGCCCGTTTTCCTGAAGCAAAATCAGAATCCTGCCCTGCCCGCGAAACCGCCTTTTTCTGTGGTACTGGATATGCGCGCATTTTCGGAATCGATTCAAAAGCATCAGATTTGTGATTTCCATCGTTACCTCCCTATCAGAACGCCTTTTGCAGACGGGCCCGGCCAAATAATCAGGTCCCTTAACATCTCTGTTTACAGTCTACGCCGCTGTATAAAAAATGTCAAGGGACCTGATTATTCTGTGGAAGCGAAGAACGATCTGTGGTACAATGATTGCGAGAAAGGACAAACGACATGGATTTTGAGATACGAAAATGCGGCAAAGAGGACATTGACACCATCGTCGGACTGATTCAGACCGTATATGAACAGATGGAACAGAAGGAATGGTTTGCCGCGGATAACAGCGAATATACAAGAAAAATGCTCGACGAAGGCCGGGGAACGGCCTGGATGGCGGTAGAAAAGGAAAGCGGGCAGCCCGCAGGCGTCTTCATGACTGCCATTCCTTTCCCACCCGGCGAAATGATTTCAGAGCAGGAAGGGAACGCCCAGGAGGATTATGAGGAAAATCTTGGCCGTGATATCGGTCTTCCGGAGTCGGAGCTGGGAAAGGTGGCCCATATGGATTCTGCCGCCGTCCTTCCAGCCTTCCGCGGCTTTCACCTGCAGCGTCGGCTGATGAAAACCGCGGAAGAAGAGCTTCAAAGGGAAGGCTTCCGCTATCTGTGCTGCACCGTCCATCCGGATAACAAGAGCAGCCTGCAGAGCGTTCTTTCCCAGGGCTACCGCATCGCAAAGACCTGCGAAAAGTACGGCGGATTTCCCCGGCATATCCTGATCAGGGAGCTGATCTGAGCACACTCTTTTCCTGCTGCAGATAAACCGCTGCCCCGATTGCGCTCACCAGAAGCTCTGTCAGGGGGAAGGCACACCAGACCCCGGTCATTCCAAACGCGGCAGACAACAGGAAAGCCGCAGGAATGATGATGAAAAATCCCCGCAGCAGGGAAATGATGTGGGCCGGAAGCACATTCTCCGTGGAGGTAAAAAAGACGGACAGAATGATGTTGAAGCCGGCGAACACGCAGCCCGCAAAATAGATCCGGAGTCCCGTTTCCGCAATGCTCTGCAGAAGCGCGTTTCTTTCGCTATTGAATACCGAAGCGATTCCTCCCGCTCCGAAAAACACGCAGACATAGATCGCTGCGGACACCAGGAGCATGGTCAGGAGCGCATAACGCAGATAAATCCGCACCCGGCTCCCCTCTCCCGTCCCGTGAGCGCTGCTCATCAGCGGCTGTACACCCTGGGCGATGCCGGTATAAATGGCGATCACCACGAGGGACAGGTTGGCAATCACACCATAAGCCGCCACGCCGGTATTCCCCTGCAGCCGGAGAATCACCGCGTTGAATACGATGATGACAATCCCGGAAGAAACTTCCGTGATCAGAGACGGCAGGCCGGAGGAAAGGATATAGCCTGCCTGCCGCAGCCAGCCGGCCATGGAATAAGCCTTCACCCGCAGCCGGAACCGGTTCTTTTTCTGCATAAAGAAGGGCGACAGAATGCCCATGCTGATGACGGGTGCAAGTCCCGTGGCAAATACCGCGCCGAAGATTCCCATGCCTAACGGGAACATGAACACATAGTCCAGAACCACGTTGGAAAGGCTTCCTCCGATCATGGCGGCCATGGAGCGCTGCGGCGCACCGTCGTTTCTCACAAAGCACAGAAGCAGCTTGTTCATCATGAACATGGGTGCAAAAAGCAGAATCACCTGCAGATAGATCCGGCTCATTTCATATACCTCGCTGTCCGCGCCGAGCAGCCGGATCAGCGGACCCGATGCGAACAGACCGAGCGCGAAGAAAACCGCGGCGATCAGAAGCGTCAGAAGGGCGGAGACGGTAAACGCCTGATCCGCCGCCTCGTCATTTTCCTGTCCCTTCAGGATGGAATAACGGGTTCCGCCGCCCATTCCGATCATCAGCCCGCAGCCGTTGATGAAGTTGTAGACCGGAATCGCCAGGTTCAGTGCCGTCAGTCCGGCGGCGCCAAGCGCCTTGGAAATAAAAAAGGTGTCCGCAAGAATATAGCAGGACAAACCGATCATGCCCAGCACGTTCAGGGATGTATAACGGGAAAAATCCCGAAAGTAGTCCTTATGTTTCACATCATCTCCTCATTTTCTTTTTCAGGAACCGTCTCTCTTTCCTTCACCAGTTCCACTGCTTCCTTCCCGCTCATATGCTCCACGATAAATTCCAGCATACAGAGGATGGAAAAATCGCGTTCAATCTCCGCTTCTCTTGACGCGCCGCTCTCCTCCGGGGAATACTTCACGGCCAGCTTTTCAATGGCGTTTCTGATCTCGCCCTCCTCTTCCAGGATCCGCACCTTTCCGAATGCGATCACACTGCGGAAACAGGTGGTAAATTTCTCCGGCACGATTCTGTCCTGATCAATTACGCAGAAGGATGCTTTTTCTTCCTTTCGGATGGCGTCCAGCTTGTGCCCTGTTCTGGCACAGTGAAAGTAAATCTTTCCATCCTCGTAAACATAGCTCAACGGCACCGCATAGGGATAGCCTCCATCGCCCAGCAGGGCGAGCACACCTGAGGTTCCCCGCTTCAAAACCGCTTCGCATTCCTGTCTGGAAAGGGCCTGTTTCTTCCTGCGCATGGGACGAAAAATGCCTTCCGCTCCATTCTTCTGTTCCATCATTTGTTCATGCCTCCATTTCATCCGCTTTTACAAAAGAAAAGCCCCGTCTCCATCCCTTCTAAGGCCTGCGGAATAGAGCGGGGCACTGCCCGGCGGCAGTCTCTTTTTTATAATTTATAAAATAGCACAGGGAATTGCCCGTGTCAATCACAGATATGCCATACTTGTTACGGCAAAGTACGAGCCGTTTACTGAGCATCATGGCACAACAGATTTACTGAGTTCTCAGCTGCGCACCCATTTTTTTCTCAAGCTTCTTCATCACCTGATTTGCGGCGCTTTCGATTTCCTGAGAAGTCAGAGTCTTTTCCTCCGATCCGATGGTCAGACGGATGGTCACGGACTTCTTTCCTTCCGGAATCTGCTTTCCTCTGTATTCGTCCACGAAGGACGCTTCCTTCAGAAGCGCGCTGGCCTTTTTCTGTCCCATAACCGCATCATGGATATCCGTCCATGCAGCATTGGAATCAAACAGCATGGAGATATCATAATCGGTCTCCGGATAGGCCGCAAGGTGGGTGAAATGGTTGGTTCTGGATTTCAGGGGCTGCAGCTTCTCCGCATCCAGTTCAAAGAGCATCACGGAAAGGTTCTTGATACCGCATTCCATGGAAGCCTTCTTGGCAAGCAGGCCCATATCTCCAACTTTTTCTTCGCCCCGGTATACATTCAGCCAGACCACCTGATCCGCCCATACAGGCTTTTCCTCCTTGCGGAAGGAAAGTGCTTCCATGTGGGTATAGCGGGACATATATTCCAGAACGCCCTTCGTCTCCCGGAAAAGCCGGTCGATATTTTTAACGCTGCTGGCAAAAGCCGCTCCGATGTGTCTGCGCTGCTCCGGAAGGGACTCCGTCTCATCGTAAGGAGTAGTATAATTTCTGTCAAAGAACACCTGCGCCTCCTCGAAAATGGAGAAGTCGTTAAAATAGCGCTCGTTTTTCACCACCGCTTCGCAGAGGTTGGGAAGCAGGGAAGAACGGATATGGCTCAAATCCGGCGCGGGCGGCGTGGAAAGCTTCAGGATTCCGTCCGTGCTCTGAAGAACGGCGTTCACAAACGTGTCGTTCATCCAGGGATAGGTATAAACCTCCTGCAGCCCACAGCGGATCGCAAGATATTCCTTGATATTCCTGATCAGATCCTCCTTCTTCTGATTGATGGCGCCTTCAAAGGTAGTGGTGAAGGAGGTGGCTTCAAAGTTATCGTAGCCGTACAGTCTGGCAACCTCTTCCATCACGTCGTCCTTGATGGAAATATCGCCGGTGGAACGCCAGGAGGGCGCGGTAACGTGCATGTTTCCGCCTTCGATCTGAACGTCGAAGCCAAGCAGCTCAAGCTTCGCCTGAATCACGTCGTTTGAGAGATTTTTCCCGAGCCGCTTCGCCAGCCAGCCAAGATCCACGTCAATCTGGGCGCGCTCCAGCTTATTCACGTAATTGTCGCAGTATCCGGTCACCTGCACCCCGGGATACAGCTCCTGAAAATACTGCATGGAAAGGGCAAGAGCCTGATCACATCTCTCCGGATCAATGGCCTTCTCATATCTTGCGGAAGCCTCCGTGCGGGTATCATACCGGAGCGCCGTCCTTCTGATTCCGGCAGCCTCAAAGTTCGCGACCTCCAGGATCACGCGCTTCGTATCAGGTAGAATGGAATCCTTTGCGCCACCCATCACGCCGGCCAGGGCAACAGGCCCCTCGGAATCGGTGATTACAAGATCATCCGTACAGAGATCGAGTTCCTTCTCGTTCAGAAGAACCAGCTTCTCTCCTTCCTCCGCGTGTCTTACCACGATGTGATCCGTGATGTTGTCCGCGTCAAAAGCATGAGTGGGGTTGCCCGTCGCGAGCATAACATAGTTCGTAATATCCACCAGCGCGTTGATGGGGCGCATTCCAACCTTCCAGATCCTGCTCTGCATCCAGTACGGGGACGGCTTGACTTCCAGTCCGGACATCTCCACACCGATGTATCTTCTGCATCTGTCCGGCTCTGCGATCTCCACATGAAAATCCGACTGCACGTCGGTGTGGAAGGGCTTAATTTCCGCCAGAGGAAGATTGTACAGGGCCGCGAGCTCTCTCGCAATTCCGTAATGTCCCCACAGATCGGGACGGTTCGTCATGGACTTGTTGTCGATTTCAAGCAGGACGTCGTTCATGTCCAGCGCATCCGCAAGAGAAGTTCCGGCAGGCACCTCGAACGCGGACAGATCCAGAATCTCTGCTTCCTGAGAGGCGGGGAACAGGTCGCCCAGTCCGATTTCATCCGAAGCGCAGATCATGCCGTAGGAGGCGACGCCGCGAAGCTTGGAATTCTTGATCACGACAGGCTCTCCTTCACCATGCCAGCGGACCACCGCGCCGGGACAGGAAACCGCCACGCGCATCCCTTCCGTCAGGTTGATTCCGCCGCAGACGATTGTCTTAAGCTCTCCGTCCCCGATATCAACCATGCACACCCTCAGCTTGTCAGCATTGGGATGGGGCTCGATTTTTTCAATTACGCCTACAACCATGTTGTCGAAGCGGCGGGCAAGATCCTCCACATCCTCCACCTCCACGGTGGACATGGTCAGGTCGTACGCCAGCTTCTTCAGATCTATATCCTCAGGAATTTTCACATAATCCCTGATCCAAGATAATGATAATTTCATTTCATCCTCCTATTTATCTGAACTGCTTCAGGAATCTCAGATCGGCGCTGTGGAACAGTCTCACATCGTCCACGCCGTAACGCATCATAACCAGTCTGTCCAGACCGATATTCACATAGAAGCCGGTATATTCGTCCGGATCCAGCCCCGCCGCGCGCAGCACATTGGGATGCGGAGAGCCGCCCGGCATGACCTCGATCCAGCCCACATGCTTGCAGACGCTGCAGCCCTTTCCGCCGCAGACCTGGCACTGCATATCGATCTCAAAGCCCGGCTCCACGAACGGGAAGAAGCCGGCGCGCATCCTAACGGGCACATCCGTGCCGAACACCTTGCTCAGAATGCTCTTGATCATCACCTTGCCTGAAGTAAAGGTAATGTCCTTGTCAACGATCAGTGCCTCATACTGGAAAAAGGCTCTTTCATGATGGGAGTCCGTAGTCTCGTTACGGTATACCCGTCCCGGATAAACGAACCGGTACGGCGGCTTGTGGGTCTGCATGTAGCGGACGCTTTCTCCTGTCAGATGGGGACGGAGACAGAGCTTTTCATTCGTGCTTCCGCTGTCATGTCCCTCCAGCCAGTAGGTATCCATGCTTTCCCTCGCCGGATGATTCTGCGGAAAATTCAGCTTGTCAAAGGAGTACAGCTCGCTGCTGATTTCTTTTCCCTGAAAGATTTCAAATCCCATGGAGCGGAAGGCATCGTTCAGATCATAGCACATCTGGGTGATCGGATGGAGTCCGCCTCCGGAGGGCAGAATACCCGGAACAGAGCAGTCAAAATCCGGAGATACCTCGGAAGCCTTCAGCTTCAGCTCCATTCTCTTTTCATCGATCAGCTCCGTGATCTGATTCTTGGCCTGATTCATCAGCTTTCCCATTTCGGGACGCTCGGCGGGATCCAGCTTCGGAAGCTCCTTCATCAGGAGGCTTAAGGCTCCCTGTTTTCCCACATACGCGCTTTTTACGTTCTGCAGCTCGCCTTCATTGGCCGCAGCGGCAATCCTGGCTTTTGCCTCTGATAAAATTTCATTCATTTTATCCTTCATTTCGCTTCTCCTTTTTCGCCGCCGTGAGGCGGCATTTCATCATAAAAGAATGGCGTCAGCCATTCTTTGGCACGAACCCCGGTTCGTACCGGCCTCCTTTCAGGATCAGGACAGGTGTGCTTTTTCCTGATTTCCTTGCCCGGCAAATGGCCGTTCATGCAAGCATGACGGCCGCTTGCCGGGCTTATCGCACAAAAAAACACCGTCTCCTGCTTATCAACAAGGGACGATGTTCACATCGCGGTACCACCCTATTTCAGGGCATCCTGTGCCCTGCACTCATTTTTGTGCAAACGTCTGCTGCACGGACATCCGGCTTACCGCATACGGTCGGCACGCTTTTCGCCGGAAGGCTCCCATACTGAAGGTTCCAGAAGGTTCATGCGGAATGCTTTCAGCCGGTGGCGCTCCGTCTCTGACTCACTACATCTTCTGTACTCACGTATGTTCACAGCCTGAATCTGTTTTAGTATTGCACAGCTCTGGTGTTTTGTCAAGTTGCAGATTTTCCTGGTTTTCATTCATGAACGATACTTCCCTCTATGATTGGTAGGCGTGGGAGGGAAAGGGTTTGGGAAAGGAAAGGATTGATAGATAAGTCTGTTATACTTGTATTGTTATAATCAGTCTAATACACTTCGATAACCGAAAGTCTGGCATACATCTTTTTGAAAAATGAGTAGATAAAATTTATCCTTACATTTCTATTGACTTTAATATTATTTATGTTATACTAAAAAAATTAAAGTTAAACAGAAAGGAGAGTTGGAATGGAAATAGATAAAATCCCACAGTGGATACTTGCCTTAGAACAGGAAGATGTAACATTTCTAAAGAACTTTGTTTTAAAATCCGGCTCACTGAAAGAGATTGCAAAGCTGTATGAGGTATCCTACCCTACTGTCCGTCTGCGGCTTGACAAACTCATTCAAAAAATCGAATTGAGCGACCAAAAAGAAGATGAACCATTTTCTACGTTCATCAAAGGGCTTGCGGTTGATTCCCGAATTGACTTAGAAACCGCAAAAATCATCATTGAAAAATATAAGCAGGAAAAGGAGAAGAAATCATGAAAACAGCTATCACATTGCTTGTTGCGCTTGTAATTATTCTGTTTCACGTCTGGCTGTGCCACAGAAACCCTAAATACTGGTATTTAGGCGGTGTCGTTCCTCTCTTGTGGATTGGATTACTGGCATTTTTGTTTTTCAATGGCAAAATCAATTTTGGAGAGGACTGGAAAATGATTGTTTTTCCGACACTCATTTTCTTCTTGTTTTGGATTCAAGGACACCAGACAGCAAAGAAAAAAGAAATCGCTAAAATGAAAGCAAAGGATATGTAAGCACATGAAAGGAGAATTGACTATGAAAGCATTGATTGTTTTAGTTATAACATTTGCTTTATTGGCAATACAATTTTATTGGGGAGTACGAAAAAAGAAAGTTTTGGGAGCTATTATTCCTCTTGTAATGACTGCGCTATTTATTACAATAAGTTTTTTGGAGAAAACAACCGAATACGCTATCACAGGAGTTATCTGTATAGCAGCTATTATTATCGTGTGGTTCATAGGATATTTTAAATCTACCAAATATGAAAAATCTGAAATTGACAAAATGAAAGCAAAGGATATTAACTAAGTAGCACACTGAAAAGGCCGGTTGGGATTTAATTGCACATCCAGCGCAAGCATGGTTAGACGGTAAAGGTAATACCGAAACCCTCATAACAGCAATAAAACAGGCTGATAAAGAGTGCGGGAGTTGTGGTTGCGACCTTGACCCTTTGTATAAAAAAGCGTTAGAATTATTAAACGCATGACAACTAAATAGCTGCTACCCTTACAGTAGCACTACCGAGCAGGAAATCTTGAAAAGGACTTCCTGCTTTTTCTTTTGCCAAAATCAGAAAGGAGAACCTATGCAGGAAAACACACAGACAGCCACTAAGACCACCGCCGTCCCGAAGCCGCAGACCGTCAAGCAGAAAATCGGCAAGACCACCTATGTCCGTGGGCTATATGGTTTAATGGCTGCTGATTTTTTGCTCGATAAGCTGAAAATTTAATAACTAAAACAATTCTTTAATAATGATATCCGCGCATTCAGATGGACTGTACAAACTTGTATCTACTCTCAACCTATACTTTATGTTTTTTGCCAACAATTCGTACTGTTCATCCGACTGGCTTTCATATCGATCTCCACGAATAATATTTCTCTTTCTACATATATCCAGAGGACAATATACTTCAACCAAATCAAGCGGATTATCCCTCAGTATTTCTAATAACCGCTGATAATGAGGAGATATTTCATCTCTTTCTACTAATATTCCATCAATAAGAACATTTTTGCCCATATCTGAATAGAGTTTCGCAGTATGGTACATCATAATAATTACTTCGCTAAGATACTTCCAATAGTTTTCACGCAAATATTTCTCTCCGACCATCTCCTGAAACAAATCATTGGCAACAACATAAAAGAATATGTCATCACGCTCTTGAAGAGCTTCGACGATTGATGTTTTCCCTGCGCTTGTCACCCCGTTCAAAAAAATAATACGTCCTTTATCCACTCTATTACCTCACATAATTTCAGTTTATCTCTTGGATATGAAACAATTATACCACGGTTTTTTTTAACAAATAACTCTTTATATCGTCTCTGCCCTCACTGTGTTCATACCTTACCCGGCCATAAACGGTCACAGGAATTTTCCAGTCAGACTTTCCGGTGTCCTGCGGATCTGATCCGGCGTTCCGGCCGCAACGATCCGGCCGCCCTCCTCTCCGCCTCCCGGACCCATATCGATGATGTAATCGGCGCTGCGGATCACATCCAGATCGTGCTCGATCACGATCACGGTGGCGCCGTTTTCGATGAGCGTTTCAAATACGCCGAGCAGGGTGCGCACATCCAGCGGATGCAGTCCGATGGTCGGCTCGTCGAAGACGAACACGGAATCCGACTGGGCCTTTCCCATTTCGCTGGCAAGCTTCAGACGCTGCGCCTCTCCGCCGGAAAGGCCGGGCGTTTCCTCACCCAGCGTCAGATAGCCAAGGCCCAGATCCTGCAGGACCTGCAGGCGCTGATGCACCAGCTTCAGGCTTTCGCAGGCCTTCAGGGCCGTATTCACATCCATTGCCATCAGCTCCGGAAGCGACCAGGCCTGGCCCTCTTTCTTCTCATATTTCACCCGCTCTGCTTCTTTTGCGTAACGGGAGCCCCGGCACTGAGGGCAGGGGATGTCCACATCCGGCAGAAACTGTACGTCCAGGCTGATTTCTCCGGTTCCGTCGCAGACCGGACAGCGCAGCTTTCCGGTGTTGTAGGAAAAATCTCCGGCCTTATAGCCCAGCCGCTTCGCATCCGGCGTCCTTGCGAATATTTTGCGCAGCTCGTCATGGACGTTAGCATAGGTGGCTACAGTAGAGCGCACGTTGATGCCGATGGGCGCAGCGTCGATCAGCTTCACCTGCCGGATGCCCGCGCTGTCCACAAAACGCACATGCTCCGGGAGCCTCTTGCGCGATACACCCGGAGGG
>UQVK01000089.1 GCA_900544445.1 uncultured Lachnospiraceae bacterium
GCCAGATGCCAGTGCAGCGGAGCGAGGGGCAGCGTGGCGGGCGCGGGATGGGAAACGGCGAAAGGAACAGCAAGCGGGCGGAACCGGGTGAGCTTTTCTCTGGCCTGCGCGAGCGTTTCGCAGGTTCCCAGAATCCAGGGAATCAGCTCATAGGGCGCGGCGGCGTCAAAGCCTTCCGGAACGTCGGCTTCATAGCAGGCGTTTCCGGGGAAATTCAGCCCGGCCATATAGAGCCCCTTTTCATTAACCGCTTCGGCATAGAGGGGATAACCCTCCGCCACATTCGCCATGCCGATCATGGAGAAATGCCGCGTAAGGGACGGCAGTCTGTGAAAATGCAGGGGGAACAGGCGCGGCATGATGACCACCTGCTCTCCAAAGGAATATTCCAGGTCCAGATTGCGGCCGAAATAGCCGCTGCCATGAAGCAATGCGATGCTCGTACACATAAGAACCTCCCGCCGGTTTATCAGGTTCCGGCTTTTCCTTTTTCAATTTTCCGGAAATATTGCGTTCGTTACGGGAAGCGGGCAGGCGTCCGGAATAACGCGCCCACCCGATCCATGTAAAGTTATTATACCCGGCCGGATGAAAATCAACAAGGGAGGCGGAAGATTTTGGCGGACGGGTGAACTGTAATGAGAACATTGACTGCTTGCGGGATAACGGGTAGAATACTTTTCAGAGTGTGATACAAAGGAAGTCGGAACGATTGAACAGAGTGAAAAGCTATTACCGGGAAAACAGAGCGATTTTTCAGACCATTTTCTTCCTGTCATGGCCGGCGGTGGTGGAGCAGGCGCTTCAGACGCTGGTGCAGTACATCGACACGGCCATGGTGGGAAGGCTGGGCGCACAGGCCTCGGCGGCGGTGGGCCTCACCAGCACCATGACCTGGCTGGTGAACGCCCCCCTGTTCGCCATGGGGATCGGCGTGCTTTCCAGCATCGCGGAATCCATCGGAGCGGGGGAAGGAGAGAAGGCCAGACGATATGGCATTCAGTCCCTCTATTTTGCTGTGGCGCTCGGTTTGATTCTGGGCATCCTCATGGTTGGGATCAGCCCCTTCCTGCCAGCGTGGCTGGGAGCGGATCCGGAGCTGTACAGGGATGCGTCCCTGTATTTCGGCATCTGCTGTTCGCCCATGATCTTCCGCGCCTTTTCCGTCATTCTGGGAAGCGTCATGCGCGGGGCGGGCGATACCAGAAGCCCTATGACCGCGAATATTCTGATGAACCTGACCAACATCGTCCTCAACTTTTTCCTGATCTATGACACCAGGCCGGTACATCCGGGCGGGCTTGCGTTGACGATTCCCGGAGCAGGGCTCGGCGTGGTCGGAGCGGCCATCGGCACGGCGGTATCCTACTGTGTGGGAGGCATTTTCATGATCGTGGTATACTGGAGAAACAGGATTCTATCTCCGAAGGGATACCCGCTGCATTTTGACCGGAGCCTTGCAGCCAAATGCCTGCGGATCGGCACGCCGGTGGCTATGGAGCGCGTCAGCGCCTGTCTGGGGCAGGTGGTTTTCACCTCGCTTGTCACCAGGCTGGGAACCCTGGCCCTTGCCACCCATTCCATCGCCATCACCGCGGAGCAGGCCTTCTACATCCCCGGTTACGGCATGCAGGCGGCCGCCTCCACCATGGCGGGCAACGCCCTGGGAAAACAGGATGAAAAGGAATTCAGGCAGGTGACCAAAACCATCGCCGCCATCGCCGTGGCCCTGATGACCGTCACGGGCGCGCTTCTGTTCGCTTTTCCGGGACAGATGATGTCTCTGTTTACGGAGGATGCGCAGGTCATCGCCGGAGGGATCACGGTGCTTCGCATCGTTGCGGTTTCCGAGCCCATGTTCGCCGCCCTGATCATTTTTGAGGGCGTTTTCAACGGGATCGGCGACACCAGGGCACCCTTCGTGTTTTCCATCATTTCCATGTGGGGCGTACGGATTGCAGGCACCTGTCTTTGTGTGATTTTCCTCCACGCCGGTCTGGAACTGGTGTGGGTGTGTATGGTGGGAGACAACGTGACCCGCTGCCTTCTTCTTGGACACCGGTTTGTGAGAGGTTCCAGGAGCAAAGACCGCGCCTGGAGAAAGCGGTTTGGGTCCGGGACAATGAAAGAATCAGAAAAATAAACAGGAAAGCGGCCGTTTGCGGCCAGTGCAGGAATACTTATGGTACAGAAGGAAAAGCTGGTACAGTTCTATTTTAACCAATACAGGGACTGGGCAAAAGCATTTAAAAAGAAGAACAACGACGGAAGAAAAACCTATGAGCAGAGGATCGATCGGCTTCTGGAGGACATGCAGACCCCCAGGAACCGCATTTCTCAGGCTCATCTGGAGGAATTCCACAGGCAGCTGAGGAACGTGGCCTATTTTGCATTCCGGGAAGGAAACCAGTTTGCCGTCATGAAGATCCGCGACCTGCTTTTAGAGGAACTGGTGCGCCTGGATCTGGACAGCATGCGCCCGGAGGATCAGGAGCTGCTCACGGCCCGTTTTCTGGACTATCTGCGGGAAGAAAAGCCCTATGAGATCTGCCAGCGCACCATCGGCAGGCTGGCGGCAAGCTATGCGGGCGCAGGCATCCGCAGCCAGATCATCGACATGGTTCCTGCCCGGCCGGAAACGGAATTTCAGCAGACCCGCCAGATGAACCGGCATTTCGTCCTCCATATCGGCCCCACCAACTGCGGAAAGACCTATCAGGCGTTGGAACGTCTGCGCAGGGCGGAGTCCGGGGTTTATCTGGGGCCGCTGCGTCTTCTGGCCTTGGAGGTTTATGAGAAGATCAAGGATGCGGGCATCCCCTGTACCATGCTCACCGGGGAGGAGCGCATCTATGAGGACAACAGCCGGATCATATCCTCCACCGTGGAAATGCTGGACATCGACCAGAAATATGAAGTGGCTGTCATCGATGAGGCGCAGATGATCGCCGATCCCGACCGGGGCCATTCCTGGACCAGGGCCATTCTGGGCGTACAGGCGCAGGAAATCCACGTATGCATGAGCCCCGCCGCCGAGAAGGTAATCACCCACCTGATTTCCCTGTGTGAGGATACCTGTGAGATTCACCGCTACGAGCGAAAAACCGCGCTGATGTGCGAGGCGGTTCCCGTCCGCTTTCCGGAGGATGTGCAGGAGGGGGACGCTCTGATCGTGTTCACCAAACGGGCCGTTCTGGATATTGCGGGCCGGCTGGAGAGAAACGGCGTCCGTGCCAGCGTCATCTACGGAAGCCTTCCACCGGAGATCCGCCGCAGGCAGATCCGCCTGTTTTCCAGCCACCAGACGAAGGTGGTGGTCTCCACCGACGCCATCGGCATGGGGCTGAACCTTCCCGTGAAACGGATCGTCTTCGTTCAGACGGACAAATTTGACGGCAGCCATACCCGTCCCTTAAAAACCTCGGAAATCCGCCAGATCGCGGGCCGGGCCGGACGCTACGGGATCTACGACACCGGATATGTGAGCGCGGTGGGAGAGGAAGGGCTGGAATATATCCACGCCCATTTCGACGAGCCGGAGCCGGAGATCGACCATGTGAGCCTGGGTTTCCCCCAGGTGCTTCTGGACATGGACGAGCCCCTGGACGCCGTCCTGAAAATCTGGAAAAGCGTGGAAACCCCGCCGCCCTTTGAGAAAATCAGCATCGAGGAGGTGCTGTTCCTCTATGAAAAGGCGTTTAAAGACAGAAAGGAGATCGACGGCTTCGAGGACAAGCACATGCTCTACCGCATGCTGACCTGTTCCCTGGACATCAAAAACCGGGACATCGTGGATCTGTGGCTCTACTACTGCAAAACCTATACGGCGGACGTGTCCCTGCATTTCCCCTCCCTGATGATGTGCAGTGACAACGGCCTGATGAAATATGAAACCTTCTACAAAATGCTGGATCTCTATTACCAGTTCTCCATCCGTCTGGGCAAGGAAATCGACGCCGACCGCCTGTCCGCAGAGCGGGAAAAAACGGAAGAGACCATCATGCGCTACCTGACGAAGGATAAGAGGGATTACATCCGCAAGTGCCAGTACTGCGGTGCGCTCCTTCCGCTGGGCGCTCAAGGCCGTATCTGCGACGCCTGCTACGTTCAGATGAAGGGAAACCGCAGCCTCTTCGCCCGCCGGAAAGGGAGCGGACGGGGAGAGGCAGGAAAGAAGGATACAGGAAAGGGAAGCGCCGGTTTTGCAGGAAAACGCAGACGCGGGGGAAAGCGGAATACCTCTCCGAAAGAAACGAGGAATATCGTATTGGAAGAAATGCGAAATGCCGTGCCGGAAGAAATGCGGAAGCGTCCGGAGACTGCTCAGGAAGAGGCAGGAAAAAAGAAGCGTAGACGCAGGCGGCCAAGAAGAAAGAGCGCTTCTTCCGTAAAGGAACAGCAGAACAATAAAGGAACAGGGGAAAGGAGGCAGGCGCATGAGCTGCAGAATCATACCGATTGACGGTCAGACCTGGCGGCTGGAAGAGGAAGGCGTCCGCTTTTTCCTGCTGACAGGAAGCCGGAGCGCCCTGCTCATCGACAGCGGCATGCAGACGCACAACGCGAAGAAGCTGGCGGAAGGGCTGACCGCGCTTCCGCTGTCCCTCCTCAATACCCATGCGGATATTGACCATATCGGAAGCAATGCGGAGTTTGACGCCGTCTACATGAATCCGGCAGAGCTGGTCAATTATCCGCTGGCGAAAAAAGCTTCCGATATTATCCCTGTCCGGGACGGCAACAGCATCGATCTGGGCGGACGCCGTCTGGAGGTGATCGAGATTCCCGGACATACGCCCGGCAGCATCGCCATTCTGGATGTGGAGCGCCGTGTTCTCTTTTCCGGCGACACCGTTCAGGACGGAAGCATTTTTCTCTTCGGCCCCATGCGCAATATCCCCGCCTTCTACCACAGCCTGAAGCGTCTGGAGGGCATGACCGGCCGTTTTGACCGGATCTATCCCTCCCATGGCAGCTTTCCGGTGAAAAAAGAGCTGATCTCCCGCCTGGTATCCCAGACGGCGAAGCTGGAACGGGGTGAGCTTACAGCGACGGAAACACAGTTTCACGGCATTCCCCTGAAACGGTATGACGCGGATGCGGCCGTGTTCCTGTGCGACGCGGATTATGGACAGGACGGCAGAAAAGAAGGATAGGTTCGGTTCTGGAACACTGGGAGGAATGAAATGAAGCAGATCGTGCGAAAGGAAGAGGGGCTGATTCTTACCTGCCTGCTTTCGGAAGGCCGGATGGAGAGCAGGGCGGCGGATTCCCGGCCCGGCCTGATTTATTTTCACGGGGCACAGAACGCACAGGACGGCCTGCGCCTGTCGGAAGAGCTTCTGGAAGCTGCAAATACGGCCTGCGTCTGCATTTCAGGCGAGGACTGGAACCGGGACCTGACGCCCTGGCCTGCCGAGCGGGTTTTTCAAAGAGGAGAAGATTTCGGCGGAAAGGCGGACGACTACCTGGCCTTTCTTACGGAAAAAATCATTCCCCATACGGAGGAGGCGCTTTCCCTCCAACCCCGCTTTCGTGCCCTGGCAGGCGTGTCTCTTGCCGGGCTTTTTTCCGTATATGCGGCGTACCGGACGGATCTTTTCGACCGGATCGCCAGCATTTCCGGCTCCCTCTGGTACGATGGTTTTCTTGCCTTCATGCGGGCGCACAGGCCCTCCAGGCAGCTGAAGCGGGCCTACTTTTCTCTGGGCGACAGGGAAAGGAAAACCGGAAACTGCCGCATGGCCCGGGTGGAGGACTGCACGCTGGAAGCGGTGAAGCTTCTGCGCGGGGAGCTTTGCGACGCTGTGGGAGAGCGGGTTTTCTTCGAATACAATCCGGGGAATCATTTTGCCGACCCGGAAGGAAGGATGGAAAAGGCGTTCCGGTGGCTGCTGCGGGAGGAATGACCGGCGGCAGGACCGGAAGTGAGCCGGAAAGGGTGTGGAGCATATGAGGGAAAACAGGAAGGAACGGAATATCGCAGTATTCGAGGATACCATGGCCTGGATCCGGCAGGATGGGACGCTGCAGGATGCGGTGGAAGAGACGAAGAAGCGCACGGTATTTTACCCGGCTTCCGGTCTGTCGGATGGAGGCGCTTCCCGCGGTGAAGAAGCGGAGCGCGCCGTTTCCCCGAAACGGTACGAGAGGACGCAGGTGGAGGTGACCGCCTTCCGTTCCTTTGAAGCGGCCATGAGGGAAAAGAGACGGAATCCGGAAAAAAGAGTGGCCGTCCTCAACTTTGCCTCCGCCACCAATCCGGGCGGCGGGGTGACGAAGGGAAGCAGCGCACAGGAGGAATCCCTCTGCCGTCTGTCCACCCTGTATCCCTGCCTGAATACGCCGGAGCTGAAGAAGTCCTATTATGATTTTCACAGACAGCGCCATGACGCTCTTTATACAGACGCCTGCATCTATACGCCGGACATTCTGGTGATCAAGACGGATGACGATGCGCCTGAGCGCATGGAGGAAAAATGCTGGTGCAGGCTGGACGTGATCAGCTGTGCCGCTCCCAACCTGCGGGAGCGTCCCTCCAACGCCATGAATCCCGGCCCGTCCAGGCCGGTGCGGATAACGCCGGAGGCGCTTCTGAAGCTCCTGAAGCAGCGTGTCCGCCGCATCCTTTCCGTGGCCGCCCAAAACCGGGAGGATATTCTGATCCTGGGCGCGTTTGGCTGCGGCGCCTTCCGCAATCCGCCGGAAACTGCCGCCCGCGCCTGGGCGGAGGTGCTGCCGGAATTTTACGGCGTGTTTGCAAAGGTGCATTTCGCGGTGTACTGCAGGCCGGATGATATGAGAAATTATCTGGTGTTTGATGAGGTGATGAATGCTCTGATATCAGATAGATAATAAGAAAACGGGGAGCCGTTTGAGAAAGGAAACGTTTATGAAACAGGAAACCATCGATCAGGTAATAAAATTCAGAGACGAACGGAACTGGAAGCAGTTCCACACCCCGAAGGATCTGGCCATCTCCATCAGCCTGGAAGCCGCAGAACTCCTGGAGGTCTTCCAGTGGAGCCGGGACGACGTGTGGTGTGAGGAGAAAATGGAAAACATGCGGGAGGAACTGGCCGATGTGCTGATCTACGGCATCATGATGGCGGATACCTGCGGCATGGATCTGGATGAAATCATTCAGGAAAAGATCCGGAAAAACGCGGAAAAATATCCGGTGGAAAAGGCAAGAGATCATAAGGAAAAGTATACGGAGCTGTGAAGGGAAAATTTGCAGCCGGAAGAAATTTTTCAAAAAAACAGATTGACTCCGACCTTACGTCATAGTTTATGCTGTATTCACACGGAAGGAGAAAACGCCAATGATGACGGTGAAGGAAGTGAGCAGGCTGACAGGCGTGAGCGTACGCACCCTGCAGTATTATGACAGAATCGGACTTCTGCATCCTGCCGGATATACGGAGTCCGGCTATCGGCTGTACGACGATGCAACGCTGGAAACCCTCCAGCAGATCCTTCTGTTCCGCGAACTGGAGTTTCCCTTAAAGCAGATCAGCCAGATTATTCACGCTCCCGATTTTGACAGAAACAGGGCCCTGGAGCAGCAGATCACCATGCTGCAGCTGAAGAAGGAGCATCTGGAAAACCTGATCCTGTTTGCCCGTGGAATACAACTGACAGGAGTGAAAAATATGGATTTTAAAGCGTTTGATACGAGCAGGCTGGATGAATACGCCGAACAGGCCCGAAAGCAGTGGGGCCAGACCGCTGCCTGGCAGGAATTCAAAGAGAAAAGCAGGGGCAGAAACGGGGAGGCGGAAAAGGCCGTCGCCGCGGGACTGATGCTCATTCTGGAGGAGATTGGGAAGCAGAAGAGCCAGGGGCTGTCCGCAAAAGCGCCCTCGGTGCAGGATCTGGTAAAACAGCTGCAGAATTACATCACGGAGCATTATTATCAGTGTACGCCGGAAATTCTGTCCGGACTGGGAAAAATGTACGCAGACGGCGGAGATTTTACGGTGAATATCGACCGGGCCTGCGGAGAGGGAACGGCTGTGTTCGCGGGGGAGGCGATTGCGGTTTATTGTGAAGGAGTGGCGGGGGAAGAATGAAGAGAAGTCTGGGAGGGGAAGGACGGGGATAAAAGGATAGAGGAATAAAGATAAAGAAGCGTCCTGCCGATGGTGGGGCGCTTCTCATATATAGCAAAGAAATTATAAGTGGAAGTGTTGACAGGATACTTGCAGAAAATTATAATAAAATTACCTAATAGGTAATATGATTGGGAGGGATAGAAGGGGAAGTTGGAAATTATTTATGCGAACAATAAAATTAAGCAGCAGTGTACTAATATAAAAGATGCGGTAAAATTATTTGGTGGGGACAAACAGCTGGCAGTCAGCTTGCTTGGTAGAATAAATGCCATTGAACAGGCAGAAGTGATAAAAGATATCATCGTTATGCCGCAATTTCATTTTCATAATCTGCAGGGTAAAATGAAAGGTTCGTTTGCGATAGATGTGAAGGGGAGACGGGATAAGTGGAGAATTATTTTGTGCCCTTTAAATGATGAAGGGGAAAGATTTGTTCCCTGTTATATAGATCAGATTGCAGAAATTGTCAAAATAGTGGAGATTACGGAGGTGAGTGCACATTATGAGTAGCTATGTTGAATATCATGATAAAATTGCATTTCATCCAGGATATTATATTAAGGAAATTGTGGAAGAAAGTGGTTTGACTCAGGAAGATTTTGCGAAGAGGCTTGGAACTACACCTAAAAATTTATGCGTTTTAATGAATGGAGATCAAAATCTATCCATTGATATTGCAACAAAGCTTTCCAGAATGCTTGGAACAACAGTTGCCTATTGGCTGAGAATTCAGCAGGCTTATGATGAGACAATTGCGGAATTTCTTTCTGAAGAAGAATTGAAGCGGGAAAGAGAAGTATTTAAGCTTTTGGATTATAAATATTTTAGGGAACATTTTGGACTTCCGGATATTCCGCGAAAAATTGATGAACAAATTAAGCAGGTCAGAGAATTCCTTTCGGTTTCATCGCTGACAGTATTAAAGAGGGCAGATTTAGCTGTAAGCTTCAGAAGCTATACGGAAAATCTCAGTGAATCCGACATTGTGAATGCTAATGCAATGGTGCAGATTGCAATTAACCGTACATTGAAAACAGAAGCGCCTAAATTCAATAAGAAAAAATTTGAAGCCAGCGTTGAATTTGCTTTAACCCAGACTCATAATCATGAGAATTTTCTTCCAATGCTGCGAGAAGCTTTTGCCAATGCAGGAGTTGTTCTGATTGTGCTTCCCAATCTGAAGACTTCAGGAATTAACGGGGCGACGAAGAAGGTAGATGGAAAGGTCATGCTGATGGTGAATGACAGAAGACATTATGCGGATACTTTTTGGTTTACGCTATTTCATGAAATTGGTCATATTATGAATGGAGATTATGGCGTTACATTCGGAACCAATCAAAACCATTCAGAAGACGAGGCGGATCAATATGCACAGAGATGTTTGATCCCTCAGGAAAAATATGAAAGATTTCTTCAGGAAAACAAGACTTTTGATGAAAAGACGATTCGGGATTTTGCAGCTTCCATAGACAGGGATCCGGGGATTGTGCTTGGACGGCTGATGAAGGATAAAGTGGTTGATTATACCGATATGGAGCTTTCCAATAGGCTTCGAAAGAAATATACTGTGGTTATAAAATAATATGTATAAGACTATAACTTACTACAACAAAAACGCCCAGTCCTACACATCTGCTACCCAGGCCCTTGATTTCCGCTCCATCCAGGATCATTTCCTGTCTCATATGCCGCAGTCTGCCCGAATTCTGGATTTCGGCTGTGGCTCCGGACGGGATACCAGATATTTCCTGAATCGCGGTTTTCAGGTGGATGCCGTCGATGGTTCCTCAGAGATGTGCCGAATCGCAGGAGAGTATACCGGAATACCGGTCCGGCAGATGCTTTTTCAGGAACTGGATACAGTGGATTCCTACGACGGAATATGGGCCTGCGCTTCCATCCTTCATCTGTCCAGATCGGAGTTGACTGATGTCTTTTACAGGATGGCTGCTGCATTGCGGAAAAATGGAATGATTTATGCTTCCTTCAAATATGGAAGCTTTGAGGGAGAACGAAACGGGAGATATTTTACGGATTTTACAGAAATGGATTTTGCAGAATTCGCCGGATGTTTTTCTGAACTTGTCATTCAGGAGATGTGGATCACCGGGGATATTCGTCCCGGAAGGGGAGAGGAAAGATGGCTGAATACGATTCTTCAAAAATCGGCTATATGCTGAGAATCAACGGAGAATATAATAATACGCTGGATATCAAGGGCTTTTTTCGGATGCTGAAGGATCCCTCTTACTGTTACAAATTTTTCTGGCTGGAGGCTCTGGTATGGCTGATCTCGGAAGGAGTGGAGGAGACTACCTTTGGCGCGGTCATAGATGAAATGATTGCTAATGCCTGGTATCCGGTTCGGGAATTTCATATCCATTTAAGCGGTATACAGGGAGGAGAGGTGCGTGACGGGTTAGAAAGAGCAGTGGAATGCCTGTCAAAGATAAGCGGTCTTTCTGCCAGCGCCTCGAAAACGGAAATAAAGAATGCCATTCATGAACACGATAAAGAACTGAAAGTCCATAAAGAACAGCTGACCAATATGGTCCCATACCGGGCGTTGGCGGGTTTTTTCAAAGAAAATCCCGGATCCGCGTGGAACAGCGTTGCGCGGATGGTGGAATACATTGAACGGATTAACCGCTTGGAAAAGCCCCTTCCCTATACGCTGGGAACGAGCAGCGGGCTGAAACGGGAGCTGCGGTTTGATCCGGAGTGGATGAAGATGATTCAGGACAATATGGTTCCCATTCTGGGCTGGATCCAATATGAAAAGGTGAAGTGGCTTCAGACGAACAATCCGGAGGTGCCGGGGCTTGTTTATAAACTGGCCCCTTTGGACGAGAAGATGAGAAAACTGGGACATGTGCGGAAGCTCTGGGAGGGTGTTCTGGAGATAAGACCGGTTCCTGATGTGTTCACCTGCAGGCCATTGCAGACCAAAGCCTATGACGTGGACCATTTTGTGCCATGGTCCTTCGTGATGAATGATGAGCTGTGGAATCTGATGCCCATGGATTCCTCCCTGAATGCTTCAAAAAGCAGTCATCTGCCCAAATGGGATCCATATTTCGTCAGGTTTGCGGAAAATCAGTTCATGCTGTATGAGATGATTCAAAGCAATTCTCGTATCCGAAAGCTGTATGAAGGCTGTTATCGGGATAACCTCCATTCCATTTGGGCCCAGCGGGAACTGTACCGGCCGGGAAACACAAGGGAGGAGTTCGTTTACATCCTGCAGAAGAACATGAAGCCGATCTACGATTCCGCATGGCGGCAGGGCTATGAGATCTGGTGGTTTAGTATGTAAAAAAGTGTTATGTCCCTAAACGGGGGCAACGAAAATTTGTGTTAATGAAGCTGCAGAGGCCGGAAAACCAGAAGAAGATTCTTCCAGAATCATTGATAATTGCAATGCTTCTGGAAGATTTTTTAATAAAATGGAGTCTGGGAAACATTTTATACCATATATTTCCCAGAGCATTGATGTGAAAGTTCATATGTGTTAAAATACAGTTGAATACAGTCATAAAAACTTGGAGGTAGTTATAAGGTGGCAAAACAGATACATATTCGCCTGGAAGACAGCCTTTTTGAGGCTCTTTCAGAATATGCAGATAAAACGGGTCAATCCGTTCAGGATACAATTATCAGATCAATAATGCAAATGTTAAGTAATCAGTCTCATCCCTCTACAAAAAAGGCGGCTTTCACATTTATCGATCTATTTGCGGGAATCGGTGGAATGAGACTGGCATTTGAAAATAATGGAGGGGACTGTGTTTATTCCAATGAATGGAATAAATACAGCCAACAGACGTATTTTGCCAATTTTGGAGAACAGCCGGATGGGGATATAACTAAAGTAGACGCAAGAATTATTCCAAATCATGATATTCTTGTTGCCGGCTTCCCGTGTCAGCCTTTCAGCATAGCAGGGGTTTCAAAAAAGCAGAGTTTGGGACGTGAAACAGGTTTTGAAGACAAGACCCAGGGAACGCTGTTTTTTGACGTATGCAGAATTTTGAAAGTCAAAAGACCAAAGGCCTTTATGCTTGAAAATGTTAAAAATTTGAAGAGTCATGACCATGGGAATACATTCAGAGTTATAATGGAGTCTCTGGATGAACTGGATTATGAAATTTTTCATGCGGTTTTGGATGGACAGTATTATGTTCCTCAACACAGAGAACGTATATTGATAGTGGGGTTTGACCGTAAAAGATATGGGAAGGATATCAGGTTTGAATTTGATATAACTCCTGTGAAACCAAAACCGCTTATAAAAGACATACTGGAAGAGAATCCGGATGAGAAGTATACTCTTTCAGATAAGTTATGGGGGTATCTGCAAAATTATGCGGAAAAGCATAAGGCGGCAGGAAATGGCTTTGGATTCGGTATTGCAGATCCGGATGGAGTGGCAAGAACATTAAGTGCCAGATATTACAAAGATGGATCAGAAATATTGATCGCGCAGGAAGGAAAAAATCCCAGAAGACTGACACCCAGGGAATGCGCAAGAATACAGGGGTTTCCTGATACATTCAAAATTGTAGTATCTGATACTCAGGCATACAAACAGTTCGGTAATTCGGTTGTTGTACCGCTGATGACTGATGTGGCAGGGCTGATTGTAAGAAAAGTTGCAGAGCTTGACAGGAGAGAAAAACAATGAAAATTGTATCCTATGCAATAGAAAAAACAATGACAGGAAAAGAAACGTTTTGTAAACTGTTATCGCCTAATGACAGTGGGGAAACTGGCGGACATCAGTCAGGTTTCCTGATTTCGAAATCAGCCGGAAAAATGCTTTTTTCAGAGGAAGAGCTCAAACAGCATATAGCCAAGCGGGAAATAAAAATAAAATGGCAGGAAGATTTCATTACGGATGCCTGTTTCACATGGTATCAAAGTAAAAATGAATTAAGACTGACAAGATTTACCAGAGGATTTCCCTTCATGGGACCTGAATATACTGGTGCATTGTTTGTCCTGATTAAAAACACCTCTGAAGACTATGATGGATATATTTTTAACACGGAAGAGGAGATTAATGAATATCTGGACAATTTTGGCTTAACGCCGGCAGAAACAAACAGGCTTATAGAATTGAGCAATGTAGATGCTTCGCTGAGAGAACAGCAGGCAATAGATTCTTTCATTAACAGTCTTGCATTCGGCTTCCCAAGTTCTGAGGAAATGTCTTTCGCAGCAAGAATGATATCATATGATGTTTTTGCGGAAAGAGAATTGGTGCGTTCCAACCCGGACAAAGTCCTGATAGATTGGACAGAAGAAGAATATAAACTTTTCAGAGAGTTTGAACGTGTAAGATATGGAAATATTGTAGCAAAAGGATTCGGCTCAGTTGATGAATTTGTTGCACTTGCGAATCAGGTGCTTAACAGGAGAAAAAGTCGGGCGGGGAAGAGTCTTGAACATCATCTGGCAGCCATATTCGATGAAAATAGAATTCATTATACGGCGCAGGCAGTAACAGAAGGGAATAAGAGGCCTGATTTCCTTTTCCCGTCACAGGAGGCTTACCATGACAGTATGTTTCCAATTGACAAAATTACTATGCTGGCAGCAAAAACTACATGCAAGGACAGATGGCGACAGATTCTGAATGAAGCTGACCGATTAAAAGATGGAGTAAAGTATTTATGCACCCTTCAGCAGGGAATATCCGCAAGACAGATGGATGAAATGGCTGCTGAACAGGTTGTGTTGGTGGTCCCTAAGGCATATATTTCTACCTATCCAAGAGACAGACAGGATCGTATATGGACTATTTCCAAATTTGTAAATTATCTGAAAGAAAAAGAAGGTAAATAAATGTCTGATATTGTAAGCAAAGAGCAGAGAAGCAGAAATATGTCTGCAATCAGGAGTAAGGATACAAAGCCGGAGCTTTATATTCGAAAATTGTTGTATGCAGATGGTTATAGATATCGAAAGAACGATGCTTCTGTTTATGGTCATCCGGATATGTTCCTGTCAAAATATAATACGGCAATATTTGTACATGGTTGTTTCTGGCATCGACATATGAATTGTCGGTTCGCATATACACCGAAAACAAGAATAGATTTCTGGTCAAAGAAATTTCAGGTTAATGTGGAAAGAGATTTAGTAGTTAAAGAAGAATTAAATCGGGAACATATTCGTATTCTTGTTATTTGGGAGTGCACTGTAAAGCAAATGCAGAAAAGTGAGATAAAAGAGGAAGAAACTTTAAGACAGATTGAGACATTTTTGACATCTGACGAACAGTACAGGGAACTTTAAGAAAGAATGAAGAGGGATCATCAGGATAAAATTCACTGATACAAAGGAGGCCCCATCATGTCCCTATACGCATTGGGCGACCTGCACCTGAGCTTCCAGACCAACAAGCCCATGGACGCCTTCGGCAGGGTCTGGAAACATCATGAGCGCAAAATAGAAAAATATGTGAATCAGATCGTAAAGCCGCAGGACACGCTGGTGCTCACCGGCGACCACTCCTGGGGCAGAAAGCTTTCGGAGTGCCGGGAGGATCTGGCCTTTATTGAACGGCTGCCCGGCTGTAAGATCCTGCTGCGGGGAAATCATGATATGTTCTGGGACGCAAAGAAGACGGAACGGCTGAATGAGGAATTTCAGGGCAGGCTGTTTTTCCTGCAGAATAATTTTGCCGCTTATGAGGATTATGCGCTGGTCGGAACGAAGGGCTACACCTTCGAAGGCCCCTTTTATCTGGACGGCAGGGGCCGGATCATGGGATGGGATGAGGAAAGGGAGGAGCAGGCGAAGAAGCTGGTGGACAGAGAGATGGCCCGGCTTCGGGAGTCCTTTCAGAAGGCGGAGCAGGTCGGATACCGGAAGTTCGTCATGTTTCTGCATTATCCGCCCACGAATATTCTGGAGAAAACTTCGCCTTTTACCCGGATTGCGGAGGAGTACGGCGTGAAGGCGGTGGTCTATTCCCATTGCCATGGGGAAAGGCGGTTCGGGGACAGCATCCGGGGGAGCTTTCATGGCGTGGAGTATATGCTGGTGTCGGGAGACTATCTGAATTTCCATCCGGCGCTGGTGCTGGAGTAATTGTGTTAAGAAAGGGTAGGGGACTGATATGAGTGCTAAGAAAAAAGAACTGACGATTTCTGCGTTGAAAAAGCGGCTGGAGGGGCTGGAATATAAAGAGCTGGAACGTCTGCTTTGTGAATTGTATAAATCCAACGAAGCCGCGGAACAGATGATAAATCTCAGGTTATTGGACGAAGCGTATGCACAGAAGCTGCTGGAGCAGTATGAGGAGAGACTGTATAACATTTTCTTCCCTGATAACCTTATGCGTGCCGGATTTTCGCTGCGGATGGCGAAAAGTGTCGTATCAGATTTTAAAAAGATATGCCGGAATGATGAACTGGTGTTAGAACTGAAGCTGTATTTCGCTGAGTGCGGGACAGAGTTTACCAATATGTTTGGGGATATCGACGAGGCGTTTTATAATGCTGTTTGCAGTGCCTTTCATGATGTGGCGGCAGCAGCGGCAGAGGATGAAAGGCTATTTCTGAAATGGGGAGACAGGCTTAAGAATATAATAGGGGATATGGGAGGAATTGGATGGGGCGTCTATGATTATATGGAAGAAGAGTATATGATAATCCCGTGGGTGAAGAATAAAAAGCAATAGCGAGGAGAAAAAACATGAACAGACAATGGAAAAAATACGATCAGCTTATGGAGAAATGTTATCAGGGTATGGCTGTTGGAGAAACGAATGCAAACGATTGGAACGATTGTTTTGATGTTTTAATCCGGATTATTGAAAATGAGCGGGAGAGCAATCCGGATTTCGGCAAGGAATTGGAACTTCTGGACGATGAGACAGATTACCGGCATGATGTGCGGGGATGGCTGGAAGATTATCTGGACGAACTCGATATGAGGCAGATGTATCCCCGGCTGGAAGAAGTCTGTCGGAAACTTTTGAAAATTTTTGAGTGGAAGGAAGAATACCCTTCGGATATCCGTTTTATGCTGGCGTCTGCGCTGGGAAACCAGGGCAGGGAGGAAGAGGCAAGGAAATACTGCGAGGACTGGGAAGCGCAGGAGAAGGACAATCCGTTGGCGGCAGCCGCCCTGATCTATTCGTTGATCAGGATGAATGATTATAAGAATGCGGAAGAAACAGTAAGACAGTATATAGCGGAAAATACGGTCTGCTCAGAAGAGGACAGATTCTGCTGGAAAATAACGAGGAAGGAGCGGCTTATCCCCAGGTTCTTC
>UQVK01000090.1 GCA_900544445.1 uncultured Lachnospiraceae bacterium
TTCTTACCAAAAAGGAGTCATTTTCTTCCAAAGACACAAACTTTTTTACACTACCCTTGCGGCCCATCCAACCTCGATTGTTTTTGCCTTCTTAGGCTGTCTTGTTCTGGTACCTGCCTACCCTTACAGCGTTATTTTTATGTTTGGCTGTTTCGCACCTTACCTCACGTTTTTGAACGCGCGGGAAACAAATGACGTCTGGTACACGGCCGTTTTACCGGTAACAAAGCGGGAAAGCGTTCTGGGGAAATGCCTGTTTGTGGTTTTCATCCAGATGTTTCAGCTGTTTTTCTCTATCCCGTTTACACTTTTACGAAATACTTTGAATATAGCGAACAACCCTGTAGGTTTAGACGCGACCGCTGCATGGTATGGTTTGGGATTTATCTTGTATGCGATATTCGATCTGGTATTCCTCACCACATATTATAAAGACGGTTACAAGGTTGGAAAATCGTTGATCCTCGCGGCAATTCCCATGGTTCTTCTCATGGCAGCAACAGAAGCCACTGCTCACATTCCGTCACTCGCTTGGATGGACAGTTACAAGCCAAAGCATCTGCTGATGCAGCTGCCGATTTTAATAGCCGGGATTGTCTGCTATGGCGCATTGATTCCGTTGGCATATCGGATTTCCGCAAAACGTTTTGAAAAGGTTGATTTGTAAAGTCGGTGTATCAGTAATCAGGGGGCGTCAGCAGGGAGTGCTTCCGATCCGCTTCCTGCCAGCTCCCGGCTCATCTCAAGCAGCGGAAAAATCCGTTCCTTTTTTACCGTTCCATCCAGCAGGATGGTAATCCAGTGATTCTTGTTCATATGATACCCCGGCAGAATTCCACCCGCTTTTCCCTCCGCGCACAGGGCTCCGGCAAGCGCCAGATCACATTTCACATCGAGAATGTCCGTCTCCTCTTCTCCGGAAAGGCCGAGCCTGTTTCGCGGCACCCGGAGCAACACGGCGAACCATTTCCGGTTGTCCGGGCGTCGTAGAACGGCGTTGCCGGGAGAGGTCCGCCACAGGTATTCCGGCTTCACGCCGTACTGGCGGAAGGCATATTCCAGTATTTCATCGCGGAAAGAAACAGATGCGGTCACGCTTTTTTCTCCCTTCCATATCACTGCTCAATATTTTCAATCTGCCAGTCGATGGGCTCCACCCCATTGGCCTTCAGGAAATCGTTCGCCTTGCTGAAATGCCTGCAGCCGAAGAAGCCGCGGGAGGCGGAGAAGGGACTCGGATGGGGAGCCGTCAGGATCAGATGCTTCGGATTGGTGAGCATGGGAACCTTGCTCTGTGCCGGACGTCCCCAGAGCATGTACACAATGGGGCGGTCCTGCCGGTTGACTGCGGCGATCACCGCGTCCGTGAACTGCTCCCAGCCCTTTCCCTGATGGGAATTTGCCTGATGGGCGCGTACCGTGAGCACAGTGTTTAAAAGCAGCACGCCCTGATCCGCCCACTTTTTGAGATAACCGTTATTGGGAATGTAACAGCCCAGGTCATCGTGAAGCTCCTGATAGATATTCTGCAGAGACGGAGGAATGTTTTTCTGCTCCGGCTTTACGGAAAAGCTCAGTCCATGTGCCTGATTCACGTTGTGATAAGGGTCCTGCCCCAGGATCACCACCTTCACCTGACTTAAGGGAGTAAAATGAAAAGCGTTGAAAATCTCATCCGCCGGCGGAAACACCACATGGGTGGAATACTCCTGTTTGATGAAATGAAAAAGCTGTGCATAGTAAGGCTTGCGGAACTCCCCGCTGATCTCCGTAAGCCAGTCGTTCTGTATCATTGCCATTTTTCTGAATTCCTTTTTCTTTGGTTTTTTACAGCCGCACGGATACTCCCCGTCCTCTCAGATATTCCTTCACTTCCCGGATGGTAAGTTCCTTATAATGGAACAGAGAAGCCGCGAGAGCCGCTTCCGCCCCGCCCTCCGTGAGCGCATCGTAGAAATGCTCCGGCGCCCCCGCTCCGCCGGAGGCGATCACCGGGATGGGGACCAGGCCGGACACCCGTTTTGTCAGTTCAATATCGTAACCGGCCTTCGTACCGTCGCAGTCCATACTGGTTAAAAGAATCTCTCCCGCTCCCAGCTGATACACCTTTTCCACCCAGGAAAGCGCGTCGATTCCGGTATCGATCCTTCCGCCGTGCTTATAGATGTTCCAGCCGCTTCCGTCCGCGCGGCGCTTTGCGTCGATGGCTACCACCACGCACTGGCTTCCGAATTTATCCGCCGCTTCACAGATCAGCTCCGGCCGGTCGATGGCCGCAGAATTGACGGATATTTTATCCGCGCCTTCCCGCAGAAGCGCCCGGAAGTCCTCCACCGTGCGGATGCCGCCGCCCACCGTGAAGGGAATGAAAACCCGCTCCGCCACACGGCGCACCATATCCGCCACCGTTTTCCTGCCATCCGAGGATGCGGTGATATCCAGAAATACCAGTTCGTCCGCTCCCGCCTTATCATAGGCCGCGGCAATCTCCACGGGATCGCCCGCGTCCTGCAGATTCACAAAATTAACGCCTTTTACCACACGTCCGTTATTCACGTCCAGACAGGGAATGATTCGTTTCGTATACATATCTTTGCTCCCGCTGCCCGAAGGCCAGCTTCTTTTATATGGAAAGAAAATTTTCAAGAATCGTCAGCCCCGTTTCAGAGCTCTTCTCCGGATGGAACTGACAGGCGAACAGGTTCCCGCTCTCCACGGAGGCATGCACCAGCGTGCCGTACTCCGTCGTGGCCGTCACAATTCCCTCGTCCTGCGCCTTCAGATAATAGGAGTGAACAAAATATACATAGGAATCCTCTGGTATACCGCGAAACAACCGTCCCGGATTGGGATATTTCAGAGAGTTCCAGCCAATATGAGGGACCTTCAGGCCGGGAAGCTCCGGCAGCCGGAGGATTTCTCCCTGCAGAAGACCCAGACCGGGCACTCCCGGACTCTCTTCACTTTTTTCAAACAAAAGCTGCAGTCCCAGGCAGATGCCAAGAAACGGAGTGCCCCGATCCGCCGCCTGACGGATCACCTCCACAAGCCCCATGGCATGGAGCCGCTTCATCGCGTCCCCGAAGGCTCCCACCCCCGGCAGGATCACCCGGTCTGCAGCAAGGATTTCTTCCGGCTCGGAAGTCACAGTGACTTCTTTTCCCAGATAGCGGACCGCCTTCTCCACGCTCCTGATATTTCCGGCATCATAGTCAATGATTGCTACCATCCGTGTATTCCTTTCTCTTTTCTACTTTATCTCGTTAACGCAGTATAGCACATCTACAGCCAGAACGCAAGCTCCGCATTCTTCCGGCAGTTTTTACTCCAGCAGAAACTCCACCGGATCCGCCTGAATGGGCGTGCCTCTGTCCTTCAGCTCAGCCGTCATCTGATACAGCCTGCCGTGTACCCGGATCAATTCCGATTTCTGATTGAAAAAAGCCACCCGTTCAAAAGGAAAACGGATCACGGAAGGATATTCCATCCCGGCTCCCAGCTCCAGGATACAGAGCTTATGATTCAGCGTTCCCTGCAGCCATTTCTGGTATTTTTCCCACTGCGGAAGGTACCCCTCCTCCAGATAACCGGGCGTGGTGATCTGATTGAAGGCAAGCAAATGGCCGCATACAGGACAACGGGGAAATTCCATTTCTGAAAGCGCCGCTCCCTGCCTCAGCTGTTCCAGCGGCTTTTCCCAGAGGGAAGAATCGAAGAAAATCTCCGCTTCCTGTCCGGCGGAAATTTCCCGAAGCGAAGGACACTGAGGATTCGCGCACTGAAGTTTCCGGAAACCGCCGCAGGGAGCCACAATCCTTCCTTCGTCCAGTCCTGCTCCAAATACGGCGTCATCCGTACAGAGCGTAACGACAAAACAGTTTTTCCCGGAAAGCAGAACTGCCAGCGCTTCATAGGCTTCTTTTTTCCGTTCATCCGGATGATCCTTCAGCCAGGCAAGCCGGAGATACTGCTCCAGAACATCCCTCTGTTCTCCCTCATGCGCCTGAGCCCGGAGCCGCACGTATCCTGCGTCCTGCTCCATCCCGTGAAACCTCTCCTCCAGCTCCTTTCCGATCCCCACAAGGACCATCTGCGCATCCGCGATTTTTTCCCGAATTTCCTCCGTCATCTGTACTCCTCTCCGTTTCCCGTATGGAAAATGAAATTCCTATTGAATGAAAATCCGCTGCGGAAACGATCCCTCTTCAGGTCTCATCTCTGCAGCGGATCATTGATCTGCTCCATCATATCACAGGAATCCGGTTCCGGCAAGAAATACCGGTTCTGCCGGCCTGTCGATCCGGCCTGAAACGTAACTGTTCACCGGCAGGCCAGCGGGCAGCGGCTAACAGCGGAATCCTATATGATGGACAGACATCCCTCTTCCTGTAAAAAGTGTTCCAGATATTCTGACGCCCCTTTTTCCGACATTCCAAAGTACTTTTCCAGCTTTCTCCCAATCTGCTTCCGGCTGCTTCCATTTTCCAGATTGTCCAGAATCATCGCCCGAATTCCCTCTTCACGGCCTTCTTCTCTTCCTTCTTCTCTTCCTTCTTTTCTTCCTTTCTCCATCCCTTCCTCTACTCCGTCCATAAAAAAGCTGCTCATTTCCTCGTACATGTCATATTCCCCTTTCTCGTTCCGGTACTCCTCCGCATTCTCCAGAAGCTGCCTGTTGTCCGTCATTACCGCAATCGCCTCCAGCGTTTCTCTGTCCAGTTTTCGATAGGCCTCCTGCTCTCCAATAAACCTCCGCATTTCCCTGCGATCCTTCCGGAAGGGAAGAACCGCAAGCAGTTCTCTCAGCGAAGTCCGGAATGCTCCATAATCCATCGGCTCATCCGCCCGAATCAGAATCACCGGATAATCGCGGAATATTCTGCGGAAAGCATCCTCTTTTTCAAAGCTCATCATATCGCTCAGATACAGTGGTCCGTCCCAAGGTTCGATCCCATGGTACAGACATACGGTATAAACAGGGAACAGCCGATCCGTACTCCGTATCCGCCCCAGCCGCTCTGAAGCGTTCCGGTAATCCTCAGCCTTCTCATTCTTCTTCTGAATTGCCCTTGCCTGGCGCAGATATTCCTGTGTATCATAGTTCATGCAGCGAAGCGGCATTCCGTAATCCACCGTTTCCTGAGCTTCCAGTGCAACCAGCCGCAGGATGCTTCCTCCGTTTCTGACCCGCCGGATAATATCACGAGTGCGGGCTCGATATTTTAGATTCCGCCCCTTCCCTTCCTTTTCGGTATAGTGCTCCGACGCATCCTCGAGCTGCCCCGGATCTACCGCCTGTATGCCGCCGAACACAGCGCCGTTCATCAGATCGGCAAATCTGGCATTGTCCTCCAGATAACTCAGAATGGCCTCATTCTTTTCTCCCATTTTCTACAGTCTCCCTTTCCCGGCAGGCATGCAGAAGCTACCCCTGCCGTTTTCCTTTTTCTGTTTTCCAACCTCTGTGTAATACGGCAGACTCGCCAAAAGAATAACGCAGATCGTCAGATATGTTGCTGATAAAATCATCATAAACAAAAGGGGATGAAATGTCAATCGATTTTTCCTGACTTCCTGACGGATGTAGATCAATCGTTACAGCTCAGCCTTCGGCAGCGCTGTAACGGCATCCTGCCATTCCAAGCGCTTCGCGCCTGGCCGGCCGGATGCTTCCAGCCGATCTGTTTTCGTACGGTCTGCGCAGTGCATGCGCAGACCTGTCTGAGTAGTAACGATCAATCCGACGCCGATCAGCGGATGACCGACACCGGCAGGCCAGCGGGCAGCGGCATCTGACACTGCCGGAGCCACTGTCCGAATCCCGGACCGAGGCCAGGCGCTCTCACAAAACGGCGATCACGCACTGGGCGGGCTGCATTCCAGCCGCATAAGCGGTCAGCTTCACCCGTCCGCAGCCTGTGATGAGAAGGCCGGCGTCCGCTCTTCCCCGGTAAAGGTGGATGGAATCGCCGTCCAGCGCTTCCGCGCCCTTGATATCCCCGTTATCCACGCCGATCAGGCGGGCAGGCCCTTCCACCACAAAGGTCACCTTCGCACTCTCCCGGAACACAGGACAGCCCTCCGCGTCAAAAGCACGCACCTTGCACAGCATCCGGTAAGGCTGGGGCTGATTTTCTTCCCTGTCCGTATCCGCTCTGGGAAGCGCGATCTCCTGTTCCTCCTGTTCAAAAGCGAGGCGGACGGCGATTCCCGGCGTCTCCACGACCTGGCGGCAGACCTCTTTTCCGCCGTTCATGCCGATTACCGTCACCGTTCCCGGCATCCAGGGGAGATACCCCTTCACCAGACCGTTCGGATATTCCTTCACCGGACGCAGGGAATATTCCTTTTCCAGAGAGGTTTTTCCATCCTCCGCGAAACGGCCCTCGTTCAGAATGATCCGGACCCGCTCACAGTTGGTGGCGATCCGGTACGGAAGCACCGCCCGCTGCAGCCAGGGAAATTCCCAGTGGGTCACATAGGCCGGGCTGTCCCAGTGTTCCTTCACGCCTTCGTCGGGCAGAGAGCCGTCCAGCACGGCGAAATGCACCATGGGTTCCTCCGTCCAGTAGCTCTGATACTGCCAGGCTGCGGGGCGCTTTTCCATGTCGGCGGCAAACAGCGCGCCCGACCAGCCCTTTGCGGGCCAGCCCATGGACTCTCCCCAGTAGTCGATACCCGTCCAGATGAAACCGCCGATGCAGTAATCCTTTTCCACCACATCCATCCAGGGACATTCCTCAGAAAAATTCTGGAAACGCGGCCCCTCTCCCCGGAAAAACAGATAGGTTTCCGTTCCCAGAATGGCCTTGTCGGGAATCAGTTCATGGATTCTCTCATACCACTGCTCCTGGTAATTGCAACTTAGGAAATCCACCTTCTCCGCGATTTTCTGAATCTGCCGGATGCGGTCGTCCACGTCGAAGATTTCACCTGTTTTCATCTCATCCACGAACTGCTGGATATCCTCCACCTGGGACATATCCACTTCCTCTGTGGGGTAGGCAAAATGGGGATTCATGGCAAGGCTCACCGGTCTTGTGGAATCCAGCGCCTTCACCGTCTGCACATGCTTTTCCAGCCGCTTGAGCATGGAGGGGTACGACTGGTTTTCCACCTCGTTTCCCACCCCCCAGAACAGAATGCAGGGATGGTTTCTGTCCCGCTTCACCATGCAGGAAAGGTCCTTCTCCCACTCCGTTTCATAGAATCGTCCGTAGGCGCCGCCCGTCCACTTGTCAAAGGCCTCCTCATAGACATAGAAGCCCAGCTCGTCGCACAGCTCCAGCATTTCCGGCAGATACAGGTGATGGGCCAGACGGATGGCGTTGCAGCCGATCTCCTTCAGGGAAAGCAGGCGCTCCCGCCACAGCTCCTTCGTGACAGCGGTGCCGAAGCAGCTGATATCCTGATGGACGCAGACGCCCTTCAGCTTCACGGACTCTCCGTTGATAAAAAGTCCCCTGTCCGCAGTCACCTCCACGCTGCGAAAGCCCACCGGAGTGGTCACCTCGTCTGTGATGTCAGGCGCGTCAGAGCCATCCTTCTCTCCGGCTGCATCTTCCGCCAGAAGCTGCAGGGTGAGTTCATACAGCTTCGGGTTCCGGTCGCTCCAGGCCTGAACATCCGGCACACACAGGGCGAGAACGCCTTCTCCTTCGGCCTGCGCAAGAACGGGAGGCGGGGCGGCCGCGCCGGGCGTTCTTTCTGTTTTCTCCCCTGCATCCTCTGCTCCGGCATTCCCGCGAGTCTCCCGCAGCAGGGCGCGCACCCGGCCTTCACAGCCCGGATTCACGGTAAGCAAGGCGGCCTGCCTGGCAGCCTTTTCTTCCGCTCCGTTTTTCAGTCCGGTTTCCAGGCGGGTTTCCACGCGAACCTCCTCCCGCTCCAGATGCCTTTCCGGCAGACATTCCAGATACACGCTCCTGTAGATGCCCGCTCCCGTATACCACCGGTCCACCGGAGCCGTGGTGTTGTCCACCTCCACCAGAATTTCATTTTCTCCGTCCGCAAGCGCTTCCGTCACGTCCAGCGTGAACGTGCTGTAGCCGTATTTTCTGCCTCCCACATAGGTTCCGTTTACCGTCACCCGGCTGTTTTCATACACCCCGTCAAAGCGCAGGCGGTAAATCGTCCCCGGCTTCTTTTCCAGCCGCAGCGCGCGCCGGTACCAGCCCGTCCCCCAACGGTCAAAGAAGCCCTGAGCTTCTCCCTGCTTCATGTTCCGGTCAAAGGGACTGGAAATCATCCAGTCATGGGGCAGCGTCACCTGCGTAAACAAAAGTCCCTCTTTTTCCATTCCCGGTCTCTGCAGCGCGAACTGCCAGTTCTGATTCAGACTTAATATTGTTCTCATGTGTTTTCTCCCTTACCGGATCACAACGCCTTTTACCCGTTTCATGCGCACGTCGTCTCCCTCTTCGGCTTCCACGGTCACATTTTTCAGGAAAAGTCCTTCCACGTTTTCCGCATACATTCCCCATTTTCCCTTCGCCGTCACATGTTCCAGGCGGATGCGCCGCGCCGGGCTTTCCGGAAGTCCCACGATATAAACCGCGTTGCCCTCGACTGTTTCCAGGTTGATGTTTCGAAAAACGATATCCTGAATGATGCTCGTTCCCTCTCCCACAGGCAAGGCTTTTGCCGGATCATAGCTGTCTTCCCCGTAAAAATAGTCCAGATAAAGCGCTCCCTTGAACCATTTGGTGCTCTTGATGCTCTCATCCCGGTTGACCAGACGGCAGTTGTCATAAAGCACGTTCTCGATGAATGCCCCTCTGCCCCTGGGCGCCTTCACGCTGGCGATGGAAAAGGAATCTTCAAAGGTGCAGTCCTGCACCAGCACGTTACGGATGCCGCCCGCCATCTCGCTTCCCATGGCCACGCCGAAGCCGGAATGGAAGCTGCAGTTAGTGATCCGGATATCCTCGGAAGGGATTCCCACCGCGCGGCCCTCCTCATCCCGGCCGGATTTGACCGCGATACAGTCATCCTGGCTGGTGATATCGGAATGGAACACACAGACATCCCGGCAAGAATCCGGGTCGAAGCCGTCTCCATTGAAAATATTGCCGTAGCGGTTCCCGTTTTCGTCATACTTGCTGTTGATGGTGACCCGGTTCATGCTGATATGATTGCAGTAGACCATGTGGACGCACCAGAAGGGCGACTGACGGGCCGTGATGTCCTTCATATAGACCCCGTCCACGTTTCTGAAGCAGATCAGGTTCCCCCGCCTACCCTGTCCACCGTCCAGTTCCGCCTTCAGCAGCGCGTTTCCGTTTCCGTCGATGGTTCCGCCTCCGGCAAGGGTGATGTCATGCCCCCGTCCTTCCTCTTCCTTCGTGTTGATCAGACTGGCATGACAGAGCTGCTGCCTGCCCTCATACAGATAGGTCATCAGCGGATAGTCCTCCGGCCTGTCGCTGCCAAGAAGCCTCCCTCCCTTTTCCACGTAAAGGGTCATCTCGCTTTTTAAGAAAAGCGCGCCGGTTAAAAAGACGCCCTCCGGCACATAAACCATGCCGCCCGGCGCACAGGCGTCGATGGCGTTCTGAATGGCCTGTGTGTTCATGGTGCTTCCGTCTCCCACAGCCCCGAATGCGGTCACGTCAAACACCTGCGGCTTTTTTCTGGTTCTCGCCGTCACCAGGTTGCTCAGGGGCAGAAAGCCCTCTCTCATCACCGCGCCGAGACGGATGGTGTACTCCGTATCCGGCGTAAGATTTTCAAAGGTATAATCCGTTTCCTTCACCCTTGCGGCCTCTCTGCCGTTTAAGTACAGCACGTACTCCTCAATGCTCTGCGCATCCTCCGGTTTGTCCCATACCACCGCGATGCTTGTGTGTGTCTGCGCCGAAGGCGCAAGAAGCAGTTTCATGTCCTCTTTTCCCTCCGTAATTTTTTGGCGCTGCGGCCTGGAAATGACCGCGCAGCGGCTGAATGTAAGGCCTTACATCGGTCTTTTTGCCTATTATATCAAAAAGAAGGACGTTTTCAAGGTGTAATTTTTTTATTCCCCCATGTAATTCCCATGCGCCCGTTTTTACATCCTGCGCAGCCTTTGCGTCCCTGTTGTCTGGCATCCATGATCAGCTGCTCCATAATCCGGGATGCATATCCCCTGTTCTGACAGCGCGGCGAAGTATTCACCCCCAGAATCGCCTGCCAGGTTCCTTTTTCATCGTGCCAGGCCGTGTTATGAAACATGTCGTCCTCAATCTTCGGCTGATTGATTACCGGTCCGTTGATAAACGCCGCAATTTCTCCTTCCTCCTCGAGAATCCAGAAATGTTCCGGATAGACATTCAGCCTCTTTTCATATTCTTCCGCCGAAATCCTCTCTTCCGGAGAGTAACACTCTTCTCCGATTCTGTTCAGCGCCTCCAGATCCTGTTTCTCTGCATGACGAATCCGCATAAAATCCTCCTTTATAAACAGCCGCCGCAGAACATTTCCGGATTCTGTTTCCATCCACCGGTCTGCTCTGCGGCGGCCACGCCTTTTTGGGTTTTCCGTTCCGCTTTCTTTCAACAGATTCTGGGCAGTCCTTCCCCGATCAGCTCCGACACCACTCGCAGCCCGCCCAGGGACGTGTGCAGAAGCACCTTTCCGTCCTCTCTGTGGGAAATGCTCCCAATCAGGGCGGCATTTTCGCCGTAGCGGCTTTTTTTCATGCAGGCAAGGGCCAATTCCGCGTCCGCCGCATCCACCACCGCCGTCATTTTTCCCTCGTTTCCCATATACAGAGGATCCAGGCCCAGCAGGCCGCAGAAGCCCTTCACGGGAACGGATACCGGCAGGGCCTCCTGGGAAAGTTCCACGCAGCAGCCGGAAGAGCGGGCGAACTCGGAAAGCACCGTGGCAAGGCCGCCTCTGGTCACATCCCGCATGGCGTGAACGTGCACCCCCGCCTGCTGCAGGGCGGACACCATCTCTCCCAGCGGGGCGCAGTCGCTTCTGATCTCATTCTCAATTCCCATCCGGGAGCTTAAAATCGCCGCGTGATGCTCTCCCAGAAAGCCGGATACCAGAACCGCGTCCCCTTCCCGGCAGGCGGATGCGCTCACGCAGACGCCTTCCGGAAGGAAGCCCACGCCCGCCGTGTTGATGAACACGCCGCCCTTTCCTTCCACCACCTTGGTGTCTCCCGCCACGATCATGACTCCCGCCTCCGCTGCGGTTTCCGCCATGGACACGGCGATTCTCGCAAGCGCTTCTCCATCCGCCCCTTCTTCAATGATGAAGCCGCAGGTCAGATACTTCGGCACGGCGCCGCTCATCAGCAGGTCGTTTACCGTTCCGCACACGCACAGCCTGCCGATATCTCCTCCGGGAAAAAAGAGCGGGTCCACCACAAAGCTGTCCGTGGTCATGGCAAGCCTTCCGCTTCCCTCCACCACAGCGGAATCCTCCATTTTATCCAGAACCTCATTATGAAAATTTGCTTCAAAAATCTCCCGGATCAGCTGCCCGGTCTCCCTGCCGCCGCTTCCGTGAGCCATTGTAATTTTCATCGTTACCTCCTTGCCGAAGCGTTTTACGCTGAGGCCGCGAGGAGAAATCACGCAGGTGATTTCTCCTCTACGATCACAGCAGTTTTGTGCTTCAGCGCAAAACTGCCGATTGAAAAATAAGTCATCAGGCTTATTTTTCAATCTCACCATCCTTTCCCATTTTTTCCTGCCCTACCATCCCCCGGACTGCCAGCAGGAAAAGCAGCTTCCTTCCGTGGAAACCATGCAGGCGCCCTGGGGCGTCTGGGGCGTGCATACCCTGCCGAACAGCGGGCATTCCTGCGGCCGGATCCTTCCCATCAATACCTGCGCACAGCAACAGGCGGGATTTCCTCTCGCATCCTCCATCAGTTCCGCGCTTCCCGCATCGAAGGCTTCATATTCCTTCCTCAGCTTCCTTCCGGAACCCGCGATCACGCCGATCCCCCGCCAGGCTGCGTCACAGGGCTCGAAAAAGCGGTCCACCCGCTCCCGCGCCTCCGTATTCCCTTCTTCCGTTACCGCCGAAGGATACATATTCAGCACCCGTCCCTGCCCCTGAAGCTTCACCAGGGCGGCGATGGCAGCCAGGATTTCCTTTCCTTCAAAGCCCGCCACCACAAAGGGGAGGCCATACTTTCGCGCCAGAGGCTCGAAGATACGGCTGCCTGTGATTACGCTCACATGTCCAGGGGCGAGAAAGCCGTGAATCCTTTGGGATTCACGGTTTTCTCGAAATATCTGCTCCCTGGCGGGAGCAGATATTTCCCCGGCGGGCTGTATCCGAATAGATTCCTGTATTTCCCCAGTGGTGTAAACATCGGCAGAATTATGGGCGCAGATCCAGTCGATTGCAGGGGGCATCACCTTCAAAGAGGTGAGAAGGCGCAGATTCTTAACGCCCTGCTCCAGCGCTTCCTGCACCAGAAGGGCATAAACAGGCGTTGTGGTCTCAAAGCCCACCGCCGCAAAAATGTATCCATGATCCGGGTCCGCTTTTGCAAGCCTCAGCGCGTCCATAGGGGAATAGACCATCCGCACGCTGCATCCCTGAGCGCGCGCCTCACCCAGGCTGATAGCGCTTCCGGGGACGCGGAGCATATCGCCGAAGGTCACGATGCAGTTCTTCGGATCCATTCCCAACTCGATCAGACGGTCAATATAAGCGCTCACCGTCACGCAGACCGGGCAGCCGGGACCGGACACCAGCTCAATGGAGGGCGGCAGCAGGGCGGGAATCCCGTTTCTGTGAATTTCCGCCGTGTGGGTGCCGCACACCTCCATGAAGCGGAGCGGCTTTCCGTCATAGCTTTGGAGATACTCAAGGATTTTCATCCGCCATGACCTCCTCCAGCTCGTCAAACAGCTCCTGCATCCGGTCTCCCTCTTCTTCGGAAAGCACCTGCAGAATACAGCCCGCATGCACCAGCACCCGGTCTCCGGGCTTCACCTTCACCAGTCCCGCCTCCGCTGTCACCTGATTTCCCTGAAAATCCACCACAGCCTTATTTTCCTTTATCGACAACACCCTTCCGGGCAAAGCAACACACATACTTTTCCATTGACCGCACACCGTACGGGCAGCCGCCCGTCGGACAGTCTTTCCTTTCTTCAGCCTCCGACATCCGAAAGTCTGCTCTTCTTACGACAGTTGAAACGGGGCTCAGGCCGTTTCCATTGCCGCCAAATCATTTTCTATTATACTCGTTTCCAGCCGATTTTCCAGCCCTTTCAGCGACGTTTCCCGGCCCCGGCAGTGCCTGGCCGGTCTATTTTTTCCCCCGGTTTTTCTTAGTCATACATCTGATCCTGCGAAAAAAAATTCGTGACGAAAACGGCACATCCATGTATAATCATACAGTGGTCTGTTTTTTCTCTCCAGGGACCATACAAATATCGGCAGCATATGCTTTTAAGAGGGTGAGACATTTGTACAGAACGTTGCTTTACACAATCCTTGGCTACCTGTCCGGCAGCCTTCTTTTTGCGAAATTTTTCAGCCGTCTTCTCGATGGGGAGGACGTTACTGCGGAAAGCCCGGACAAAAATCCCGGCGTCTACAATGCTTTTCTCTATGGCGGGAAATTCTGCGGCATCCTGACGCTGTGCTGTGATCTGCTAAAAGGATTTTTTCCTGTTTATCTTTATTCCCGAGCACCTGATCTGTCTCTTTTCCCCGCCGGAAATGGTCCTGCCATACCTGTCGTTTCCGGAGGCGGGCTGGCTCTGGTTCTTGCTGCGCCCGTGCTGGGGCATATTTTTCCGCTCTGGCACAGATTCCGCGGAGGGAAGGGCATCACCGTGACCTTTGGCGTGCTCCTCGGCCTGCTTCCTCAGGCCGGTCCGGTGGTGATTCTGGCCTGTGTGTTCCTCTTTTTCTCTCTGGTCGTAAAAATTACGCCCAACTGCCACCGGACGCTTTTTACCTATCTGGTCTCCGCTGTCCTCATGGTGGTGTTTTTCCCCGAAACTCCTGTTTCTGCGGGTTTCTGGATCATCACGGCGGCGGTCGCTGCAAAGCTCCTTTCCGGCTCCGAAATTCGAGAAAGATGTGAGGTAAAAGCATTATGGAAGCACTGATTCTTTCCTGCGGCACGGGCGGCGGCCATCATTCCGCCGCGCGGGCGGTGGCAGATGAACTGAAGCGGCGGGGACATACCGCTGTTTTTCTTGACCCCTTTACCCTTGCCGGCAGAAAAACTGCCGCGCTGGTGGGCAACAGCTACATCCGTGTGGTGCAGAATTCCCCCAGACTGTTCGGTTTTGCCTACTCCCTGGGCGAGCATTACCGCAGGCTCCCCGTCACTTCGCCGGTCTATCAGGTGAACAGCCTGCTTGCCGGGCATTTGAAGCGTTATCTGGAAGAGAATCACTTCGATGTGATTTTCATGACCCATATGTATCCGGCGCATGTCCTGACGGCTCTGCGAAAGAAGGGAACCGCCCTACCAGCCACCATTCAGATTGCCACGGACTATACCTGCATTCCTTTCCTGGAGGAAGGCATCTGCGATTATTATGTCATCCCTTCTGCGGAGCTTTCGGAAGAATTTACCGGGCGGGGCATTCCTGCCGAAAAGCTTCTTCCATTCGGCATACCGGTGAACCGGAAATTCACCCTCTCCTTCTCTCAGCAGGAGGCCAGAAAAAGGCTGGGGCTTCCGGAAAAGGGCCTCTGCTGTCTGCTTGCCGGCGGCAGCATCGGCGCCGGAAGCATTCCGCAGGCGGCCGATATTCTGCGCTCTTTTCTGGCGGGCGAAGAAAACGGCACGCTCGTCATTCTCTGCGGAAAAAGACGGGGACTGTACGAAAGGCTCTGCAAAAAGTATCAGGCTGACAGCCGGGTTCTGGTTCTGGAAAGCACGCCGCGCATGGCGGAATATATGCGCGCCTGCGATATTTTTCTCACCAAGCCGGGCGGCCTTTCCTCCACGGAAGCCGCCGTTTCCGGCGTACCGCTGATCCTGCTCTCCCCCATTCCGGGCTGTGAGACGCACAACGCCGCCTGGTTTTCCTCCCACCGGATGGCCCTCACTGCGGAGCATCCGCAGACGGATCTGCTTTCCGCCCTCACCGCCATGCAGAATGTACACGGTCTGAAGGAGGAAATGCTCCAGGCCCAGCGGACATACGTCAATCCGAATTCCACCCGGGATCTTTGCGATTTCGCAGAACGTCTGCTCTGACCGGCGCCGCCCTGCGCTCAATCCTGCAGGGCGATCCAGGCCTGTCCCAGACAGATGCCTCCGTCGTTGCCCGGCACCTGCTCATTGACATACACCGAAAAACCGTCCGCCTCCAGCAGCGCCCTGCAGCGTTCCTGCAGCAGTACATTGGCGAACACGCCGCCGCTTAAGGCAATCTGGCGGATTCCCGTTCTCTCCCGCAGCCGCCTGCACATGGCAAGCACCATCCGGGCCAGCGCCTCATGGAAGGCCAGAGCGAGCGCCTGCGCCCGCTCTGGCTTTATTCCGCATTCTCCTTCTTCAGAAAGCTCCCGAAGCAGCGCTTCCAGAAGCGTCCTGCGGTCCGCAATCAGCCTCTTTCCTTCTTCCCGTATCGGGAAGGGAAGTTCCAAGGGAAGTTCCCTTCCCCGGCCCCCGTTCTCCGGCCTCTCTTCCCGCCGTTTTCTTTCCTTCCAGGCCGCATTTTCCAGCGCAATGGCGCATTCCCCTTCATAGCTGTTAAACTCCCGGATGCCAAGCAGAGCGCTCACCGCGTCAAAAAGCCGTCCCATACTGGAGCTTTGCTGTACGTTGATCCCGAGCTTCAGCGCTTTTCTGACCATCTCCACCTTGGAAGCGACCGTTCTGGAAAAGGAAGCGTCTTTCCCTTCCGAAAGGAAGGCGAGATGGCAGGCGGCTGTCAGGGACGCATCTTTGGAGGAAGCATCCCCGCCCGTCAGCGGTATCTCCTCCAGATGGCCGCAGCGTTGAAAGGAAGCCCCTTCACAGACCAGAAATTCCC
>UQVK01000091.1 GCA_900544445.1 uncultured Lachnospiraceae bacterium
CCCGACCCCGCATCTGATTGCCCAGCACGTAAGAACCCACAAAGCTGGCAAGGATCAGGGAATTGACGCAGGGCGCGTCCCACCCTTCTCCAAGCAGGGATTTGGTTCCCACCAGAACCTGAATCCATCCCGCCTCAAACAGCGTGGTCATCACCTGCGTATACAGGGAAAGCTTACCTGCGGCTTCCACCTCCAGATAGCCCAGATCTCTCCCCTCCCGGTCCGTAAACGGCCTGCAGGAAGAAAGCAGCTTTTCTGCGGGAGCTCCGCTCTCCTGCACAAAAGCGTCCAGGGCCTCGCGGGGGATCACGATCAGGCTTCCGCACAGGACGCCGAGCTTCCAGTCCCTTTCCTCCCTCCGCAGAAGTTCAAAGACGGGAAGCACGCCGATGGAACGGATTTCCTTTTCCCCATCTCCCACCGCACTTTTGTATTCTCCCCGGATGTAGTCCGTCAGAATCAGAAGGCGCAGCCTGTCCTTCAGGGACTGATATTCCAGCCCGGCAATCTGCCGGATGCTGTCCAGCTTCCCTCTGCTGTTGATGAGCATCTTTTCAATTTTGTCATTGATCAGAAAACCCACTCTCTTCTTTTCAATCAGCCCGGCAGCCTTCAGCCTTCTGATCAGCTCTTCCCGGTAACCTGCCGGACAGGAAAAGCTTTCCACATCGTCAAAGAGCAGCCCCTGCAGAAGCTTCTCCAACCAGGCCTCCGACATTTCCGGCAGCCGCTTTACCGTGAGCACCTCCAGCCATTTTTCATGGAAAGGGATTCCCGCCGCCTGACAGTAAATCAGCAGGGCGGACAGGTAGCCGGGATTCTCCAGCATGCGGTCGAAGTTGCCCTCATAGTCCATGAGTCCCCTATGCGAGGCCACGGCAGCCTTCAACGCATCCTCCGCCATGAGGTGTTCAAACATGGCGGCTGCTTCCCCGCGAAACAGTCGGATTTTCTTCTCCTCTTCCCTGTCAGGGTAGTTAAACCATACGTAATCCTGATGGGGACAGAGGCTGCCTTCCTTTACCAGCTCAGGAATCGTGATCTCCGCATCGATCTGCCCGCACATATTGATATAGCGCTCCCACTGGGCAGGCGTGGAATCATAGGGCGGCGTGGCGGTCAGCGCGATCACCACCGCGCCCTCCATCTGCGCCATGAAAGCCTCCAGAGCCTTCCACCATTCATTTTTCAGATGGTGGCATTCATCCAGACAGATGGTGCCGATACCCGCCTCCTTCACCTTCTCCACGAAAGAGAAGTCCCGGAAATCCATCTGTTCCCTGTAAGCCCCGTCTCCGTCCTCCTCTGTCTCTTCCTTTCTGTTCATCGCACAGAAAAGCGTCTGATAGGTCAGAGAGGTCACCAGGCCCGGCCTGTGAATATCGTTGGACAGGCAGTCCGCCTCCGATGAAGGATTCACCAGAAAGGAGCCTTCTATCCGTTCCAGCCACTGCTGTCGGATGACAATTCTGGGTGACAGAATCAGGCAGGGCTTTCCCGCCCGGCGGATCAGCTCGATGCCCAGGGTGGTTTTCCCCGCGCCGGGCGCCGCCACGACGTGCACCTTTCCATCTTTCAGATAGGCTTCCGCCTCATCCAGCACCCTTTTCTGATAGCTTCTCCAGTTTCCCTGGAATTTCAGAATCCCGTCAAATACGTTTCCCGTTGCTTCCATTGTCTCCTCCCCCCAGAGCCACCTGCCCAATCAGGTGTTCTATGTACGCGTTCACCGTCTCAGGCGCATCCGTATTGGAATTGTGCCCTGCATTTTCAATCCACTCGATGGGAATTCCCGTCCTCCTGTGCCATGCTTTATTATACCGGATGCAGGAACCCGCGTGATCTTTCCTGCCGCAGATAAGCAGGGCAGGACATTTTATTTCATAGTTCAGATCCGCTTCCATTGCCTCTGCCAGCATCCGAAATCCATGCCCGCTCAGAGCGGCGTAGCGCTTTTGATCTCCCTCATAAACCAGCATCATGTCCCGCATGAGCTTTCTTCCGTATTCCGTAACCGCGACGCCGTTTGTTCCTGATTTCAGCAGAAGGCGCCACGGATAATGCCGGTATACCGGCTCCATTCTTTTTAAAAGCCAGATCTCCGCTCCCGTAACATAACTTCGCTGCAGGGGCGCAGAATCTATGGCGATAAATCCTGCCAGTTTCTCCGGATAAAGCTCCGCATATGCCTGGCCGACATACCCTCCCATTGACTGCCCTACGATAACCGGCCTGTCGATGCCTTCCTTTTTAAAAATTTCTTCCAGCCATCCGGCTTTATCCATGAGGCTGAAATTCAGTTCAAACGGCCATGACGATGCTTGCCCCGGCGCATCCCATACAAAAACATTATATCTGCCTTCAAAATATGTGATCTGCCGGTCGAACAGCCGGTGGTCAGCCGTGAGCCCCGGAAGAAAAATCAGGGAAATATCCTGCCTGTTCATTCGATCGGATATCCAATAGTGGATTGCTCCGCGATCTGTATTATGTATTTTTTCAATCATACCCCTCTCCCACATCCTGTACCGGGCTACAGAAATAGCAAAGCTTCCGGTGTTATTCCATGTCAGAAGTATATCCCAAACCGGACAGTTTGTAAAACGCTATCGGGGTCATGACATGCCCGGTCAAAAAACCGGATGCCCGCTGAATAAGCGGAACATCCGGCTTTACGCAAAATCCTTATCCTTTTTTCCTGCGGTTCTTCCCCGCGTTATGCTTCACCTCACGGATCGGGATGTTGGCAAACAGCACCGGCCCGGTGGAAGCGCCGTCCGCTTCCGCATCCGAATCAGAGATCTGAATATCCAGCCCCTGCGCATCGATATCCATATATTTGGAAATCACTTCAATGATATCGTTCTTGATCATTTCCATCACTTCCGGTGAACAGTTCACACGATCCGACACCAGAAGCAGCTTCAGACGGTCCTTTGCAACCTCACTGGAGCTTTTCCTGTTAAAAAAATCCAGAAGTCCCATAACTACCTTTCTCCCCCTTTAGTTCATTCCGAACAGTCCCTTGATTACGCCGAGCATGCCCTTTCTGGCATCCAGATCCATAAAGGGAACTTCTTCTCCGTTGATACGCTGGCAGATATTCTTATAAGCTTTTCCGGCCGGGCTGCTGCCGCCCACCAGAGGATCTCCATTGTTCGTGGAGACCACGATCTGCTCGTCATCCGGAATCACACCGATCAGCGGAATGGACAGAATATCGCATACATCCTCCACCTTCAGCATATCGCCGCGCTTTACCATATCCATACGGATGCGGTTGATGATGAGGTCGATCCGCTTCATCTCATTCGCTTCCAGGAGGCCCACAATCCGGTCTGCATCACGGATGGCAGAAACCTCCGGCGTGGTCACCACAAGTGCACGGTCCGCTCCGGCAATGGCGTTTTTAAATCCCTGCTCAATTCCCGCCGGGCAGTCCAGAAGAATGTAGTCAAACTCCTGACGAAGCTCGTCCACCAGTTCCTTCATCTGTTCCGGAGTCACGGAATCCTTGTCTCTCGTCTGCGCGGAAGGAATCAGGCACAGCTCCGGATATTTTTTATGTTTGATCATCGCCTGCTTCAGGCGGCATTTCCCTTCTACCACGTCCACCAGGTTGTAAACGATCCGGTTTTCCAGTCCCAGCACCACGTCCAGATTCCGCAGTCCGATATCCGTGTCGATCATGACAACCTTCTTATTCAGCATCGCAAGGCCGCATCCCACGTTCGCTGTCGTGGTGGTTTTTCCAACGCCGCCCTTTCCCGATGTAATTACGATTACTTCACTCATTTTCCTGATTCCTCCTGCTGTTCCTTATCTCCGGCAGAGACCTGCTTTGTCTCACTCCGCCGGTCTTTCTTTTGTTTTTCAGATATGAGCCGCGCTCAGATCTGATCCAGACAGCCCTTCGTCATGGGCTCAATGCAGATATTGCCGCCTCTGACCAGCGCGACCCGCGGAATATCCGTTTCTTCGTTTTTTCCCTTCCGCAGAAGCCGCTTTTTCTCCTTTTCCCGGTCCGGACTTTTGGCAATATAATCTCCGATCTGAAGCTGAATCGGCTTCATGTCCAGAGCGAAAATAAAACAGTTGCTGTCTCCGCCCGCTCCGGCCCATGCGTTTCCCCGCAGAGAGCCGAGAATAACGATATTTCCCTGGGAAACAATTCTTGCGCCCGGGTTCACATCCCCAATCAGAGTCACATTGGATGCGCTCTCCAAAACCTGGCCGGAACGAAGATTTCCCTTATAAAAATCGGATTCCGGCCCGCCTTCGCCCTGCTCCGGAAACTTCTCCGTTTCCACTGCTTCTCTGCGGGACGCGGTTCCCCTTCCTCCTGCGAGCGCCTGTTCCACACGCTGCCTCATCTGCTCCTCCATCTGCGGATCATGATTCATGATGCAGACGATCTGCATGGAAGAATTTTCCGTGATGGCGTCAAGAATTTCTCTCTCTTCCTTCTCAGACAGTTCTCTCCCCTCAAAGGAAATCGCCACCTTCGAATTTCCAAAAAACTTTTCCGATTCCTTAAACTTCTCTCCCACCTGACTAACCAGCTCCGGAAACGGAATTTTGTCATTCAGAATCAGATTTACGCCATATCTGTTGCGCTTAATTAAAATATCGTTTGACATATCTCCTCCAGCTCTATTCTGGCATATCCGCAAAAAAGACATGCCGCTCCAAGCAATTATACCTTTTCTGAGCCAATCTGCAAAGACCTTTGTCGAATTTTGTTTCAAAAACCGCCATGCGTCCATTTAACCGGGAGTTCTGTCGCAAGCTTGCTTGCAGAAGAACTCCTGGTTGAATGGACATACGGCGGTCAGCCGCAAGCGGGATGCAGCGCAGCGAAATCCCGCTTGGCATGGCGGTTTCCCCGGGCAGAGACTGCGCAAGCTTGCTTGCAGAGAATGCTCTGTTTGACAGAACATACGGCGATCAGCCGCAAGTGGGAGGACGCGCAGCGGCATCCCACTTGGCATAGCGGTTTCCCCCAGGCGGGGACTGCCCGCCTAAGCGTCCTTCCCCCACTTTCCCGCCAGCCTTTCATAGATCAGCTCCACCTGCTCCGGCTTGAGGTAGCGTCTGTTATGGCGCATGATATCCGCCATCAGGCCTGGAAAATCCGTCAGGGTCACCGCCCAGCGGTTCTCTCCCAGGTTTCCCGATGTCAGAAGAATTCCCTTCGGGCCGAACACCGCGAGGGAATAACAGGGAAGGGCCGGCATGTCCCGGCACTCCCACTGCACAAGATCCAGGCTCCTTTTGTTAATCAGAAAGGGACTGTAAATAAAATTGCGGCAGGCAGGAAAACGGCTGCGGAAGGACTGGATCCAGTAACGGCCGGAGGGGTTTCCGGATATGGAGCCGGCCAGATCGGCAGAAGTAACCGCATAGATACCGGATTCATGGATCAGAAGCAGATCAGCGCCTGCCTGCCCCTCCTGGCCGGACAGCCGGGCCGCGGGCAGCAGACGGCAGTATCCCGCCATCTGGAGAATGGCGGAACGGATTCTTTCCGTGCATTTTCCCGGCCCGGTAAAGGTACAGTCATAATAGGAGCTGTGGCTGTATTTCACATCATAGGGATTATAGGTGCTTTTCTTCCGGTACAGCCAGATAAAAAGAAATAGCAGAATTACCGCTGTCAGCATTTTTCATTTCTCCTCTTTCCACGTCAGTCATGATCTTCTCCGCCTTTGCGCAGCACGTATGAAAGGCGGGCCCTCTCCTACCGGTACAGGACATAATCCTGCATTTCCCGCAGAAACCCGGCCGCCTGAAGCGCTCCGCGGCAGCTTTCCGGATATTCTTTCATCACCATCCGCTTCAGGCCGGGATACAGCCTTCCGGCCGCAAACTGGGCTGCAAACAGAAAGATTCCTTCCTCCGCCGCATCCTCCTCCCAGACACGCAGGGAGCGGCCCTGCCGTTCCAGAAGCATCGCAGGGCGGCCCGCCCGCAGTGCTACAAGGGTTCCCGGCACATTGGGGAAGCTACGCCCCTCTATGTGGGGAAGCGCTTTACCCCAGACCTGTGCAGGGTCGGCGGCATTTACCCAGATGATCTGTTCCGAAGGCTCCTGCAGGGCGCGTATCGAACCGGCAAAGGCGGCCGCATCCATGAACTGCGCGCCGGACATGCCTTCCACGAAATAGCCCCTGCGGGCCTGTCCCGTATATTCCCGCAGGCTTAAGCTTCTGAGCACGTCCTTCCAGAGAACGTCCTTTCCCCAAAGTCCTGCCGCCGTTTCCCGGCACAAAATCACGCTCCGTTTGAATCCGCGTTCCAGCAGCGTATCCATGGACGGAGCCAGACAGGGACGGACCACATCCCATCTGCCTGCGTGCAATGCTTTCACCCGTACGCCCACCCGCTGTCTGGCCGTCCGGCCCGCCGTTTTCTTTCGTTCCAGCCATTGCCGCACCGGAACGAAGCTGTCCGCACAGACCAGCCCCTTTTCCATCAGGGACATCAGCGTATCATAGGGAGATTCTCCGTCCAGCACGCCGTTTAACGCCTGCATGAAGCTGGCGCCCCGCTTCAGAAGAGCTTCATAGATCAGCCTTTCCTTCCCGGAAAGGGTCTCCAAAACGCCGGAAAGATCCGCCTCCCAGTCGATCTCCTCCTGAAAATCAAAACGGAGTTCTCCATTCCCGTCCATGTGCCAGAACAGTTCTCCTTCTGCCAGGTATCTGTCCAGCAGGTTTTCCCGGTAACCCGCTGCCCGGCGCGGCAGGACGATCCCTTCCCAGGCGGCAGCCGGAAGGGACAATCCGGCGTACAGGCGCAGGGCATTTTCCACCGCTTCCCCGGCGGGCAGACCGTTCTCCAGCCGATTGGCCAGAAGCGCCGCATAGCATTCCGCAGGGCAGGTGGCAATTTCCTCCCGGCGGTTTTGAAGCGTTTTCCTGACGGCCCGCTGATAGAGCTGCGCGTGAAAATACAGGCAGTTCTCCGAATCCGGCCCTGTCCCGTCCGCCCCGGCGGCGATGGTCTGACGCACCGCCTCCTTCCGGCCGGCCAGAAGCTCCAGAACCGTTTCCGCCCGTTCTTCGCTCAGCCCGTAACGCCGCGCCGTCTGTTCTGCACTGGCCGCTCCCCGGTAACGAAGCATCCGCCTCACGATGCGCACAAGTTCCTCGTTTTTCCCTTCCTCCAGGGCAAGACGGTACTGCGCTTCCTGCTCGACGGCGATCCACAGCCCCTGTTCCAGACAGACCACCCGCCCCTGTGCGGCCAGATTTTCCAGCCACTGCGCCGGGATATCCAGTTCTCCCGCCGCCAGATCCCCTTCGGCCATGAGCAGGGAGTGCAGCTGGTTTTCGTTTTCCGGAAGGCGGCTTCGCTCCTGTACGGAAAGCAGCTCCCGCTCTCCGGGGAGGAGACCGTTCGGGGAAACATTTCCCGAAAGCAGTTCCTTTTCCTCCCGTTTCAGGGCTTCCAGGGCCGACTGCCTGATCCCGTTCGTGGAAGGGGCATAATCATACATCACCGCAGCTTCCTGCGCCCAGCGCAGAGGAAGGGACATGGGCGACGGCACCTTTGTACCGATCTCCCGCACCGTCACCACGCCCGCCCGGATATCTTCCAGAAGCTCCTGAAGGCCCTTCACATCCCACAGATCTTCCATGCATTCCCGCATGGTCTCCCGCATCAGGGGATGCCGTGCTGTCCGGACGGCCTGATCCAGCATTTCCGCCCCTTTCAGCCGCTGCAGCCACAACGGCTGCCTGCCCTTTTTCCGCGCGCCCATCATCAGCGCCCTGCCGCTGTTGTAACGGAAGGTCATATGGAAAAGAGAGGTCGCAGGCAGCATGGCGGCAAGCAGCTTTTCGCAGGAAGCCGGATCGATCTGAAAAAGAAGCCCTTCCGGAATCTCTCCCTTCTCCGCATACGCATACAGCAGGATTCCTTCCTCCTCGTCCACGCTGCCCACCGCGCTTTTCATCCGGCCCTCCGCCGCCCGCTGCAGAAGCAGGGACAGGGGCGCGTTGATCCTTCTTCCGAACACGGAATGGATCATGGCCTGCGCGTTTCCGGAGCTGTCCCGGAAATGTTCCACAAGAATGGTCCTTTCATCGGGAAGGGCGCCCGTGGCCGCGATCTGCCGCTTCAGATAGCCCGCCGCCAGATCGGACGCCGCCTCAGACAGCCCAAGCTCCTTCAGCGCATCCGTCAGGCCCTTCTTCTGTGCCGCCGGCGCGTTTTCCTGACCATCCGGCGCGTCATCCTCCCGGGCCGCCCGGCTCAGATTCCCGAGCATCCGCCCAAAGGCTTCTCCCGTCTGTTTATCCCGTCCCCGGATCTCTCCCTTCCAGAAGGGAAGACGGGCTCCCTGTGCCTCCGAACGCGTCACCACCACCCGATCCTTGTCAATGGAAACGATTTTCCAGCCGAAGGAGCCCAGAAGGAAGCGGTCTCCTGTTCTGGACTCGAAAACAAATTCTTCATCCACCTCTCCCAGCTTCACGCCTTCCTCGGTCTGCACCGCATACAGGCCCCGGTCCGGGATGGTGCCTCCCGCCGTCACCGCCAGCAGGCGGCTGTAGCCGTCTCCTTCCACCCGCTCATGGATGCGGTCGTACAGGATTCTGGGGCGGACGGGAATCTCCCTGTCATGCTCATAGTCTCCGGCGAGCATGGCACAGACATCCTTCACGTCCTCCTTCGTCACGTTCCGAAAGGGCCAGGCACGGGAAAGGATTTCCATCACCTCATCCAGCGTATAGCTCCCCGCCGCAGCCATGGATACCAGATGCTGGGCAAGAACATCCAGGCAGCCGGAGGGCGGCTTCACCCGTTCGATTCCGCCCTCTCTGGCCAGCTGCGCCGTCATGCCGCAGGTCACGCATTCCGCCGCCGTTCTGGGAAAGAGAATCATCTCGCTGACCCGGCCGGGATTGTGTCCCGCCCGGCCAAGCCGCTGCATGGTTCCGGAAATGGTACGGGGACAGCCCACCTGCAGCACCTGGTCAATCTGCCCCACATCAATGCCCAGCTCCATGGAAGAGGTGGCACACAGAAGCCGCAGCCTGCCGGCGCGCAGATCCTCCTCCGCCTCCTCCCGCTGCTCCTTTGACAGACTGCCATGATGCACCCTGGCAAAATCCTTTCCGCCGAGCTGATTCACATAAAAGGCAAGCTTCTCCGCATATCTCCTGCCCTCCACAAAAGCGAGAGTACTCCTGTTTTCCAGGCAGTGCCGGTAAACCAGCTCTGCAAGCTCCTCCCATACCGGATCTCTCTGCCGCCTGTCCGCGTCCGTAAAGGGACTTTCCACTACCAGCTTCACCTGCTTCTGCATGGGCGGCGCCGCGATTTCGGCTCCCTCCGGCGCAAGATAACGGGCCGCCTCCTCCAGCGGCTCAATGGTGGCGGACAGACCGATCCGCTGAAGAGGCGTCCCGCAAAGCCTGTCAAGCCTTGCCAGGGAAAGCATCAGATGGGCGCCCCGCTTCGTGTCGATCACCGCATGCAGTTCATCCAGAATGACCGCCTTCGCCGTGCGAAGAAGCCCTCTGCCTCCTGCGGATGTGAGCATCAGATACAGCGATTCCGGCGTGGTGATGAGAATGTGGGGCGGACGTTTCAGCATCCGCTGCCGATCCTTCTGCGGCGTATCTCCCGTGCGCACGGCCACCCGGATCCGCTCCGTTCCTCCAAGCCCCGCAAGAGGCCGCTTCAGATTCTCCCGGATATCCGACGCCAGAGATTTCAGGGGTGATACATAGATCACATGCAGCTCATCGGACAGCGCATCCTCCTCCGCAAGACCCATGAGCCGGTCCAGAAAGACCAGAAAGGCCGCCAGCGTCTTTCCCGTTCCCGTAGGCGCGCTCACCAGCGTATGCCTGCCCGCTGCAATGAGCGGCCAGGCTTCCTTCTGCACCCTGGTAGGCTGCCCCATCTCCTGTAAAAACCACTGTCCGGTTTCCTCCCGGAATATCTCCCATCCTCTGCTTCTCTTCATTTCCATCATCCAAGCATTCTTAAAAGATTTCTGACCGCCGCCCGGTATTCGGAAAGGCTCTGCGCCTTGCGGATCTTCTTCCGTTCCGTCCCGCCCTCGGGGAACAGCCTTCCCAGATAGAACCACAGCTCTTTCAGCTTGAAAAGCACATCCCGCTCCCCGGAAAGCACCTCTCCATAATCCGCAGCAAGCCGGTCCAGAAAGTCTCCCAGCTCTTTTCCGGAAAGGGCTTCGCCGCCCTTAAGCTGCCGGATCAGGGACGGATCCGCCACCGCGCCCCTCCCCAGCATCACCCTGTCCACCTGGGGAAAACGCTCCTGAAAGCGGGCCACATCCTCCACCGTGAACAGATCTCCGTTATACACCACCGGAAAGGGACATCCGGACAAAGCCCGTTCAAAAGCATCCCAGTCCGGCCGGTTCGCATAATAGTCCTCCCGCACCCGCGGATGAATGATCAGCTCCTTCAGCGGATAACGCCGGTACATCTCCATGAGCGGAAGAAATTCCTCCGCTTCCTCCATCCCGAGCCGGGTTTTGATGGAAATTTCCATTCGGCTCTCCCCATCTGCGGGAGCCGGGAAAGCGGAGAAAATTTCCTCCAGAAACGCCTCCAGCAGCCGCGGCTGACCCAGGAAACCGGCTCCCTTTCCCTTGGAAACCACCGTGCCGGAAGGGCAGCCCAGATTCAGATTCACCTCATGATAGCCGTATTCCAGAAGCTTCTCTGCCGCCCGGATGAAATCCTCTGCCCGGTTGGTGAGGATCTGGGGCACCAGAACCATTCCCTCATTGTTTTCCAGCAGGATATCCCTCACTTCCCTGGCATTGAATGTCTTCTTCGGCCGCGGGGCGAGAAAGGGGGAAAAATATTTGTCAAAGGCAGGAAACAGCGCATGCTGGGCGCGCCTGTAAATATAACCTGTAATCCCCTCCATCGGGGCGAGATAATACTGCATTCTTCCATCTCCCTGAATCAAAACTTTTTCCGGCAGCAGCTTTATCTGCCTGCTGATGAAAACCTTAACGGGAAATCATCCGGATTTCTTCCGTCCGTCCTTCACTGAGCGTAAAATGGTCGGCCACCCCTTCTGTGATCAGAATCTCTCCCTCTTCCGTCACCAGGATCATCTCAAAGTCTCCGTTTTCCCTCCAGTATTCCTCCGCCTTCTGCGGCCCCATCACAAAGAGCGCCGTGGAAAGGGCGTCTCCCATCCGGCCCTGCGGACAGATGATCGTAACGGACAAAAGGCCGCTTTTCGCCGGATATCCGGTTTCCGGATCCAGAATGTGCCAGTAGACGTTTCCATCCTCGTCCTCAAAATAATTTTCATATCCCCCGGAGGTCACCACAGCCTGGTCGCTGACCCGAAGCACCCCCAGTGTGCCGTCCTCCCAGGGGCTTCGCAGGCCCACTCTCCAGTCGGTCCCGTCCGGCCTGCTTCCCACCGCCTGAATATTTCCTCCCAGGCTGAGGATGGCGCATTCGATCCCCCGGGCCCGGACCGCCTCCGCCGCAAGGTCGCCTGCATAGCCCTTTCCCACCGCGCCCAGGTCCAGTTCCATCCCTTCCGGCACCGTCAGAAGCGTTCCGTCCAGCGTGATTTTCTCATGGCCCACATCCTCCAGCAGCGCGTCGATTTCTTCCTGAGAAGGCACCTGTTTCGTGTCCGTGGTAAAGCCCCAGGCCCGCAGCACCGGGTAGATGGTGGGCTCCAGCGCTCCGTCCGTTTTCTCTGCCATCTCAAGCGCAAAGGAAACCAGCTCCGCCGTCTCTTCGCTGACGTTCACCGGTTCTCCCCCGCTGTGGTTGGCCTGATAGATCTCACTTTCCTCATCCGTCACGGACCACAGCGCTTCCACTTCCTCCACACGTGCACGCGCGTCCGCAAGGGCATCCTCCGCCTGCTCTCCATAGGCAGTGAAAGTCATATAGGTGTTCATGGCAAAAAAGCTGTTTTCCGCCTCCTGCGCCTCAAGATTTGTGCGGCCGCAGCCGGAAAGCGCCGTAAGAAGAAGCAGAAGCACCGCCAGGAACTGCCGGGTTCTGCGACGCTTCCCGTTTCGATTTTGATTTTGTAATCTTTTCATACGCATTCCATAAAAGTAAATCCGTGGTAACAATCCTCAATGGATTCATTGTAACGGAAACGGTGACAAAACACAACCGCCATATCCGGCCAGCGGAATGATCCGTTTTTTTCTCCGCTCACCCGTTCAGCAGCCACTCCTTCAGCTCACGGTGCTCCCGTTCCGGCCTGCTTTCAAAGAGGTTGATGTACTCCCTCTCGCCGTACCGGTTCCGGAAGGCCGGATAGAGAAAGCCAAATTCCGGCTGGCCCGGTTCGTATTCCCCGGAAAGAGGGCTGAGCATACAGATCATGTATTCATAGACCTCCTCCGAGCCCTCCAGCCATTCCCCGTCCGTACCCTTCACCGGCACATCATAGCGCCCGTGGAAGAAAAAGCAGGCGTAGGGATAACCGGGATGATATTTTTCTCCCAGCACCTCATAGAAAATATCCAGCAGCGCATCGTTCTTCAGTCCGGACTCCTTGATTCCGTCCAGAAGCTGCCAGACGCCCCCGGGCTTTCTGGCCGCTTCCGGAATCCGGTACTCCTTCAGCTGCTCATTCGTCCGCGAAATCAGGATTTCTTTGGCCAGGCCCAGATTTCTGGTCCGTTCGGCCGCAGACAGCCGCAGGAAATTCTTATTGAACGTGCCATCCACATAGCCTTCTTCGTCCAGGTAGGCTCCCGCGATCTGTCCGATGGAGGCGCGGGACGGCGCCATGCGTCTGGTCAGTTCCAGCATATCTTCTCTTCGTATCATAAGTTTAACCGGCAGAGCATACGCTCTGCCCTTCCTTTCCATTCTTTTTCAGGGAATCCCTGTCTTTCCCATTATACATGGAAAACCTGTTTTCATGGAAATATATTTTGATGAAAAATACTGGTGCCGCGTTTTTATCTACCGTATAATGGAAGCATGCACCAACTTTATCATGAGAACAACGGTACCGTATGCCTGTACCGGGAAAAGGAGAAGGAGTATGGAAAGAAAACTGGAAGGGAAAGTTGCCATCATTACGGGAGCTTCCAAGGGAATCGGGGAAGGTATCGCAAAGACCTTCGTCCGCTACGGGGCAAAAGTGGTTCTTGCCGCACGCGGGGAAAAGGTGCTTGCGCTCGCTGAGGCGCTTCGTTCAGAAGGGTATGAAGCCACCGGCGTTCAGACGGACGTATCCAACGAAGCGAGCGTGGAAAAGCTCGTACAGACCGCCGTTTCCACCTATGGGGCGGTGGACATCCTGGTCAATAATGCGGGGATCTGCACGCTGGAGGATTTTGACGCGCCCTCCAACGCCATCCGGGACCGCCACATTGACATCAACATCAAAGGCGTGTGGAACGCAACCAAGGCTGTGCTTCCCATCATGAAGGCCAAAAGAGACGGCCGGATCGTGGTCATGAGCTCCGTTACCGGATATATGGTGGCCGATCCCGGAGAAGCGGCCTATGCCATGACCAAAGCCGCGCTGATCGGTTTCACCCGCGCCATGGCCAGGGAAACCGCCGATTTCAACATCCGTGTCAACGCCATCTGTCCGGGCTATGTGCGCACGCCTCTCGTGGAGGGAATGGCACAGCAGTCGGATCCGGAATGTCCGGAACGGGCCATTCAGGCCATTGCGGATGCGGTACCCTTAAAGCGGCTGGCAAGGCCGGAAGAAATCGGAGAGCTTGCCGCATTCCTGGCAAGCGATGAATCCAGCTACATCACGGGAACGCAGGTGGTCATCGACGGCGGAAGCACCCTGCCGGAAACCTCCTCCATGGGTCAGTGAGCAAAGAACCGGGAAGGCGCATTTTCCGCGTCCTCCCGGTTCTTTTTCCAAGTCAGATCAGGGTTCTTCTCTCATCCTGCGGCAGAGTATTTCCGCTATGGTTTCCAGCTTCAGGGAAGCGGTGTTGAACATGTAGTCGTACCGGCTGCAGTCGTCCCACTCTCTGCCCGTATAATATTTGCAGTAGCTGCGTCTCTCCCTGTCGATGCGGCGCCGTTTTCTTGCCGCCTCGTCACCGGGAATATTTTCCATCCGCATCATGCGGCGGATACGCCATTCCTTTGGCGCATAGAGAAAAACGGCAAGAACATCCTCTCTTTCTCGGAGCGCATAATCCGCCAGGCGTCCGACAAATACACAGGGACCTTTTTCCGCCAGACTGCGGATGGTGTTTTCCTGGATGGTATACAGGGTTTTCTGATTGAAAACCGTATCCGCCTCCAGTGCCTCCCGCTCCTTTGAAGGAAGAAATTCGATCAGCCTGTTCGCCTGAAAATTATCCATCCGCTCGTCCGCCGCCCTGAGAACGTTTTCCCGAATTCCCGTTCCTCTGGATATTTCAGACAGAATCTCATGGTTATACAGCGGAATTCCCAGCTTTTCGGAAAGAAGAAGGCCGAGCTCGCTGCCTCCTGCTCCGTACTGGCGGCTGATTGTTATGACATGAATCTTCTTCTCCATCCGGCTCCTTTCCCGGCTCCGCCGTCTTCCTTCGTCGAAACGGGTCATCTGTTACTGCTTAGCGTTGAACACTCCGAGCATGCCGGCCTGCTCCACCCAGCTGCTGATCTCTTCCGCATCCGTGCTGTAACGGCCGATTTTCTTCATTCTCTCAAAATACACGGAACCGGAGAAGGTATACTTTCTGGAACGTCCCTCCTCGGTTTCCATTTCTTTTTTCACATAGGCGATGGCATCTCCGATCAGGGTGCTTTCCGGCAGGGTCAGAGGCTCCTTGCCTTCCGCGTACTGAACGGCGTTGTATCCGGCCAGAACGCCCGTCACAATCGCTTCCGTATGGCCAACCAGCAGGCCCGCCTTCTCTCCGGCGCAGAACAGATTGTCCACGCCCTCCACCTTCAGCGCGTTGCTTCTGGGTGCCATGGCAAAATAGCGCATGGAATTTCCTTTTCCGCCCGCATAAGGATCTTCATAGCGCGCGTTTTCAAAGCCGGGGATCTGATGCAGGGTCTCCAGGCTGTAGAAAGGCGTCATCAGCTTGGCATGGCCGGTATCCAGCAGAACGATATTGTCGCGGAACTGGGGCAGGGCGTACTGCTGACAGCATTTCAGGCTCAGATGGTCCTCTCTCAGCTCCTGAGGAATGGGATAGACTACGACGCCCTTTTCATCCAGCTCCTCCACGATCTCCGGCGCGAGGGATTCCTTCAGGATCTTGCAGGAACCGCTCATGGAACCGATGCTTCCGTCCGCTTTCTTTCCCTGCATCTCTTCCACTCCGGCAAGCCCCGTAACCGATACGCGGCCTCCGAAACTGGGGCATCTCAGCACGCACATGGCGCATCCATTTCCATATTTGCTGCAGTTGTTCATCGGACCTGCTGTTCCGGTGGTATCGATGAAAACATCGCCCTCATAAACATTTCCGTCCGCATCCTCGATGTTCACGATTCTGTTTCCGTCCTTCTGAAGCTTCGTGATTCTCGCCTGCAGGCATACCTGAATGCCAAGGGAAAGAAGGTATCTGGTAACCGCACCGGAAATGGTGGCCACATCGTACAGATCCGCATGCGCATGGCCGGGGAACTCGATATTTTTATGCCGGAGATTCTGTTCGATCACGCCAAACAGCTCGCCGCCGCCCATGGCTATCATCTCCTCCGTGGCGGTATACCTTCCATTATTTCTCATGATGCCGCCAACCAGACCGGTTCCAAGCAGCATATCGGTCCTTTCCAGAAGGGTAACCTCCGCCCCCAGCTTTCTCGCTTCAACGGCAGCCGCACAGCCGGACCAGCCGCCGCCTGCAATCACAACCTTTTTCATGACTGTAATCTCCTTTTTATCATTTTCATAGGCGATTGTTAAATCGCCAAACCCATCGATTTTACTGGATTTTCTTACATCTTCTATATAAATTTTCTCTCCGCAGATGGTACAATAGCAGTTA